>NZ_JAQFPJ010000026.1:0-54538 GCF_027712065.1 Bacillus cereus group sp. BcHK124
TTGAACAGTTTAATTCGTATGGCTCTTCGTAACGGATTTTCTGTTAAAACAGTAAACCCCGCTTATACAAGTGTGATTGGAAAATTAAAATATAGTAAAAAGTTTGGTATTAGTGTTCACGAAACCGCTGCGTTCACAATCGCAAGACGTGGATTAGGTTTCCAAGAAAGATTACCTAAAGATGTTGTTCTATTATTAAAAAACAAAATTACAACAAAACTCCGTATTCTTGTTGCTTCCATGGAAGAAAGCGAAAAGGATACGAATACGAAAAAAGTATATAAAAAATGGCTACAAACGATTAAAACATGGAAAGATCATCACAATTGGAAATTGTGGAGTATTCTACACAAAACTGTTTATATGAGCAATCAACAATTATTATTTAAAATTTAAATATAGAAGGGAGGTACTGGTTTATTTCTTATAACCTCTTGCATACTACTGACTTGGATGAATGGTAGTATGCAAGAAAAGACCGTTCCTAACAGGAACCTGCCGTCATTCTTTCACAATAGGTGGATGAAAAGGTCACACCCCTTACGGACAGGAAAAAGGTGAGATTCCTTTTCGGTAGTTGGCATTTGACTTGGTTCGCCAACAATTTATAGATTTTTATAAGAATTTCAAACCAGGTAAAACTATGAACAATCAAAATTTGATTATCGAAAATATGGATAACCCTCATGAGTTGGAGAGAATGTATAGAAAAGACCCGAAAGCTTTTAAAAAGTCATTCTCACAAGCATGGGATGAAAATTCTGATTCTCAGGTGCTAGCTGCCTGGTATGAAAGGTTACATTTCAAGGGAAAGACAAATGCAGAAAAAATATCACTGTTTCAAAAAGGTTTCTTATTCATGAGCATGTTAGCTATTCTAGCTGGGCTAAGTACTAGAATCATTTTCCACTTTGTCGAGCAGGAAGCAATTGCTCCAATTAACCTAGCTTTTGGTGTAATTCCCTTTATCGCTGCTTATTTTGTTTACAATAATACCCCGAAAAAAAGTAATATTTATTTCCTTGCAGCGTTGTTCCTAATTGCGGGGGTGTATCTTAATATGTTGCCATTAAATTATAAAGACAGCAGTATCCTTGCGTATTTACATCTTCCTATATTGTTATGGGTCTTATTGGGACTTGCGTTTACGGGAAATGAATATTCAAAAGGTAGTACAAGATTAGCTTATATTAAATTTAATTTAGAATATGGTCTTCTCTACGCGAGCATGGCAGTGAGCGGAATGATACTAGCAGTATTCACCATGCGATTATTTAGCTTTGTTGACTTGGATATAGGAGAGTTCTATTTTAGTAATGTTGTTTTATTTGGAGCTGCCGCTCTCGCTGTAGTGGCTGCATACTTAGTATCATTGAATCTTAAACTTGCTAAAAATATTACACCATACATATCTAAAATTTTTAGTCCGCTTGTCTTGATTACATTGTTTATCTATCTAATAACGGTAGTTTGGGTCGGGAAAAATCCATTCTTGGACCGAAATTTCCTAATGGCCTTTAACGGAATACTCCTTGGTGTATTGGCTGTTACTATATTTTCTATCGTTGAGAGTGATTCAGATGAGAAAAAGAACATTTCAGACTATATAAATTTTGCCTTAATTGTTTTGGCACTTATTATTGACACTGTCGCTTTATCAGCTATTGTATTCAGACTTTCTTCTTACGGGATTACACCTAATAGACTTGCTGTTTTAGGGGTAAACATACTGATCTGGGCAAATTTAATTTGGATTATGTTTTCCTATATGCGTTTCTTGCAAAACAAATCAGGACCGACAGCTATCCAAGATGCCGTTACGAAGTATTTGCCAATTTACGGACTTTGGGCAGCTTTTGTTATATTTACTTTTCCTATCATTTTTAATTAGAAAGGTTTTGTTAACGTAACGACAAAATTGTTAAAAGAAGATGATAGATGTCATCTTCTTTTAACTGTATAGAAAAACATATTGAATTTATTTTGATGTAAAATATAATGAATTTAGATAATTAAATAAAAACTTCTTATTAAGAGAGGTGGAGGGACTGGCCCTTCGAAGCCTCAGCAACCTAATGTTAAATAAAGGTGCTAAATCCTGTAGGATCTAAAAGTCCTAATAGATAAGAATACGGTTATAAGTAAACCTTCCTCTTATTTTGAAGAAGGTTTTTTCTCATTTAAATAGAGGTTTTGAAAGGTGGTGAGGAAGAATTAAAGAAAATATACAAGAGGAGAATGGAGGACTCAGTGAATAATGAAATTGAGGATTTAAAAGAGAATAGCACAAGTATTTGGAGCAATAAAATTTTTTCGTACTTTTTCTTGGCAAGTTGTATTTCTTTAATAGGTAATTCTATGGTTACGCTCATTTTACCGTTATGGGTAATGAAATTAACGAATTCACCATTACTTGTCTCGGGAGTAAACATTGCCATTGCAACGGCGGCGATTTTATTTGCACCTGTAACAGGAACGTTAGCAGATCGAATGTCGAGAAGAAAGCTTATGATAATTGCGGATGTTATGAGATGTATCGTTATGATTTTAATTGCAGTTATAGCATTTTATAATAAAATGCTATACATTCCGTTACTAATTTTACTTATCATACGTTCAATTGGGAGTGCTTTATTTACTCCAGCTTCAAATGCAGCGTTAGTAACATATGTGGAAGAAAAGCATGTTCAACAGGCGATTACGCTGAGGCAAATATCAATACAAATCATATCGGTCGCCATTCCTTTAATGGCTAGCTTTTTAATTAGTATTTTTAATTTTCATGGAGTATTTTTATTAGATGCAATTACATTTGTTGTATCATTTTTAATTTTAATGAGAATCAAATTTCCACGTGAATTAAAAGTAGAGAAGAAGAAGCCTTTTTATGAAGATTTTAAAGAGGGATTTTCTGTTATTAATAGTAACAAATCGTTGAAGACATTACTAATGAGCGCTGCGGTCATTAATTTACTTGGAGCAGCATGTATACTTTCACTGCAAGTAATAGTTGTTAGAGAAATGAATCTTTCTAC
Organism: Bacillus cereus group sp. BcHK124; assembly: GCF_027712065.1. Taxonomy (NCBI): domain Bacteria; kingdom Bacillati; phylum Bacillota; class Bacilli; order Caryophanales; family Bacillaceae; genus Bacillus; species Bacillus cereus group sp. BcHK124. The sequence continues at coordinate 3,036 of NZ_JAQFPJ010000026.1, forward strand.
GCGATGGTATAGTATAGTTTTTGCGGCATCACCGATAGGGATTTTAATAGGAGCATTTATTACGAAAAAGATTCGTACATATAAAACGATTACGACTGCTTTTATATGTACTGCGATTATGGGAATTTTTAATGCGGCAATGGGTACGACGTTAAATCCGATATTATTTTCAGTTTATTATTTCCTGTCAGGAATTGCATTTGGAGTAAGTAATGTATATTTTGGAGTGTTGTATAGAAAGTTAATTCCAAATGAAGTGCAAGGAAGATTTTTCGGTTTCTTAAATTCGTTATTACTAGTATCAACTCCGATAGGAATTGCAATAACGGGATATTCCCTAGAGTCAATTTCCGCATCTATTATATTTATTATTATTGGGATTATTACGTTTGTAGTTTCGGTTATTTCATTTGTATTGATACATAAGAAATAAGTGTTGTATGAAATTTTTCAAAAATAAAAAACGTCCTATTACGGGACGTTTTTTATTATGCGTATTGTTGTTTTTTCTTAATAAGTAACAACACCTGTGAAACACAAGCAAGTACTGGTAGCTCAATTAACGGTCCAATAACGAGTGCAAGTGCAATAAGAGGCTCATTTGGAAAAGCTGTTACAGCAATAGCAAGTGCAACAGGTGAGTTTCTTGCTAACGTTGTTAAGTTTAGACTTACTGTATCTTTATAAGATAAACGCATAACGCGCCCGATAAATTGTCCTAGTACAAAATTAATGATGAAGAACAATAGAACAGGAATGAGTAATAATAAAACGACATTCATATTTTGTAGTAAATATTTACCTTGTGATGCAAACATTGCTACGATTGCTAAACTTAAAAATACAATTTGGGCAGAGCTGAAAAACGGAATGAGTGTATTCTCGAGCGTTTCAGCTTTTTTCAGTTTATTCATAATGAATTTTGTAGCGTGTGCAAGTAAAAATGGTAAGACGATTACGATAACAATACTTTCTACTAAAACAGAAACCGCTACAGTCTTCATAACACCAGCGAATAAAAATAAATAAATGGGAAGGAGTAGTACTTGTAAAATTAAATTTACAGGTAAAATCGCAGTAGAAAGTGCTACATTTCCTTTCGCTATTTCAGTAAAGATTAAGTACCAGTCTGTACACGGAGTAACCATTAACATAATAAATCCAACCCAAAGTGCGGGATGATCTGAAAGAAATAGTGCACCTAATCCCCAAGCGAGTAAAGGTGTCCATAAAAAGTTAATAGTAAGACTTGTTCCCGCAAATTTTAAATTGTGAAATCCGTTTTTTATTTCTTTTAATGGGATGCTGAGGAATAATCCATATAGCATGAAAAATAAGAAGGGAACAATAAATTTGTCTGAATACATATGTATGAAATTAAATTGTCCGAGTACGATGCCGCATGTAACAGCAAAAAGAATAATAAAAGTTTGAATCTTTTCTATAGTGCTCATGAATAAATCCTTTCTAAATATGAATTTCCCTCTCTACATCTATTATACAAACAATAAAGTTATAATGGATGTTTTAATTGTATTGGAATCATTATTTTTAATTCGAGATAATATTTTTTATTTAAAGTTACTTGACTAAAGTAAGTAGGTGTAATACAATCACTTACATAAGGTAATTAAATAACAAAAAGTTTTAACTAACTGTAAATAGGGTATCAACTGCCCGTAAAAGCCCGATTGGTGAGGGCTAATAATCAGTGGGGGATGAAGACCCCCCACTGATTAAAGTTTCACTTTATTAGAATAAGAATTTTTGTGATGATGAATAATGAATATGATAAGAAAGTTTAGGTGAAGAAAATGGGATTATTTAGCTCGTTATTTGGTAAAAAAGAAGAAAATCAAAAAGTAGAGGAGAATAAAACAATGTCAAAAATATTATTTGTAAAAGCAAACGATCGTCCAGCGGAGCAAGCAGTTAGTTCAAAAATGTATGAAACATTTGTAAGTACTTATAAAGAAGCAAATCCGAATACAGAAATTACAGAGTTAGATTTATTTGCATTAGATCTTCCTTATTACGGAAATATTGCTATTTCAGGTGGATATAAACGTAGCCAAGGTATGGAGTTAACAGCTGAAGAAGAGAAGGCAGTTGCTACAGTAGATCAATATTTAAATCAGTTTTTAGAAGCTGATAAAGTTGTATTTGCGTTCCCATTATGGAACTTTACAGTACCAGCACCATTAATCACATATATTTCATACTTATCTCAAGCTGGAAAAACGTTTAAATATACAGCTAATGGCCCAGAAGGTTTAGCTGGTGGTAAGAAAGTAGTTGTGTTAGGTGCTCGTGGTTCAGATTACTCTTCAGAACAAGTGGCTCCTATGGAAATGGCAGTTAATTACGTAACAACTGTACTTGGATTCTGGGGCATTACAAATCCAGAGACTGTTGTAATTGAAGGGCACAACCAATATCCAGATCGCTCACAACAAATTGTTGAAGAAGGTCTAGAGAACGTTAAGAAAGTAGCGGCGAAATTTTAATTAATTGATAGTAAAATGGAAAAACCAACATGGATGACCATGTTGGTTTTTTAGTCTATTTTTCATGTTAAAAAATGTATATTTATAAAATAAAAGAAAAGTTTGAAAATAGTATTGCAAAATATTATATAGCAAACTATAATGAGTTCAAGAATAGTTGATACTTAAATTAAATGTTCAGAAAATTCAATTAGTTAAAAATGGAAATGACATAGTTTATTTTGAATGGAGGTTATATTATGACGAATAAAGTACCGTTTTCGTTCATAGTTGTTATTGGTTTAATGTTATTTGCACTATTTTTTGGGGCAGGAAATTTAATATTCCCAGCAATGCTTGGTCAATCGGCAGGGGAGAATGTATGGATTGCTAATGCAGGATTTTTAGTAACAGGTGTTGGATTACCGTTATTAGGTGTACTAGCATTTGGTTTTTCGGGTAAAGATGATTTACAGTCATTAGCAAGTCGTGCTCACCCGGTGTTCGGGATTGTATTTACAACAGTTTTATACTTGGCGATTGGCCCGTTATTTGCAATACCAAGAACAGGAAATGTTTCTTATGAAATTGGTCTTAAACCGTTTATGCCAGAGGGATTAGGTTCTACACCTTTAATTCTTTTCACAATTGTATTCTTTAGCATCACTTGTTTTTTTTCGCTAAATCCTGCGAAAATTGTCGATATTGTTGGAAAAATCTTAACGCCAATTAAGTTAACTTTCATCGGTATTTTAGTAATCGTTGCTTTTATTCATCCGATTGGAGAAATGCAAGCACCAGTTGAAGCTTATACATCACATGCATTCTTTAAAGGGTTCCAAGAGGGATACTTAACGATGGACACGCTTGCATCATTCGTATTCGGAATCATCATCATTAATGCAATTAAAGAAAAAGGTGCAAAAACGAAAACACAAATTATGGTCGTTTGTGCGAAAGCAACAATCATTGCCGCATCTATTTTAGCAATTATCTATACAGCACTTTCTTATATGGGTGCTTCAAGTGTTGCAAAGCTTGGACATTTAGAGAACGGCGGAGAAGTATTAGCGAAAGTTTCTAACTACTATTTTGGATCATATGGCGGAGTATTATTAGGATTAATGATTACAGTAGCTTGTTTAACAACTAGTGTGGGACTTGTATCAGCATGTTCTTCATTCTTCCATAAGTTATTCCCAAATGTTCCTTACAAAGCAATTGCAATCACGCTATGTGTATTTAGTGCAATTGTTGCAAATGTAGGATTAACACAATTAATTGCAGTTTCTGTTCCAGTATTAACAGCAATTTATCCACTAGCAATCGTATTGATTTTCTTAACATTCTTCCATTCATTATTCAAAGGAAGAGCTGAAGTTTATCAAGTGAGCTTAACTGTAACATTTATTATCAGTTTATTCGATGGATTAAGTGCAGCTGGAGTTAACGTTGAAGTAGTAAGTCAAGTGTTCACTAATTTCCTTCCGATGCAGGAAGTAGGATTAGGCTGGATCTTCCCAGCGATTATCGGTGGATTTATCGGATATGGCATTAGCGTTTTAAAAGTAAAAAATCAAATTCAACCAGCAGCAAATACGAATAAGAAAATAGGTTAAATAAAAAAGTTATAGAACTTGTTTCTATAGCTTTTTTTGTTACTATTAATAATGAAAGAAAATAAAGTAGTAGGGGAAATAAAATGAAAAAAACAATTGATCATATCGGCATCGCAGTTCGAGATATAGATAGTACGATACGTTTTTATGAAAAAGTGTTGTCAGGAACTTTAATAGATCGTTACGTAAGTGAAGCGCCTGGTGTTGAAAGTGAAGTAGCCATTCTTGAAGTGGATGGAGATAGAATTGAATTGCTTGCGCCGACAAATAACACCACTTCACCAATTGCCCGATTTATAAAACAAAAAGGTAAAGGTGTTCATCACGTTGCATATCGAGTAGATGATTTAGATGTAGCTTTAGAGGAATTGAAAGAACAAGGCATTCGAACGTTAGAGCATACGCTTCGAATTAATAAACACGGCAGAAGATTAATCTATCTTAATCCAGCGGATACAGAGGGAACAATCATAGAGTATTGTGATTATCCGGAAGAGAAATAGAAGAAGGATATTTTTAAGAAGGTGTTACGTAATAACGTAATACCTTTTTTATTTATGTATTTCACATTTTCTTCACAAATGATTCACGATAACTTTTCTATTTCGAAAACTTACGTAAATATATTTTATGATATAATAACAATCGACTTTAAAAATGTAAGTTGTATCTATGAAGGTAGTTACTATTGTATTAGAAGTTTAAAGGCGAGAGAGAAATAAAGAGTTATATTGTATAGAAGTTTATATTTAATCAGGTTAATATTTCGCCTGAGACTCAGACTTGGGAAGTTAAAGTAATGAAAATAGAGTGATGAGGAAGAAAGAAGTGAAATGATTGTGAAAGTAATGAAAAGGTTAGGAGCATGGCTATTCATTGCATGTGTGCTTATCATGTTAATACCAAAAAGTGCATCTGCTCATGCGTATATTGTGAAATCAAACCCTGCTGAAAATGAAACGTTGAAGAAAGCACCAGCAGTTGTGAAAATTGAATTTGATGAGGACATACAAGTCTCAAGTTTTAATACATTGTACGTGAGAGATACATCAGGTAAAAGGGTCGATTTAAAAGATGCTCATATTGATAAAAAAAATAAAAAGCTATTAGAAGCTGGATTAAAAGAGAATATCAAAAATGGTCTCTACTCTATTCAGTGGAAAGTGATTTCTGCTGACGGCCATCCTATTCAAGGAGTTATTCCGTTCCGAATTGGATTAGCGGAAGCTGGAGCAGACGATATACAAGTAGAAGAGATGGGATATGTTCCGCAAATAGACATGATTATGGAACGTGGAATTTTATATACAAGTTTCTCGCTATTTATAGGAGTGCTATTTTTTAACCTTATTATGTATAAAGGGAATGCAATCTCGGTTCGATCAAGGAGTAAGAACATAATATGGATTTCCTTATTAGGGATATTTATTAGCTTGTTATTCAATCTACCACTGCAAGCGAAAATAAATGCTGATGTTTCATGGTTAGAAGTATTCAATCCTTTACTATTAAAAGAAACGTTACAACTTTCTGTTTTTAGTTATGTATGGGTCACTCAAATGGCTTTAATTAGTTTGCTTATAATCGTTACGTATTTTGCGATGAGGCGTGAGAAACTATCGTCGTTTAAAGTATGGAGTATTCCAATAGTATTGTTTATCGGGATACTTGTTATGAAAGCATTTAATAGTCACGCATATGGTTTAAAGTTTAAAGACATTGCTGTCGTTATGGATTTTTTACATTTACTCGCAGCTTCATTATGGATTGGTGGTTTATCGTCTATTATTCTTCTGTTACGTAAAGAGGATAACAAATGGAATATGTATTGGGATATGATTAAGCGTTTTTCACCGTGGGCAACATGTGCTGTCATTGTGATTTTAATAACAGGTCTTTTTAACAGTACATTTTTTATTCCAACAATCCACTCGTTATTTGATACGAAGTATGGATTAGTTTTATTAGCAAAGGTACTTTTATTCATTTTCATGGGGATATTGGGAATTATTCATTATGTGAAAGGGAGAATGAGAGCGGAGCAAGGATTAGGTGCTACGGTGAAAGTAGAGTTTATCATTGGAATTATCATTTTCGTAATCGTAGCTTTTATGACAAACGTACAAACACCACCGATGCCTCCTACTGGACCTTTTACAGAGAGTAAACAATTAGATAATGGATATGAAATGACGCTAAATGTAAGTCCTAATAAAGTAGGACAAAATACATTCCATATTACTTTAAAGGATGAGAACGGACAACCGGTTACTGATATAGAACAAATTATATTAACGACTCAATCGTTAGATATGAATATGGGAAAAGGATCATTTAAAGTTTCGGCAGTTTCACAGGGAGAATATGAAGCAGAAGGTATGTATATTAACATGACAGGAAACTGGAATATACAAGTGCACGGATTAACAAAATCTCTTGATAGCTTTGATACGGATTATAAATTTATAGTAGGCGGCAGATAAAGAAAACGTATAGATAAAAAGGAGCTAATAGAAAATGAAACGAATAAAAAAATTGGGTACAACAATGATCACAACAATAATTGTAATGGTGATTTTTTCATTACCTGTAAGTGCGCACGTTACTGTAAAGCCAGCAACTTCTGACATTGGTTCTTGGGAGACTTACACGATAAAAGTACCAGTTGAAAAGAATGTAGCAACAACAAAAGTTACATTGAAAATACCGTCTGGAGTAGAGTTCCAACAGTATGAACCAGTGCCAGGATGGAAAGTGGAAGAACAAAAAGATAATGTTGGAAAAGTGAAAACTGTAGTATGGGAAGCAACAGGAGAAGGGATTTTACCCGGTCAGTTTCAGCGATTTACTTTCGTCGCTAAAAATCCGGATAAAGAGCAAAAAATAGCTTGGGATGCATACCAACAATATAAAGACGGAGAAATTGTGGAATGGACGGGCGATGAAAAAGCTGAAAAACCACATTCCCTTACTACAATTGCAAAAGGTACGTCATTAACAGGAGAACATGGTGAAGTATCTAATGTAGAAAAGAATGAAGGTACTAGTAAAATACAAGTAATAGCGATAGTCTTATCTATTTTAGCGATTGTATCGTCGGTAGGTGCGTGTGTTTTTGTAGTACGTCGTAAAAAGTAAGATATAAGAAAGAGCCTACAAACAGTAGGCTCTTTTTCATATTTATTTCACTTCAACCCGCTGCCCTACAGCAAGTGCTTTTGGCTTTATATTTACGAAACAAATACTCACTACAATAAATAATAGTCCGATGAATAAGCTAATCGTAATGGCTTCATGTAAGAAAATTGAACTTACAATAATAGCGATTAGTGGAATAAGAAATGTATAAGCCCCAACTTTACTTGCTTCACCAGCTCCAACAAGCGTGAAGTATGCAAGCCACCCCATTGCAATAACAAAGAATGAAATAAAGAGTAGTACACTAACAAATGGCATACTCCAAGCAATACTAGACCAACTTTCAAATTCTGAGCCAAATCCGACTAAACAAAGACCACCGATAAGAAGCTGAATTGTTACCATCCAAATGGCATTCACACGGTGACCAGTTTTCTTAATAAATACTGTTCCAAGTGCCCAGCCAATCGCACATCCTAATGCAAGAAGAATGCCAATGACAGAAATATGTCCAGTTAAACTACTAGAGCTAATAACACCTACACCAATAAATCCGAGTACAAGCCCGAAAATTTTTAAACCGTACATTGCTTCTTCAAGCCATATCCATGAGAAAATACCAAGTAAAACAGGTTGTAAAAATACGATAGCGGAAAATAGACCAGCAGGCATATATTGAAGACCAACAGTTTGTAACCCGTAAAATATAATGATGTTAAGTAAAGAAGAAATAACGTATAAATGCCACGTTTCTTTTAAATGTAATTCTTTATATTTGGGTAGAGCGAAAAGGAGTAAAATGAATCCTCCAATTAAAGTTCGAACGCCTGCAAATAAAACGGGTGGTGTATAATGCAGGGCAAACTTAGATAAAGGCCAATTGATTCCCCACATAAAAACGAGGAAGGTAAGGATTATGGCCGTCTTAGTTCGAGAAAGCTGTGTCACGGTAAGACCTCCTTGTTGTTATTCATTTCACTATGATATGATATCGAATGTAATAAATAAAATGAATCTTTTTTATAAGGAGTATAAGTGATTAGTTATGACCATTACACAACTACAAGTATTAATAAAAACCGTTGAGTTAGGTAGTTTTACGAAGGCTGCCAGGGTGTTAAATATGACACAGCCAGCTGTAAGTCATGCCATTTCAAGTATTGAGTCAGAGTTAGGAATTACGATTCTTATACGTGATAAACGACAAGGATTACTCGTTACGGATGTAGGAAACAGAATTCTTGTACATATTAGAGAGATTTTGAACGGTGTAGAGAAGATTGAACAAGAAGTTGCGATGGAGAAAGGACACGAAATGGGGACGATTCGAATTGGGAGTTTTCCGAGTGCTTCTGCACATTTCTTACCGAAAATGATCAACCATTTTAAGGAGAAGTATCCGAGCTTAGAGGTCGTTCTTTGCGAAGGAACAATTAAAGAAGTTGAAGATTGGTTAATATCGAGGGTTGTTGATATAGGAATTGTAATTTTGCCTAATAAAGAGATGGAGATTGTCCCATTAATGAAGGGAAAAATGGTTGCTATCTTAAGAGAGGATCATCCTCTTTGTAAGAAGGACTCTATTGCAATTAGTGATTTAGAGAATGAACCGATCATATTATGTAAGGGCGGATACGAACCACCCATCATTGATATGTTTAAACAAGCCAACGTACCACTTCGGGCTGAGTATGTAATTTCGACCGTTACTACCGCTTTAAATATGATTCAAGAAGGGTTAGGCATTGCAATATTAGCTGAATTATCTTTAACGAATTTACCAAAAAATGTGCAAACGAGAGAATTAGAACCGCAAGTATGGAGAGAAATTGCTTTAGCTGTTCCTTCATTAAGGGATTCTTCAATCGCTGTGCAGCTATTTATTGAAGAATTTCAGGCGCTATTTGCAGAATAAAAAGAGGTGTCTCGTATATTATAATGGGACACTTTTTAATTTGTTTATAAAAAATCTGTGAAAAGGATTGACTTATTTTTTGGTTGTAACTATAATGATTACATCGAGGTGGTGATTACGATGAAAATTAGTAGCCGCTTTTCCATAGCTGTTCATATTTTATCTATTTTGAAAAACAATCCATCTTCACTTTGTACTTCAGACTATATGGCTGAAAGTGTAAATACGAATCCGGTAGTCATTCGTAAAATGATGTCGTACTTGAAACAAGCTGGCTTTGTTTACGTAAATCGTGGACCGGGTGGCGCGGGATTACTAAAGGATTTACATGAAATCACATTGTTAGATGTGTATCATGCAGTAAATGTAGTGGAAGAAGACAAGCTATTTCATATTCATGAACAACCGAATCCAGATTGTCCAATTGGAGCAAATATTCAAGCGGTATTAGAAGTTATATTAATACAAGCACAATCTGCGATGGAAGAAGTTGTTTGAAACTTTGCAAGAAAAAATGAATGCTTAAATCATATTTATATTTTTTTATCATTAATGTAACTGATTTGATTACAACTATAAAGGTAAGGTGTAAAAGTTATGACTGTAAAAATGAAAGTATACTCAGATTTTATATGTCCATTTTGTTTTTTAGCAAAAGGTCCATTAGATGAGGTAGCGAAAGAGAATGATGTAGAGATCGAATGGATGCCATTTGAATTACGTCCAAGTCCATATTCAAAAATAGATCCATGGAATGAGCCAGAAAAATTAGGTTCATGGGATGCTTTCATTCTTCCAACTGCGAAGAAATTAGGAATTGATATGCGTTTACCACGTGTTTCCCCGCACCCATATACACATTTAGCTTTCGAAGGGTGTCAATTTGCGAAAGAACGTGGACTTGGAAATGAGTATCATCACCGCGTATTCACAGCATTTTTCCAAGAAGAACAAAACATTGAAGATATTGATGTTTTAACAAAATTAGCGGTAGAAGTAGGTCTTCCTGAAGCCGAATTTAAAGATGCTTTAGTAACTCGTAAATATAAAGAAAAGCATGAAGAAGCAATTCAGCACGCATATGAGGAAGCGAATATTATGGCTGTTCCAACTGTCATGATTGGAGAGGAAGTTATTCAAGGGCTTGCTAGTAAAGAAACGCTACAAAGAGTCATTGATAAAGAAATTGAAAAGGATAAAACAAATTCATTTGAAGGTATGCAATGTAATACCGATGGATATTGCTAATTCGCTTGTTATGAAATAACAAAATAAATTATAAAACAAACATTTGGAGGAATGAAAATGTCAGCAACTACAACAAACTTAAAAGAAGCAATCGTGAACCGCCGTTCGATTCGTAAAGTAACAAAAAACGATGCAATTACGAAAGAAAGAATTGAAGAAGTGTTAAAAACAGCTTTACATGCACCAACATCTTTCAATATGCAAAGTGGTCGTATGGTTGTATTAATGGATGGAGAGCATGAAAAGTTTTGGGATATTGTGAAAGAAACACTAAGAGCCCACGTACCAGCAGAAAACTTTGAAGCAACTGTAGAAAGACTAAAAGGTTTTCATGCAGGTGTAGGGACTGTACTATTCTTTGAAGATCAAGCAACTGTAGAAAAAATGCAAGAAAATGCACCATTATATAAAGATCAGTTCCCATTCTGGTCTCATCAAGGAAATGCGATGTTACAACATACTGTGTGGATGTTATTATCAGCTGAAGGAATTGGAGCTTCATTACAACATTACAATCCAATCGTAGATGCTGAAGTGAAAGAAACTTGGAATATTCCAGCTGAGTGGAGCTTAGTAGGACAAATGCCATTTGGTGAACCAAACGAACAACCAGCAGAAAGAACGTTCTTGCCTACTGAAGATGTAGTGAAATTTTATTAAGAAATCCAATATATAACGAGAAGGAAGCTGTGCTTAAAAACAGCTTCTTTTTTTGTAGTGATGTTAATTTATATGCATTTAGGGAAGAAATATAAGAAATAATCCGTTGAGAAAGGAATTAGAAAAATGAATGATAAGAAAAAATATACAGTAGTAGGTACTGATGTTGAGGAAGTAAAGCGTTTAAATAAAAATTCAGGGTTAACGTATAATCAAGTAAAAGAAATGTTAGCAAAGCAAATGCAAAAAAAGAAGTAATTAGATTGAAATCTTTCATTTTTTCATTTAGCATTTTGATTGGAGAGAGTTAAGTAAAAGGTAACTCTCTTTTTCTTATAGCTAAGCATCTTATAGAGTGGAGGAAGCAACATGAAGAAATGGGTAAAGGTAACGCTGTCTATCGCTGGAGGCATTGTCTTATTAGCGTGTGCTGGCGGATATTACGTATATAAAAATTATTTTCCAAAGGAACCTGAGCGTATCGTATATGATAAAGATAGAGTGTTAAAACCGATACATAACCAGTTAAAAGGAATTAACATAGAAAATGTAAAGATAAAAGAAAAAGAAGTCGTAAATGCGACTATAGATGAGCTTCAAAAAATGATTGATGATGGAAAGTTGTCATATGAAGAATTAACGAGTATTTATCTTTTTAGAATACAAGAACATGATCAAAATGGAATAACATTAAATGCTGTTACAGAGATAAACCCTAATGCGATGGAGGAAGCAAGAAAGTTAGATCAAGAGCGAGGTAGAAATAAAAAATCGAATTTATATGGTATTCCTGTCATTGTAAAAGATAATGTACAGACGGAAAAAGTGATGCCGACTAGTGCAGGAACGTATGTGTTAAAAGATTGGATTGCAGATGAGGATGCGACGATTGTGAAAAAGTTGAAAGAAGAAGGTGCTTTTGTTTTAGGAAAAGCGAATATGTCTGAGTGGGCAAATTATTTATCCTTTACAATGCCTAGCGGATATAGCGGGAAAAAAGGACAAAATTTGAATCCGTATGGTCCGATTACGTTTGATACATCAGGATCAAGCTCTGGATCTGCTACAGTAGTTGCAGCAGATTTTGCACCGCTTGCAGTCGGAACAGAAACGACAGGATCGATTGTTGCACCAGCGGCGCAGCAATCAGTAGTTGGGTTACGTCCATCACTAGGTATGGTGAGTAGATCAGGCATTATTCCATTAGCTGAAACACTTGATACAGCAGGACCGATGGCAAGAACGGTAAAGGATGCTGCAACGTTATTTAACATAATGGTAAGTTATGATGAAAAAGATGCAATGACAGAAAAAATGAAAGATAAAGAAAGAATGGATTATACGAAAGACTTATCAATAGACGGTTTGAAAGGGAAAAAAGTAGGAGTACTATTTTCAATAGATCGACAAGATGACAATAGAAAAGAAGTAGCGCAAAAGATAAGAAAAGACCTTCAAGATGCAGGTGCAATATTGACCGATGATATTCAGTTAAACGCTGAGGGTGTAGATAATCTACAAACATTAGAATATGAATTCAAACATAATGTTAACGATTTTCTTTCAAAGCAAAAAAATGTACCGGTAAAATCGTTAGAAGAGATTATAGCGTTTAATAAAAAGGATAGTAATAGACGAATAAAATATGGACAAACATTAATTGAGGGATCTGAAAAATCTGCTATAACGAAAGATGAGTTTGAAAAAGTAGTGCAAACGAGTCAAGAAAATGCAAGAAAAGAGCTAGATAGATATTTAGTAGAAAAAGGTTTGGATGCTCTAGTTATGATTAATAACGATGAAGTTCTTCTATCCGCTGTAGCTGGCTATCCAGAATTAGCGGTGCCAGCAGGATATGATAACAATGGAGAGCCAGTAGGTGCAGTGTTTGTCGGGAAGCAATGCGGTGAGAAGGAACTGTTCAATATTGGATATGCGTATGAGCAGCAGTCTAGAAATAGAAAATCACCTAAATTGTAAAAGGTTAAACGAAAAAAAGAGCTCAACTGAAGTAAGTAGGCTAATATAAATAGAATTTAACAATATAAAAAGAAAAAAAGGATTCTTCCTAATTAGTAAGAAAGATTGTCTATAGAAGTTCATAAAATGTAATATATTCAATTTCCATCCATTGAAGGGGGAGGTTAAATTTTAATGAATGAAGTGAAAAATTTCTTTCGAAGTAGAGGGTTTCAACGGTTTCTCGTTTTAATAATAGTAGCGTTAGTATTATATGGATTAAAAAGTATGATCAATTTAATATTAATTACGTTTATACTGACATTTTTAATGGATCGATTTCAACGTTTTATTTCAAAGAAATTGAAAGTGAACCGGAAAATTGTTATTGCCTGTTTGTATATCATATTAGTTTCCTTTATTGGCACGACGTTGTATAAATATTTACCTGTGTTAACGATACAAATTTCGCAATTGATTTATCAATTTAAATTGTTTTTTCAAAACCCGCCTGATAATGAAATCATTAGATATGCACTTTCGACAATTAACGGAATGGAAGTATCAAAGTATATAGAACAAGGTGTAGATGTCATCTATCAATCGATAGCAAATATAGGGAAGGTAAGTTTACAAATATTATTGTCTCTCATATTAAGCTTATTTTTCTTATTAGAAAAAGAGCGTATTATTACATTTACTTCTAAATTTAAAGAGAGTAAGCTAAAGATTTTTTATGAGGAGATTGCATATTTTGGCGAAAGGTTTGCAAGATCGTTCGGTAAAGTAATTGAAGCGCAGTTTTTGATTGCGGTTGTAAATTGTATTCTTACTGTCATTGCATTAATTGTTTTAGGATTTCCGCAGCTTCTCGTATTAGCTGTTATGATTTTTTTACTTGGATTAATTCCTGTTGCGGGGGTAATTATTTCCTTGTTTCCACTTTGTATTATTGCATATAACGTAGGCGGAGTTATGTACGTGGTATACATACTTATTTTCATTACAGTAATCCATGCTCTTGAAAGTTATTTCTTAAACCCGAAGTTTATGTCTGCGAAAACGAATTTACCAATCTTTTATACATTTATGATTCTCATCTTTTCAGAACATTTCCTTGGAATATGGGGACTTATTATCGGGATACCGATCTTCATCTTTTTATTAGATGTACTTGATGTAAATAATGAGGAATTGGCTAAAAAATAGAAAATAAAGCAAAAAGCAATCCAAAATAAATTGGATTGCTTTTTATCTTAATTAAAGAACCGGAGCCATTGTTTCTTTCAACACTTGAACAGAGTGATCGAATTTTAATTCTTCGTCTTCACTTAATTCTACTTCTAAAATTTCACGAACACCGCCGCGATTTAAAACAGCAGGTACACCGATATACACATCTTTTTGACCGTATTGACCTTCTAAGTAAGCTGATACAGTTAATACACTATTTTCATCATTTAAAATCGCTTTAGTAACACGTAGAAGTGACATACCGATACCGTAGTAAGTTGCACCTTTTCGCTCGATAATATGGTAAGCTGCATCACGAACGTTTATGAAAATTTTGTCTAAATCTTCTTGATTATACGTGTTGTCTTTTTCAAGCAGTGTCTGTAGTTTTTGGATACCAACGGAAACGTGGCTCCAAACTGGAAGTTCAGTATCGCCATGTTCTCCGATAATATAGGCGTGAATGTTGTGTGGGCCAATATCGAAGTACTCACCTAACATATAGCGGAAACGAGCAGAATCAAGCGTTGTACCAGAACCGATTACACGTTCTTTCGGTAAACCAGATTCTTTCCAAGTTACGTAAGTTAAAATATCTACAGGATTTGTCGCGATTAAGAAGATGCCATCAAACCCGCTATCCATAATACTGCGAACGATTTGTTTAAAGATTTTAGCGTTTTTCTCAACTAAATCTAAACGTGTTTCACCTGGCTTTTGTGGTAATCCAGCCGTAATGACTACAAGGTCAGCATCTTTACAATCTTCATAGCTACCTTTCCATACTCTAGTTGGTGCTGGAGCAAATGGAACTGCATGACTTAAATCCATTGCTTCTCCTTCAGCTTTTGCCTCGTTTACATCAACTAAAACAAATTCTTCAGCCACAGCTTGGTTAATCATGCAGTAAGCATAACTACATCCCACTGCTCCTGTTCCTACTAATACAACACGGTTAATCCCTTTTTTCATTTCAAAATTCCTCGCAATTTCATTGATTTTATTATGTAAGATAATACGTCTTACTTCTATAGAGTCATATCTAGTTTATTACATTTTATAAAAGATATTCAAGTAATTGAAAATGTATCCGTGCAATTCTTTGCATGAAACATAGGAAGTAAGTGAACCGAATATAATTCAGTAAAATCCTTTGTAAAAGGGGAAATGGCATGGGAAACCCATTAGCAATGGAAGAAATGCTTCATATTATTCATGCAGGGCTTGTTAAAAAGAATAACCCAAAAAGAATTACGATTGCCGGTGCAGGGATTTCTGGATTAGTTGCAGGTTCTTTATTAAAAGAGGCTGGGCATGAAGTAACGATTATAGAAGCAAATAACAGAATAGGTGGCAGGGTGTATACAATTCGGGAACCATTTAGTGTGGGTTTATATTTTAATGCTGGACCGATGAGAATCCCTGATACCCATAAGTTAACCTTAGCGTATATTCATAAATTTAAACTACCTTTAAACCTTTTTATAAATAAAACTTTTGCAGATATCATTTACACGAATAACATTCAAACAAGATTGAATGTGTTTGAAAATGATCCAAGTGTACTTGAATATCCGGTTTTGGATAAGGAAAGAGGAAAAACGGCAGAAGAGCTAATGCTTGAGGTATTAGAACCAATACTAAATTACATTAAGAAGGATCCTGATAAAAATTGGCTTATCGTTGAAAAAAAGTATAAAACGTATTCGCTTGGTTCATTTTTAATGGAGTATTATTCAGATGGTGCAATAGATATGATTGGGGTACTTCTTGATATGGAAGCTTATATGGGAATGTCCTTAATTGAAGTATTACGTGAAATGATTTTCTTTACTTCAACAACGAAATATTATGAAATAACTGGTGGAATGGATAAGTTATCGAATGCATTCTTACCACAATTAAGAGAACATATTTTAATGCCGTATAAGGTTGATAAAATCATACAAGAAGATAATAAAGTAATGTTACAAGGAAATCATGAACAAACGTTAGAGCAATTTACAATAACAAGTGATTTTGCTATTATTACAATTCCATTTTCAGCGTTACGATTTGTAGAAGTTCGGCCATATTATTTATTCTCTTATTTTAAAAGAAGAGCAATTCGTGAATTAAATTATATTGCTGCAACGAAAATTGCGATAGAGTTTAAAAGTAGATTTTGGGAGAAAGCGGGACAGTGTGGTGGTAAATCTATTACAGATTTACCTATACGTTTTACATACTATCCGAGCTATGGCATTCATACTCCAGGACCAGCTATCGTTATAGCAAGTTATACGTGGGCAGATGAGGCATTAACATGGGATAGTCTCTCGCAAAGAGATCGTATTCGTTACGCATTAAAAAATTTAGCGGAAATATACGGTGACATCGTCTATAGTGAGTTTGTCACTGGAACCTCTTTTAGCTGGAGTCAAAATCCGTATTCTTGCGGCGCATTTACAGCGTTCGAACCGGGCCAAGAGCTCGAGTTATTTCCGTATATTACACCACCATCTGGGAAAGTACATTTTGCAGGAGAGCATACGACATTAACACATGGATGGATGCAAGGAGCAATAGAGTCTGGAATTAGAGTTGCGTATGAAGTAAACGAACAGTGAAGATATATTTACAAATCACGACTCTTTTAATAAAATAATAAATATAAATCGTAATTATTACGCTTTGAATACGTTTGAAATAAAGAAATGGATGGTCGATCAAATGAATAAAGTAGAAATTCATATATTAGGTGGCTTTTTAGGTAGTGGAAAATCAACGCTATTACAAAATTTATTGTTAGCGGAGAAAAAGAAGAATAGAAAAGTTGCAGTATTGATGAATGAAATTGGTGAATACTCGGTAGATACCGATATTATTGGAAAAGAGAATGTTTTAAGGGAACTTCTGAAAGGATGTATTTGTTGTACGTTAAAAGAAGAGCTTGAAATACAGTTGCATTCGTTATATCAGCAAGAAAGCCCAGATGTCATTTATATAGAAACGACAGGTGTTGCGCATCCAATTGAAGTGTTAGATGCATGTGTATCACCAATTTTAGCACCTTTCTTAGAAGTGAAATCCATTGTAGTCGTTTTAGATGCAGTAAGATGGTTAAATCGAAGTGTATTAAGTGCAAACGTTCAGCAATTATTGCATGAGCAACTGAAGTTTGGTAGTCACATTTTAATTAATAAATCAGATTTACTAACAGGTGCGGATAAGAACAAAGTAATAGAAGAAGTGAAAGTGATAAATAATCATGCGAAATTGTTTGAAACAAAATATTGTAATATATCTTTAGAAGACATAGAAGAAGCTGAATTTACGAATAACGCGGAACATGAGACACTACATGTAAAACAGCATTTACATATACAAACGATGACGTATCAATTTACGAAATCGATTGATCAAGATAAATTATACGAATGGCTTTCAAATTTACCAGATAGTATTTATCGCGTAAAAGGTTTTGTGAAATTTCATGGGGACAAATATCCTCACTTATTCCAATACTCGTTCGGAGTACCGACTTTACTGGAACAAGACTTCGGTTTCCCAACGAACTTAGTAGTAATAGGGGAAGGGCTAGATAAGAAGCAATTGGCTGAAGGGTTAGAGGAAGTGGAAAATAATTAAGTGTTTTTTACATAGGCTGCAATAATTGACTTAAGAACTTAAGTTAATTATTGTAGCTTTTTTCATGATTAATACTGCAACGAAACAGTATTTTCAATTGGAAAGTAGAATATATATTGATTGTATGTCCGTTTCCATTAAATAGGAAGGTGATTATAGATTTGTGCCGAATGTAGAGGATACTACAAGAGTTTTCCATTACCTATCTTATAGTTAGTCATGATTACGGACAGGGGACTTTGGCGTGTTTGATTCTATCAGAAAGTAAAATATGGGGAGGATCACAATGTCGATGAAAAAACGTAAATGGCTAAGAATGATGGCTACTGGTTGTGTTTTAGGATCGTTATTCATAACGGCAGCTTGTTCAGGAAAGAAGGCAAGTACAGAAGATGAAAAGACGATTAAAGTAGGGGTTCTTGCTTCATTAACAGGTCCATTAGAATCATATGGAAAACAAACAGTGAACGGATTTGAATTAGGATTAGACTATGCAACCGGTGGAACTGGGAAAGTGGAAGGGAAGAAGATTAAGTTTGTTGTAGAAGATACGGAAACAAAAGCAGAGGTAGCCGTTAAAAAAGCTACGAAGTTATTAGAAGAAGAGAAAGTCGATTTTTTAGTCGGATCGTCTAGCTCAAGTGATACATTAGCAGTTTTACCATTAGCTGAAGAATATGAAAAAATAATGGTCGTAGAACCGGCAGTTGCTGATAGTATTACCGGAAAGAATTGGAATAAGTATGTTTTTAGAACAGGAAGAAGCTCTTCGCAAGATGCAATTGCAGGAGCAGCTGCAATTGCAAAAAAAGATGTAAAGATTGCGACATTTGCCCCGGATAATGCATTTGGCCGTGAAGGGATTGCTGCATTTAAAGCTGGAGCGAAGAAATTAGGTGCAAATATTGTGAACGAGCAATATGCTGATACAAATTCGACTGACTTCACTGCAAATATTCAAAATATCATTAGCTCAAAACCAGATTATTTATTTATTGTTTGGGCAGGGGCAAATTCACCTTGGAAACAGTTGAAAGATATGAATGTGGAAGCGCAAGGTATTAAAATTTCTACTGGTGCACCAGATATTCCGGCATTAAAAACGATGGATGCGTTAGTAGGAATGCAAGGGTTTTCGGTATATTATCATACACTCCCGAAAAATAAGGTGAATGATTGGTTAGTAGAAGAACATAAAAAACGATTTAATGGTGCGGTGCCAGATTTATTTACAGCAGGGGGAATGTCAGCGGCAATTTCTATTGTAGAAGCGTTAAAGAAAACAAAAGGTGATACAGATGTAGATACATTAATTAAGAAAATGGAAGGAATGGAATTTGATACACCGAAAGGAAAGATGAAGTTTAGAGAAAAGGATCACCAAGCGATGCAGACGCTTTATTCTATCACGTTGAAAAAGCAAGATGGTGTTGACTATCCAGTGCCAGTATTAGAGCGAGAATTAACGATGAAAGAAACAGAGCCACCAGTTCAGAATAAATAGACTGAATTTTCTGTTGCTTTTGTATAAAGAGGGGATCCCCTCTTTGTACGTATTTTTTTCATACTGAAAGCTTTAAAGGGGGGATTTCATGACACATTTGCTAGAAACGAAAAATCTTAGTGTATCTTTTGGCGAGCATCATGTTATTAAAGATGTAAATTTAACTGTACAAAAAGGAAAACTCATTTCTATTATCGGGCCAAATGGTGCGGGTAAGACAACATTATTTAATTTACTAAGTGGACAGATTTCACCCACAACAGGTGAAGTGTATTTTAAAGGGCAAGATATTACAAAACTATCGATTTCAGATCGAACACGCTTAGGAATCGGTCGCTCTTTTCAGCTTACAAACATATTCCCAGAATTAACGGTACTTGAAAATGTCCGTTTAAGTGTTCAATCATTCGTACAAGATTACTATAGTTTTTTCCCGAGTCCAGCAAAATTAAAGCAACAAGTTGGAGAGGCGAGACGTTTCTTAAAAACAGTATTACTTCAGGAGAAAGAGAATGTATTAGCAAAAGATTTGGCACATGGAGAGAAAAGAAAGCTAGAACTTGCGATGTTATTAGCTTTAAAAACGGATGTGTTATTACTTGATGAGCCGACGGCAGGTATTTCGGTTGAGGAAGTCCCAGCTATATTACAAGTGATTGAAAATATTAAGAAACATCCAGATAGTACAATTGTACTTATTGAACACAAAATGGATATGGTACTAGGTTTGTCAGACCATCTAATCGTTTTATTTCATGGAGAGTTATTGGCTGAAGGTTTACCCGAAGAAATTATGAAAGATGAGCGTGTACAAAGTGCTTATTTAGGGGGATTATATAGTGGCACTATTACAAGTGAATAATATAGAGACGTATTTAGATCAGTTTCATATTTTACAAGGGGTATCTCTTACTGTTGAGAAAGGAACGATTACTGTACTGTTTGGAAGAAATGGGGCAGGGAAGACTACGACGTTACGTTCGGTTATGGGGTTTCACCATATCGCACATGGTGAAATTTATTATGATCGTACACAAGTAAATGGATTATCTACACATTTAATTTCAAGGAAAGGGATAGGGTATGTACCAGAAAATCAAGGTATTTTTCACGATCTGACAGTAGAAGAAACATTCGCTCTTGCTAGAGGTAAGGGCGAAGAAGCGGAAGAAAAAATAGAATGGATGCTTGAACTATTTCCAGATTTAAAGCAATTTTGGCACAAAAAAAGTGGACTCTTAAGCGGGGGACAAAAGCAAATGTTAGCAATTTCAAGAGCATTTATTAATAGTGATGGTTTATTACTTATTGATGAGCCGAGTAAAGGCTTGTCTCCTATTATGATAGAAAAATTAATGATAGCTATTTTGAAAATGAAGGAGAAAACAACAGTTTTACTCGTTGAACAAAATTTTATGATGGCTAGTCAAATTGGTGATTATTTTTATATTATGGATAACGGAAAAATTGTTCATAACGGTTTTATGCATGAATTAAAAGAGGATAAGGAAATGTGTCACAAATATTTAGGAATCTCTTAACATGAATCCGGGGTGAGAAGGATGGATGTGTTAATCAATTTATTTGTAAATGGGATTTCAACAGGGATGCTCATTTTTTTATTAGCATCAGGTCTTTCACTTATTTTCGGTTTAATGAGTGTTCTAAACTTCGCACATGGTGGTTTATTTGCGTGGGGAGCATTTACAGGTGTTTGGCTATTTAATATGACAGGGAGTTATGTGTTAGCTTTAATTGGAGCAATAGCTATGGGGATGTTTCTTGGCTTCGTTTTAGAAAGATTCCTTATTAGACCGGTGTATGGAAATCATGTTCGCCAGCTTCTTGTGACACTTGGAGGAATGCTTGTACTAAGTGAATGCATTAAAGTATTTTGGGGCCCTAATCCAATTGGTGCAAAATTACCATTATGGCTACAAGGAAGTTTTACATTCGGAGGCGTTATCTTAATTAAATATCGTCTGTTCGTTATTATAATTGGGATTATCATATACATCGCCTTACTATTATTGCTCAAAAAAACAAAGATAGGTCTTATGATACGCGCAGGTGTAATGGATAAAGAGATGGTTCAAGCGCTCGGTATTAACGTAAAAGCGATATTTTCTTTCGTCTTTTTATTAGGAGCAGGGATGGCTGCCTTAGGTGGCTTCTTATTAGCACCATACTCAGGCGTTATTTTCGCTGAGATGGGTATGCAGTATGCGATTTTAGCTTTCATAGTAGTAATCATTGGAGGGCTAGGAAGCGTACAAGGTTCAGCCATCGCTTCTTTAATTGTCGGATTAGCTGGTGCTTTTACAGCGTATTTTATACCGGATTTATCACTTGCAATCAATATGTTAATGTTACTATTTTTCTTAATCGTGAAGCCAAATGGACTTGTTGGTGAAAAGGGGTGAAATGGTGAACAGCACATCAAATCGAATTAAAGTATACTTCGGAGTATGTATGCTCATTTGTTTAAGTGTATTTCCATTCGTAAATGATTCACGGAGCTTGTTAATTTTGTTCACTCAAATCTTCATCTTTGCTATTTTTGCAATGAGTTTTGATGTATTGCTTGGATATACCGGAATTGTATCGTTCGGCCATTGTATGTTCTTTGGAATCGGAGCATATGGCGTAGCACTTTTATTTGATCGACAAGGAGTATCCATAACGAACTTTTTAATAGGGATAGTAGCTGCAATTATCATTTCAGCCATTGTTAGTTATATAATTGGTTTGCTTTCTTTACGGCTGAAAAGTCATTTTTATGCGATGTTAACACTTGCTATTTCACAGTTGTTTTTCGTACTTGCTGAAAAATGGCGTGGGCTCACTCACGGAGGAGATGGTTTTACATTTGGTGTACCAGAAGTATTCCGTGATCGTTTTACGTTTTATTATGTAACACTTATATGTTTACTTATCATTTTTGTTCTGTTACGTCTTTTCACCAAATCTTCTATTGGAAAAGTATTAAAGGCAATTTCACAAAATGAGCAACGTGTTGAAGCACTAGGATATAAAGTTCTTCATTATAAAATTATTGCTAGCATTGTTGCAGGAGTAGTAGCTGCAATTAGCGGTGGTTTATTTGTTATCACTTTACGTTTTGTTAATACAACTGTATTTTCAATTGAAATGACATTAAATGCATTATTGATGACTATGATTGGAGGCGTTGGAACGTTAATAGGAGCCATTGCAGGAGCTGGAATTATTGAATCCCTAAAATATTATTTATCAGAACTAGCTACAGAGTATCCGATCTTTGAACGATGGACGATTATTCTTGGTGTATTGTACATTATCGTATTGCTAGTTTTCCCGAAAGGATTAGTTGGCACGGTTAAGGGACTGAAGAATATGAAACGGAATAAGAAGGAGAAAAGTGCAGAAGTGGAGCAAAATGTGTGAAAAATCAATTGTATAGAATATGAAAATCCCTCTTTTAGATTCGGAAAGGAGGGATTTTTATTGCTGTATGTAAATTTAGTTCGTTTATAGCTATTATATTAATCAAATAGTTCATCAGGGATTTGTTTGAAAGAATTTTGATTCGTAAAGAAATGAACAGCTAATTTCTCAATTGGAACATTTTCAATTGGTACTAATTTATCATTTTTAATCGGTAAAAAGGCTATTCCTTTTCCGTCCTGAATAAACTCTTCTATAAGCGAATAAGAATCTAATTGTTGAAGTTGACGCTGAGATAAATTATTTTCTTTTAGAAATTGTATCGTCTTATTCCTAAAAGGGCACTTTTTGTCATTACTAACGAAGAAGAGTCCCTTTGAAAAGTCAATGGTACACTTTTCTTTCGGTTTTAATAAGCCGATAGAAATTGAAGTGGAAAATACTTTTTTGAACGATATGTCTGGGTAATCCTCATAAGTAATGACCATATCAACTTTTTGTTGCTGCAGTAATTTTTGCAAATGACTACTATTTTCTACATATATTTGATAACTCCTAAAATTTTCTTTAATGCGCTTGCTTACATAATTAGTCAAAATAGATTGTGACGTTGCGATTATATAAGAAGACCCACTCGTTTTAATTTTATCTTTTGCTTCTTCTACTAGCGTTAATATTTGATTTGTGTAGTCTAATAAAATGTCACCAGAAGGTAATAAAGAAACGCCTTTGTTATCTCTATGTAGTAAAGGAGTTTCTAACTCTTGTTCTAATTTTTTAATTCGCTCAGTTATGTTCGGTTGAACATACCCTAACTCTTTCGCAGCTTTACTAATAGAGCCTTCGCTAGCCACAGTTTTGAATATAATAAGATCATTTATTTCCATTTATCACAGCCCCTTATACGATATCATTATAAATGATACCAAACATAATTTATACCTATTTTACGTTAGTCAATCATCGGTTTATCATTGTGTATATAAGATGGAAAGTGAGTGATAAACATGATTGGAATGCAATATAAGGTCATTTTTTCGAAAGATTATGATATGGAGATTATTAAGAAAAGGGTAAAGGATAATGGGTATAAAACGGATGGTTTTCAAGACCTGAATTTTAAAGCTTATTTAATTACTGAGGCAGATAAGGACGGAAATTTCTATAACTGTTATGCACCTTTATATATTTGGAATGGTCATGAAGGAATGAACAAATTTATCTTTGAAGGGTATTACGATAATATTTTACAATCTTTTGGATGGCAACAAATAAATATAGGTGTTCCATTAGTTGTTAATGTAAAGGGTGATTTTAAGAAATGTAGATATGTTGTGGAATATGAAGGAAGTATTTCTCCAAGTGAATCATTGAGTGGGATTCAATCTATCATTGTGGATCAAAAGGTAGAAAATTGTTTAGGAAATGTAATAGTATATAATCCAGATAAATGGGGATATAGCCAGTTTAATTTTTATGAAGAGAAGCCTGATATTACAGCGAATAAAGGTGTTACAGTATATGAGATTTTGCACATTTCACGATGAAAACTTGTTGAAGTTAAATTAAGAAAAAGGAATGACAATGTATGCCCTTTGTGAACGTTTATTATCATGAAAATAAATTAAATAAAGAAGAAATTAAAAAGATAGGTGAATGTATTCATCTTTCATTAATTGAACATTTTAACATCCCTGAAAATGATTTCTTTCAAATGTTTTTACCCTATCAACAAAATCACTTTTTATATAATCCATATTATTTATTAGAAAGAGGAGAAAAGAGAACAGAGAATATGATGTATGTTTCTATCACATGTGGACCGGGAAGAACGATAAAACAGAAAAGTGATCTATATCAGTCGATATCCTCGAAGGTTTCTGAATGTTCTAGTATAAAAAGTGCAAATATTTTTATTACGGTAAATGAGACATCTGCAGAAAATTGGTCATTTGGTCAAGGAATGGCACAATTGGTAAAAGTGAAGGGGGAGTGAAATGATGAATGAATCCATTGAATATTGTATTCAAGAGAAAATGAGAGAAATGGCACCTGTATTTGCACATTATAGTGAAGAGATACTGTTCGGGGAAGTGTGGCGAGATGACACTTTAACATTACGAGAAAGAAGTTTATGTACTGTGTCAGCACTAATCAGTCTTGGTAATACAGAACAATTACCATTTCATCTGAAGCTAGCTAAACAAAATGCGATTATGGAGAATGAGTTGGTTGCATTAATAACACATATGGCTTTTTATGTTGGTTGGCCCAAAGCAGCGGGAACTTTACATATAGTAATGAATGAAATGGAAAGTTAAGAATAACGATAAGAAAGAATTCGTTTAAACATGAATTCTTTCTTATCGTTATGTATGCAATACTTTAATGAGATATTTTTCACGGTTTCTCTTGCTTTTTTATCACTTGCGTAGTAAAGTGATAGTAAGATTCACGATAGGAAGTGATCAAACATGCGTGATAATACAATAGGATCATTAATATGGTTACGTTTAATACGATTTACGAACCAAAGTAATCAGATGTCAAATGAGTTTTTAAAACGCTTTGATTTAACGACTGCTCAATTTGATGTGCTTTTGCAAATACGTACGTATCAACCACTAACACAAATGGAGTTAGCTGAAAAGGTAACTGTTACACAAGGCGGTATTTCTCGAATGTTAACACGTCTTGAAAAAGAAGGATATATTGTACGAAAACAAGATTGGAAAACGAAAACAATTAGTCTGACAGAGCAAGGGGAAGCGGCCTTAGAGAGAGCACTGCCAGAGCAGCTTGCATTTCAATCATCGTTTTTTGATGATGTATTAAATGAAGAAGAGCAGAAAATGTTATACGAGCTAATGACGAAAGTTCATAAGCATAGTGAAAAAAAAGAATTACCGCAAGAGTAATTTTTTTTACACTATCAATTGACTAATCAAGTGATGGTGTAAGCAATAGGGAAAAACATTTGACTTACAAATGTTTTTAAAAGAGAAAATAATAACACCTCATCAAAGGAGAGAGCAATGATGGAAAAATACCGTATGAATACAAGTAAAGGAATGGAGTTTGGATTATATTCAATTGGGGATCATGTTTTAAATCCACATAACGGAGAGAAAATTAGTGCTGAACAAAGAATTCATGAATTAATTAAAACAGCAAAGTTAGCGGATGAAGCTGGACTTGATGTATTTGCTGTCGGTGAAAGTCATCAAACGCACTTTACAACGCAAGCTCATACAGTTATTTTAGGAGCGATTGCGCAAGCTACGAAAAATATAAAAATTGCAAGTTCAGCAACGATAATAAGTACATCTGATCCGGTACGAGTATACGAGGACTTTGCTACACTTGATTTGATTTCTAATGGACGTGCAGAAATTGTGGCTGGTCGTGGGTCTCGTATTGGGGGATATAGTTTACTTGGTTATGATGTGAATGATTATGAAGAGTTATTTGAAGAGAAGATGGATCTTTTATTAAAAATTAATAAAGAGGAACATGTAACATGGAATGGACAGTTCAGGGCACCGCTTGCGCATGCATCGGTTATTCCAAGAGCTAAAAATAATAACTTACCAATTTGGCGTGCAGTTGGTGGCCCACCAGCTAGTGCGATTAAAGCAGGACGTGCAGGTGTACCAATGATGATAACAACACTAGGTGGCCCAGCTATTAACTTTAAAGGATCAGTAGATGCTTACCGTGAGGCGGCTGCGCAAAGTGGATTTAATCCAGCGAGTTTGCCAGTTGCAACAACGAGTTTATTTTACACAGCAAAAAATTCACAAGATGCACTTAGTGAATACTATCCTCACATTAATGCTGGTATGCTTACGCTACGCGGTGGTGGGTATCCGAAACAACAATTTACAAATGCAATAGATTACCGTGACGCGTTAATGGTTGGTAGCCCGCAACAAATTATCGAAAAAATGCTTTACCAATATGAATTGTTTGGGCAACAACGTTTTATGGCAGAAATTGATTTTGGTGGTGTACCATTTGATAAAATTGAGAAAAACATCGAATTAATTGCTACTGAAATTTTACCGGCTATTAGAAAACATACAGCAAAATAACTTAAAAAATACCGAGAGTCTAATCGATTCTCGGTATTTTTTTATGTATGAATTTAGTTTAGAAAAATGACAATAAAATGAATTTTTAGTCTAGAAAGAGGGAGTGTATTTTCTATTTTTGAATAACATTGTTTCGTGTTTGAATTTTAGAAATACATTTTTCTCTTGACAAAAAAATAACGAATTTATCCATTGGTTAATAGGACATTTTTTCGTAGAAAAGTCAAGTGTATAAAGAGAAAAACGATTATTTTATTGATGCAAAGATAAGTCTCATATTAAAAAAACACATTTTATCGATGAGGAAAATATAATTCAAAAAAATACCAAAAGACATATTTCAGACAAAATGATGTCAATAATACGTCAAAAATCAGCTGAATTTACTATGCAGGTATATTATACAATTCGATTAACGAATAAAACACTACAGAAATAGTGAAAAGGTAAAAAATAGCATTACAATAGTTTGAAAAACTGAAACTTCATATTTTTCGACAATACATACAAAATGTTTTTGTCTTTTCGTATTTCTTAATAATTGAGTTTGATAAGATTGCTCAATTAACTTTTATTATAAAAACTATGAAGGAAGTGATTGTAGTATGGAAACGCTCGAATTGGCACGAATACAATTCGCATCAACAACGATTTTCCATTACTTTTTTGTTCCGCTGTCTATTGGTTTAGCTTTTATCATTGCGTTAATGCAAACGTTATATGTGGTAAAGGGACAAGAAATTTATAAGAAGATGACAAAGTTTTGGACGCAAATATTCCTTGTTAACTTTGCAGTAGGTGTAGTAACTGGTATTCTACAAGAATTCCAGTTTGGCATGAACTGGTCAACCTATTCACGTTTCGTAGGCGATGTGTTTGGTCCATCACTTGCGATTGAAGGTTTATTAGCATTTTTCATTGAGTCTACATTTTTAGGTTTATGGGTATTCGGTGAGGATAAATTACCGAAGCGCATTCATCTTTTATGTATTTGGCTCCTTTCAATTGGAACAATGTTATCAGCATTTTGGATTTTAACTGCAAGTGCATTTATGCAATCGCCAGTAGGATATGAAATGGCAGCAGATGGACGTGCACAAATGAATGATTTCTTAGCAATTATTCAAAATCCACAATTATGGGTACAATTCCCGCATACCATTACAGCGGCAATTGCAACCGGTGCATTCTTTATTGCCGGTGTGAGTGCATGGAAAATAACGAAAGCACAAGAAACTGAAGTGTTTAAAAAATCATTCCGCATTTCTATCATTGTTGGAACACTTACAACCGCGCTAGTATTATTCTTCGGTCATGCGCAAGCACAACAATTAATTAAGACACACCCAATGAAAATGGCAGCAGCTGAAGCGTTATGGAATACGAGCGAAGATCCAGCGCCATTTACAGTATTTGCGAAAATTGATGCGGAGAAGAAAGAAAATTCGTTTGAAATTCAAATCCCGTATATGCTAAGTCTATTATCATATGATAAATTTAGCGGCCAAGTAGAAGGGATGAATCAAATTCAAAAGCAATATGAAGAAAAATATGGGCCTGGAGATTATATTCCACCAGTACACACGATGTTCTGGAGCTTTAGAGCGATGGTAATGAGTGGAACATTTATGCTTCTTCTAGGAGCGTACGGATGGTTCTTATCAAGAAAAGATCGTTTAGCTGAAAAAACTTGGTATTTAAAATTAATGGTGTATGCAATTTCACTACCGTTTATCGGTAATACAGTAGGATGGATTATGACTGAAATGGGACGTCAACCTTGGGTAGTTTTCGGTGTTATGAAAACGGAAGATGCTGTATCTCCAAATGTTACGTTCGGAGAAGTGCTATTCTCTTTAGTTTCGTTCACATCATTATATTTAATTATAGGTGGAATTACAGTTTACTTATTCGTTCGTATTATTAAAGGACATGAGAATAAGAAAGCGAAACAGGATTCTCAAAGCCATGATCCATTTGATAAGGAGGATGAGTATGTTATCTCTTAATGAGTTGTGGTTTATTATTATTGCAGTTTTATTCGTTGGCTTCTTTGTACTTGAAGGTTTCGATTTCGGTGTAGGTATAGTTTCAAGGTTTTTGGGGGAAAACGATTTAGAGAAAAGAATATATTTAAATACAATTGGTCCATTTTGGCACGCGAATGAAGTATGGCTTGTTTGTGCAGGTGGCGCTATGTTTGCGGCATTCCCGCATTGGTATGCAACTTTATTTAGTGGGTTTTACATTCCGTTTGTATTTATGCTTCTTGCTTTAATTATTAGAGGTGTTTCCTTTAAATTCCGTGCGAAAATAGATAATCATAAATGGAAAGGCTTTTGGGATTGGGGTATGTTTTTAGGAAGTTTACTACCGCCTATCCTTTGGGGAGTTGCCATTGCTAACTTTATGGTAGGTATTCCAATTGATGAGACGAAAAATGCTGTAGGTGGATTCTTACAATTACTTCATCCATTTGCATTACTTGGAGGAGTTATGTTCCTTCTGTTATGTATTGTTCATGGATTGCAATTCCTTACTATACGTACAACAGGTAAGTTAAGAGAACGTGCACGTATTGCCGCGTTGAAAATTGCACCACTCGCAATTATAGCACTTCTTATTTTTGCCGGTGTAGGATTATGGAAAACAGATATTTTCACTGGTCATGGTACAGAGTGGATTATGGTTCCAATCGGAGCTTTTGTAGCGTTATGTGCGTCAACATTATTAAATAAAAGAAGAAGAGATGGTTGGGCTTTCTTTATGACAAGTTTAACAATCATTTTACTAAGTGCGAGTGTGTTTGCTGGCATGTTCCCACGTGTCTTAATTAGCTCGTTAGGGTCAATATACGATTTGACAATTTATAATGCAGCATCGGGAGATTATGCACTAAAACTGATGACGTATTTTTCAATTGCTATATTGCCATTTGTTTTGGGAAGTCAAATATGGAGTTTCTATGTGTTTAGACAACCTGTTAAGTCAGATAAAGATTTGGAGTACTAATGAAAAGAAAAAGAGGACTTCCGTCGTATCCTGGTAGCCGAGTTTTATATGTAGTGTTAACAATCATTAGCATGTTAGAAGCTTTTAGTATTATTGCACAAACGGTGTTTTTAGCGCGAGCTATTACGTTTTTATTTCAGGGAGAAGCAGTGCAATCTGTGTTAAATGAAACAGTTTATTTCGGAATCACGTTTGCAGTACGTCACTTGCTAGTTCGAATGTCACAAATATTAGTGGAACGTTTCGCTGAAAAAACAGGATCGCTACTGAGAAAACAATTAATAGAGGCGTATTTCACATTAGGTCCACGATATGTTCAAACTGTTGGAACAGGTCATCTGGTTACCTTATCGATAGAGGGTATTGAGAAATTTAAAACATATATTGAATTAACAATTCCTAAAATGATTAGAAGTAGTATCGTACCAGGACTAATTGTACTATATGTTTTTACACTAGATATTGAGTCTGGAATCATTTTAGTTGTAACGATTCCTATCGTAATTATTTTTATGATCCTACTAGGATTAGCAGCGCAGAAAATGGCGGATAGTCAGTATGAGACATATCGTGTACTTTCTAATCATTTTGTAGATACGTTAAAAGGGTTAGAAACATTAAAGTATTTAGGTAAAAGTGAACAGCACGAAGGAAAGATTGAAAAAGTAAGTAAAAGATATAGAAAAGCAACGATGCGTACTTTGCGAGTTGCTTTTCTTTCTTCTTTTGCATTAGATTTCTTTACGAGTTTATCAATCGCATTTGTGGCAGTCGGATTAGGGATACGTTTAATAGACGGGACGATTGTCCTATTGCCGGCCCTTACGATTTTAATTTTAGCTCCGGAATACTTCTTACCGATTAAACAAGTTGGAGCGAATTATCATGCTACATTAGATGGACAATTGGCAATGGAGCAAATAGAAGAGATTTTACAGCAACAAAAAGAAATAGGAAAGAAAGAATCTAATGTAGACTTAATATGGAATTCAACTAGTAGCTTGAAATTACATGATGTAAAAGTAAATAGTAATGAATCTGAAAAAGCTATATTAGAGGGAATGGACTTTACTTGGAAAGGCACTGGCGCCATAGGTGTAATTGGTGAAAGTGGGGCAGGGAAATCAACGTTAATCGACGTATTAGCAGGATTTTTAACTCCTTCAGCTGGAAAGATGATTGTAAATGGTGTGGAAATTGATGGATCTACTCGTGAAGAGTGGCAAAAGAATATTGCTTATATTCCACAGCAACCTTATATTTTTCCGCTTTCATTAAAAGATAACATTTGTTTCTATGAAACAAATACAACTGATGAAGAAGTGGAAAGAGTTATGAATGAAGTCGGTCTTCGTTCACTTGTTACATCGCTTCCAAATGGAATGTATGAAAGAATTGGAGAAGGTGGGCGTATGCTGAGTGGCGGACAAGAACAACGTGTCGCAATGGCGCGAGCCCTTTTAAGCAAAAAGCCAATTATTTTATTAGACGAGCCTACGGCACATCTTGATATTGAAACTGAATTTGAAATAAAGCAAGCGATGTTACGTCTGTTTGAAGGTAAGTTAGTATTTCTTGCAACACATCGTCTTCACTGGATGAAACAAATGGATCATATTCTTATTTTAAATAAAGGGAAAATGATAGAAAGTGGAACGTATGAAGAACTTGTAAAGAATGAGGCATTACATGTTCACAGGAAAGAGAGGGGATAGAGATGAGTAACTGGATTAAACCGTATATACAGCAAAATAAAGGTAGAATGACTGTAACTATTTTCCTTGGTCTTCTTGGAGTTAGTTCAGGTGCGATGCTACTTTTCATTTCAGGTTATTTAATCTCTAAATCTGCTCTTAGACCAGAAAATGTAATGGCTGTATATGTTCCTATCGTTGCAACACGTGCGTTTAGTATAGGACAAGCGGTATTTCATTATGTAGAGCGTTTAGTTGGACACGATGTTGTATTACGCATATTAGAAAAGATGAGAACGAAACTATATGGGATAGTAGAACCACAGGCGTTATTTTTCCGTTCACGATTTCAAACGGGCGATATGTTAGGCGTATTATCTGAAGATATAGAGCATTTACAAAACCTATATTTACGTACAATATTTCCTAGCATATTAGCATTAGTTGTATATAGCATATTCGTACTTGTTATCGGTACATTTGACGTAGTGTTTGCACTTATTGCAGGGGGTATGCTAGCTATTATCGTTTTTCTGCTTCCATTTGTATCGTTACTTTTAATGAAGCGACATCATGTTACTTTAAAACAAGGAAGAAATCGTTTGTATCAACAACTAACAGATGCTGTTTTTGGATTATCTGATTGGCAAGCAAGTGGTAGAAAAGATGAATTCATTGATAAGTATGTAGAGCGAAATGATCAGTTGTTAAAAACGGAAAAAAGAATGAAGCGTTGGAATCATATTCGGGACAGTATTATTCAATTAGTAGTGGGTATTGTAGTTATTTCAATGATTATATGGACTGGAAATGAGGCTGCGAGTGAACAGATTGCTCCTACCGTTATTGCGGCTTTCGTCTTAATGACGTTATCTGTCACAAACGCGTTAATTCCTCTGTCAGATGCTATCGATCGAATTCCATCATATGTAGAATCTGCCCATCGTCTCAATCAAGTAGAAGGTAATGGTGTTTTACAGGATGAAAAGGAATTACATGTAGATAAAGATTATATTGCATCTAAACATATAGACATTGAATTAAATCATGTATCGTATAGTTACCCACATAGTAATGAAATGATATTGAAAGACGTATCATTACAAATAAAAGCAGGAAAGAAAATTGCCATTTTAGGAAGAAGCGGAACCGGAAAATCTACTTTGTTAAAATTGTTAACAGGTGCGCTAAGCCCGTTACATGGTGAAGTTTTATTGAATAGTGAACATGCTCACACGAATCTTTTATCAAAATATATTTCTGTATTGAATCAAAAGCCGCATTTATTCGATACGACAATTGGAAATAATGTGCGAATCGGCAAACCAGAGGCAACAGATGAAGAGATATGGAAAGCTTTAGAGAAAGCACAATTAGCTTCTCATATTGTTTCTCTTCCAGATGGATTACAAACAAAAATGCATGAGATGGGAAAAAGATTTTCTGGTGGGGAAAGACAACGGGTTGCTTTTGCAAGAACGCTAATGCAAGAAGCACCAATCATTGTACTAGATGAACCTACAATCGGCTTAGATCCAAAGACAGAATTATCTTTAATAGAAACGATGTTTTCTGCAACGGAAGAAAAGACAGTAATTTGGATTACGCACCATCTTGTAGGAATGGAGCATGTTGATGAAGTAATATTCCTTGATCGTGGTCAAATTGTGATGCAAGGTAGTCATGAACAACTTCTGAAAGAAAATGAGAAGTATCGTATGCTTTATGAGTTAGACAAAGGAATATAATTTTATCCGACTTTAATGGGCAGTAAGACCCCCACCTTAAAATGCAGTG
This sequence comes from Bacillus cereus group sp. BcHK124, assembly GCF_027712065.1. NCBI lineage: Bacteria > Bacillati > Bacillota > Bacilli > Caryophanales > Bacillaceae > Bacillus > Bacillus cereus group sp. BcHK124. The sequence continues at coordinate 36,451 of NZ_JAQFPJ010000026.1, forward strand.
AAAGCAAAGAAGTTAGGTGGGGGATCAACTGCCCATAAAAGTCCGATTGGTTCAACTAATAATCAGTGGGGGATGAAGAACCCCCCCACTGATTAAAGCTTCACTTTATTAAGTATGTAATGGAAAAATAGCTACGCCTAATGGTGGAGCTATTTTTTGTTTTGAAATAAATATTCTATTCTTTTTTTGATGGATGGCAAATGTATATGATCGTTACGAATGAAAAATGAATTTCATATTATACATATAATGGAGGGGATATACGTGAAGGAGCAGTATAAAATTATTGTTTTAAGTGATGAATTATCAAAGGAGAAGATTCAAAATACATTAGACAAAAATAAATGTAAAACAATCGTTCATCTTGTAGACGTGTCAGCTATTGTTCAAATAGAAAATTCTTTTCAATATATAGTCATTTGGAGAATGGATGCAGAAAAAATTACAAATGAATTGATAAATAGGGGCGTGCAAAGTACAAAAATTATTAATTTAACAAAATACATGTATGAATGGAGGAATAAATTAATTTCTATCTATCAAATAAATCCGGATCTTATGTCTTTATACATTTCTATGAAAAAAGCAAAGGGTGATCCGACGTATGAATTATTTGCGACGGGCTTATCTTATCCGCATTGTGGCATAAGTACGGAGCTCCTCTCAAAAAAGTCAATAAAACTAACACTTCCATCGCAAGATTTATACTATGATTATTTAATAGCATCACAACTTCTATCAAACAATCATTCCTTTCAATATTGTTTAATAGGAATAGCTTATTTCTCGTTTTATTTCGACATGTCGTTATCATCTGAATCATATAGAATTCACAAAGTATATTATCCATTGTTTCAGGACGGTCATCATACTGTCGTTCATTCTCATCTACCCACTGATGGGTTCTCACACCTAGATACGCCGAAACCGCTTTTTTCTATTTTTAACATGCATTTTGAGTATATTTTATTAGATGAACTAAAAGATGAATCATTGATACTGCCCTGGATACACGCTGAATGGAATACCACTCCTCCTCACATTCCTTTTGAAGAACACGGGAAAATAAGAGCAGCTTCACATGCTAAATTGTCATATCCTCATACTTTAGTTGAAAATAAAACGATTTTCAAAAAATATTTAGAACTATTGTTAAAACATGATATAAAACCACTAATTGTTGTATTTCCTGTTACTTCACATTATTTCAATTGTAGTAGTAAGAAATTAAAAGAAGATTTTTATAACGTTATAAAAGATTTTCAATCTCAATATTCTTTTCAAATTATAGATTTATTTGATTCGCCATTATTTTGCGATGATGATTTTTATGATAGTGATCATATGAATAAAAAAGGTGCAAATAAAATGTCCGTGTTATTAAATATGTTTATTCAGGAACGAAAAGTATGATATTTCGTTTCATGTCTGCATAAAAGTATATAGGCTCCATTCGTTTACAATAATGTGATTTTTGTGTCGCGTATATAAATAATATGCGAAGAGGTGAGAGAGTAAAATGAGAACTCGTATTGAAAGAAATGAAGAGGTGGTAGATCAACTTCCGTTGGTAAGTGTATTAATTCCTACATATAATCGTCCACGCTACTTTGAAGAGGCGTTATGTAGTGTGTTGGAACAAACGTACCCTAATATAGAAATTATAGTTGGAGATGATAGTACGAATGATGAAACAGAAAAGGTGTTACAAAAATACTTATGTGATCATTCAAATATTACTTATATAAAAAACAGGTCAACTCTCGGGCAGTTTGAAAATGCTCTAATGTTATTTAATGAAGCGAGCGGTGAGTATATAAATTTTTTAATGGACGATGATATCTTTCATGTGGATAAAATTGAAAAAATGATGAAGTATTTTTTCAATGATCTAGCTAATGAAATTAAGCTTGTAACATCCCATCGTCAAGTAATTGATGAAAAAGGGAAAGAACTACGACATATTTATTCAACTGTCCGTTTATTTAAAGAGGATACGATTATAGAGGGAACAGAATTAGCAAATAGGGTAATTGTCGATCAAAAAAATTATATTGGAGAACCGACAACAGTTTTATTTCGTAAAAATGATTTACAAGAACCGTATGGGATTTTTGATAAGAGGAGGTATCTTTGTAACGTAGATATAGCTTCATGGTTATCTTTATTAAGTAAAGGAAAAGCAGTATATATAGCAGAGACACTGAGTTACTTTCGATTACATCCAGATCAACAGTTAAATGAATCTAATAAAATGATGGATGGATTAGAAGATTTTTCACATAGTATTTTAGTAGGAGAAAAATATGGTTTCTTATCTAACGAAAAAGAGTTAGATAAAGCGATAACTAATTTTCTAGATTATGCAAGAAGGATAGTTCCACCATCAATATTATATACATTAGACTATTATCAAAAAATTAAAGAAAAGAAAATAAACATAGAAAAGAAAAAACAACATATAAATAATAATTCGCCTTTACCGAAAGTAAGTATACTTATTCCTGCGTACAATAGGCCGTATTACTTGGAATTGGCGCTTAACAGCGCTCTGAATCAAACATATGAAAATATTGAAATTATTATTTCTGACGACAGTACAAATAATGAAGTCAATGCTATGATTCAACCGTATTTACGTGAATATGAGTGTATTACATATGTTAAAAATGAAACTCCGTTAGTTGCTGAAAACTTTAATAAGTGTATAGAACTTGCGAACGGGGATTATATAAACTTTTTATTAGATGATGACTTATTTCATCATGAAAAGATCGAGAGAATGATGAAATACTTTTTGACGTTAGAAAATATTTCATTTGTGACGTCTTATCGTGAACTGATTGATGAGAACGGTGAGATATTACCACCTTCAACTTTGAATATGAAAATTGCGAAAGAAACTACACTTTTTGAAGGAAAAGAATTAGGGAATTACATATTGAAAAATTTAAAAAATATAGTGGGTGAGCCGACAACTGTTCTGTTTAATCGGAACTTGTTTGAAGGGAAGTTTGGGTATTTTAAAGGGAAGGCTTATTCTGCTATTAATGACATTGCAACTTGGTTAGATATGATGAGGAAAGGGAAAGTAGTTTATATAAAAGAGCCTCTTAGTTATTTTAGACAACATAGTGGACAAAATCAAAAACAAATGCATTTTATTTTAATGACAATTGAAGAGTGGATTGAATTAATTATAGATGCATATAATAGTGGGTTTTTAAGTTCTGAGAGGGATTATAAGGAGAGCCTATCTTATTGTTTAGAAAATGCGGGATTTATAGTTAAGGATGCAGTAAAAAATGGAGAACTAGATCAAATTTATAATGAAAAGATTAAAAAAGGATTAAACAAGCTAGTTGCTCATATGTTTGAGAAAGAACCTTGTTATTGTCAATATTGCAATCAACAATTTGAAAAATTTTTACCTTGGCCAGCAGATTATGATTTTCCGAAATATAAATTTGAGATGTGGAATAAAGATACAGGGATATGTCCAGTTTGTAGTTCAATGGATCGTGAAAGATTGTATCGTGCGTACATTGAAACGGAAACGGACTTGTTAAGTAGAAAATATACTATGCTTCATATTGCACCTGAAGCGAATTTAAGGGATTGGTTTAACGAGTATAAAAATATTACGTATGTATGTGGGGATATAGAACCAAAGGATCCATTAATGAAGGAAATTGATGTTACAAGTATTACATATGATAGTAATACGTTTGATGTAATTTTGTGTAGCCATGTATTAGAACACGTTCTTGACGATGATAAAGCAATGCGAGAGTTATATAGGGTTTTAAAACCAAATGGATGGGGAATTATTCAAGTACCAATCGTAATGAATGTAGATTCTATTATAGAGAATAAATTAATTGTAACACCACAATTGAGAAAATTAGCTTTTGGTCAAGAAGATCATGTGAGAATTTATAATCAATCGGGATTCATTCAACGATTAACGAATGCAGGATTTAAGGTGGAATTATATAACATAGCTGAAAGACAAGGAATGAAAAGTGCGAGGAAATTTGGATTATCTGAAACAGATATGCTCTATATTGTCCGAAAATGATAGGAAGGAATAAATAGATATGGAGAATATTCCTTTTTTACGTGCTTCAACTGTACCAGTAATTGAGTATTTAGATGAATTGAAGGAAATTGATGCATCGCACATATATACGAATTATGGACCTTTAAATCAACGTTTTGAACAAACAATTATGTCGGGATTTTTTCAGAACAGGGGAGCTGTTACAACAGTAGCAAACGCAACGTTAGGGTTAATGGCGGCCATTCAACTTAAGAAAAGAAAAAAAGGAAAGTATGCCCTCATGCCTAGTTTTACATTCCCTGCAACTCCATTAGCGGCTATTTGGTGTGGGTTGGAACCTTATTTTATTGATATTTCAATAGATGATTGGTATATGGATAAAACAGTACTCTGGGATAAGATTGAAGAATTAAAAGAAGAGGTTGCGATTGTTGTCCCGTACGCAACTTTTGGCTCATGGATGAACTTAGAAGAATATGAAGAATTAGAGAAAAAAGGTGTTCCGGTTGTCGTAGATGCGGCACCGGGATTTGGATTAATGAATGGAGGGATGCATTACGGTCAAGATTTTAGTGGAATGATCATATATAGCTTTCATGCAACAAAGCCTTTCGGAATTGGTGAAGGAGGGCTCATATATAGTAAAAATGAAGAAGATATACAACGTATTAAAAGAATGGGGAATTTCGGATTTGATACAAATCGTGAATGTACGATGATGGGGTTTAATTGTAAAATGTCTGAATACGCAGCCGCGATTGGGATTGCAACTATGAAAAAATGGGATGACAAATTAAAAGAACGCACCCGTATTTCTGAATGGTATAAACAATTGTTACAAAGTAATGGGTTAATGAAAAAAGGGTGGCAACTCCAAAAGACAGAAGCAGTTGTTCAGCAATTTATGCCTATTCTTTGTCCGGAAGAAGTTCGCAACAAACAAGTAATAGAAGAACTGAAAAAACAGAAAATAGAAGCTAGATTATACTTTTCGCCCTCTTGCCACCAACAAGTTCTTTTTAGAAACTATAAGTCTACAGATTTAACAAGAACGAATAAAATAGCAAAACGAATAGTAAGTTTGCCTTTATGGGAAGGAATGACGAAAGAAATAGTAGAACAAATTGTAATCTGTTTAGGACAGAAGGGTGGTGTCGGCAGATGAATAGTTTTTATAGTCAAGAAGAGCTAAAGAAAATTGGATTTTTATCTGTTGGGAAAAATGTATTGATTAGTAAAAAAGCAAGTATATATAATCCAGGTGTTATATCAGTTGGTAATCATGTAAGAATTGATGATTTTTGCATTTTAAGTGGCAAAATCACAATTGGAAGTTATTCGCATATATCAGCGTATACAGCGTTATATGGAGGGGAAGTTGGAATTGAAATGCATGACTTTGCAAATATCTCAGCTAAAACCTTAGTATATGCAGTACTAGATGATTTCAGTGGGAATACATTAATGGGGCCAACCGTCCCGAATCAATATAGGAATGTGAAAACAGAAAAAGTTATTTTAAAAAAACATGCGATTATTGGTGCTAATTCTATTCTTTTTCCAAATGTAACTATAGGAGAAGGCACGGCAGTAGGTGCGATGAGTATGGTGAAAAAGAGTTTAGAAGATTGGTATATTTATGCTGGAGTTCCCGTAAGAAAAATAAAACCTCGTCAAAGAAAGATGCTAGAGTTAGAAATTGATTTTTTAAAAAACATTCCTTCTTAACAAAAAGAAGGAATGTTTTTTATTTTTATGGTGCAGCAGAGTGTGTATATAAACGTATTATGTTTTAAATTTTGCTGACCAAGGCAATACTGAGCTATAGTGAATGTAAAGTTGGAGGGCGAGCGTATATGTTTGATGAGGATGGGATTGTTTTAATTATGGAACCGGCTGATGAAAGAAATTTGAGGAGATTTATTTTTTCAGTACCAAAGTCAGTGTATGAAAAGAAGGGGCTTACATTACACTATGGAACAGCTATAGGACAAGGATATACGGATATAATTGAAGATATTATTAGCGTACATATAGAAGTAGATGTTGTAACGGTAATCGGGCATGTAAGAGGGTAAATAGCTATTTGAAAAAAGGTTATAAGTAATGTAGCTAGAAGTTAGGATAGAGAAACTTACAGACAATTATAAAGACGAAGGGAGCCTAAAATGAAAGTAAAATCAATTTTATTAGTATTTATAGTTACAATTGGTTTGATGGGATGTTCACTCGTTGAACAAGGAAAGAACTCCATAGATTATGCTCAAAAAGCGACAGATTATGTAAATGAAATAAGTGCATTTGCAAATGATGCACCAGCATTAGCTGAAAAGGCTGTTAATGATAGTGAAGCTCGAAAAGAATTAGAAGCGAAGCTTAGTGAAATTAAACAAGATATACCCGTTTTTAATGAATTAACACCGCCTGATGTAGCAAAGGATCTTCATCAGCAAATCGTCGGATATAACGAAAAGTTAAATATGTTAATTGATACGGCGATGACAAAGATAGAAGAAGGGAAAGTGAATGTAGAAGAGTTTAAAAACTCTGAGCTTATGCAGACGGTAGATCAAGTTCGAGATTTGAAAGATAAGGTGCAAAATTTAGGTCAATAGTAAAAGGCTCCGTTTATCACAAACGGAGCCTTTTACTATTGGATACAATAAACGATTACACCAACGATAATAATCATGTTGCCGATGAGTTTACGTTTCGTTATTTTTTCCCCTAGGAAATACCAACCGAAAATTAATATGATGATATAACTTAAGGATTCTAATGCTGATGCTTGTTTTAATGCCATTCCCTTCATGGCGATAACATTTAATCCAGCGTTAATTACAAATAAAGAGTAGCCAATAATAACATAAGGATTCACATATTCTTTTATTCTAGAATCGTATTGTTGCAAAGTAGCTTTTTTTAATAATATTTGTGAGTAATTAGCTAAAATTATCCCGAAAATAAATAATAACATATAACTATTCATCTTTTGTCACCACCACAATTCCGACGATAATAATAGCTGCACCAAGTAAATGATTCCACTGAATCGTATCTCCAAATAGAAATACTGACCAAAGCATTGACCATAGTATAATAATCCCGCGATGTGAATATGCTTTTGATATTTCGAAATGTTTAATTACTTGTTGCCATAAAATTGCATATCCAAATAAAAGTATAACTAGTCCGAAATAAGCAATAAAAAATGAGATGGAAGCAATGGGAAATTTAGCCGCCCATTTCATGTAAACCATAATGATAGAATATATCAAAAAAGCTACATGTAAAAATAAGTAATTTTTAATAGTTGGTTTCATTTATTCACTCTCTTTTGCATATAAATATATATTTATACCTAATTTTTCTAATGATAGATATTGAAACGTATTTAGTTTAATCTTTCACATTCCAAATTATATAGTAACATGGCTTTTATTGTAAAACAATAAAAGCCGTGTATTCATTTTTTCCAAGATTCTATAATATGTATCGTTTTATTTGTTGCATCCAACTCTACTTGAACACCAATAGGTATGGTAATCATTGGATGTGTATGGCAACAATCGAAGTCTGCTAGAAAAGGAATTCTTTGATTTTGAAGTACTTCTAATAGTATTTCAAAAGGTTTTCGATTTGTACCACAATGATCAAATTGCTCATGTTTTCCAAGAATGATACCTGAAATTTTATCGAATACACCGTTAATTTTAAGGAATGAAAAGCTTCTTTCAATAGTAGCTGAATCTTTTGAACTGTCCTCAATAAAGAGAATGTCACCCTCTTGAATATGTGGCATATAAGGGCTACCCCAAATTCCTTGAATCGTGTTTAAATTCCCGCCAATAATACGTCCAGTAGCTTTTCCGTCAATTACTGAAATCCAATCGTTTGGTCGAAGTTCTTTCTCCTTCGTCTTTTCTTCCCAATTAATAAATTCATCTGACCAAAATAATGGTTGTTTTATATGATAAGGAAGAGAATGATCATGTAGTAAAGTTTCAGCAAAATATTTGTATGTGCAATCAACAAAAGGTTCAAATTCGCCAAAAGAAGGGACGAGAGCTGGTCCATAAAATGTAGGGATTCCTGTTTTGGTGTAAATTCCTAGTAATAAAGCAGTTGCATCTGAATACCCAATCATTATTTTAGGGTTATTTAGAAAAGCATCATAATCAATATAAGGTAATAAGGAATTTGAATTCATGCCACCAATTGTTGACATGATACAAGAAACATTAGGATTTCTTATTAAAGCATTTAGTTCCTCAGCACGCTCTTGTATACTACCCGAACGATAATAATCATATCGACCTGTTAGTGAACCTTCTAATATATGAAATCCTTTCTGTTGTAAGTAAGATTTCGCTCGTTCAAATCTTTTAGGAGAAGTGTAGGTTACTGGAGAAGAAGGTGAGTAAATCCCAATTGTGTCTCCGTATTTTAATGATTTTGGAAGTGGCGTTTGTATGAATCCTTTCTATTAATAGTTTTATTCATAAGGATTTATCATTGAATATTCTTATATTTCAGTATTGTTATTGTAACATACATGCATTGAAATAATAATTACTGTAGATGAATAAATATGCTTTTTACCTTGACGATATAAAGGGAAAATTGTTATGGTTAAATGTGAGTGTATAAAAGGTTTGTTAAAGGAGTTTTGAAATGAAGCGGTTAAAATGGGGAAGGCTGACAGTCCTATTAGTCATTGTTTTAGGGATATGTTGGTTCTTATTCCAAGTAACTCAAAAGAGTGCAACAAGTATAGAGGGACAACCTTTACAAGTGGCAGAACTACCTAAAACAGAATTAGTTGAAAAAGTAGTCCCACCAAAGTACATACCACCGGAAATTGATGCAAAAGCAGCTATGATTATTGATGCGAGTAATGGAGATATTATTTATCAACATAATGAAAATGAGGCTTTTGCGCCAGCAAGTATGTCTAAGATGATGACAGCATATCTTCTATTAGAAAATGTACATAATGGGAAAGTTCGCTGGGAAGATCCGGTGAAAATGAGTGCGAAAGCGGCACAAACAGAGGGAGCGAGAATCCCAGTACAAGTTAATGACACATTAACTGTTAAAGATTTATATCATGCATTAATGATTGAGTCAGCTAATAATTCAGCTGTGGCTTTAGCAGAACATATGGCAAAATCGGAGAAAGATTTCGTTCAGCTTATGAATGCAAAAGCGAAACAGTTAAAAATGTCGGAACATGCTAAATTTGCAAATGCTTCTGGATTACAAGAGCCAGATGGAAGTGAAACAAAAATGACGGCTGGTGATGTAGCAAACTTGGCGTATCATCTTATAAAAGATTACCCAGAAATATTAGAAGTGACTCACTTACGTCAAAGTCAGTTAGCATTTAATAATATTAATGTTATAAGTACAAATGATATGTTAAACAAAAATAATAAAGCTTTATATATAGAAGGAATAGACGGATTAAAAACAGGATTTACAGATAGCGCAGGGTATTGTTTTACGGGTACAGCAAAACAAGGTGATACTCGTATTATTACAGTTGTTATGGGAACAAAAGGTAAAACAAAGCGTTTTACAGAGACGAATAAGCTAATGTCTTATGCATTTGGCTTAGTTAATTAAGTGAAATACTGAGTTGGATCATCATATAAGAAAGGCAATTTGTTGTTACGTACTATCGGTAACAACAAATTGCCTTTTATTTTTTAGCACTAATAAAGTAAAAAGGTAAAAAATGTGAGTGTTATTATTTGAGTTTATTATTGTTTGTTTATATTATAAAGTTAGAAACTTATTAATGATAAGTTTTGAGGGGCATATGATGTGTACATAGGAAAAAGCCTCAAATGAAAATTGGAGGGAATTATGATGGTAAAAGATTTTTACTCAGCGATTGAAGACAGAAGATCTATTTACGCAATTAGTAAAGAACAAGTAGTTTCTGATGAAAAAATTCAAGAAGTGATTTATCATGCTGTAAAACATACACCTTCAGCTTTTAACTCTCAGAGTGCTCGCGTTGTCGTCTTGCTTGGAGAACAACACGATAAGTTATGGGATATTACGAAAGAAACGTTACGAAAAATTGTACCTGAAAATAACTTCGCTTCTACGGAAGAAAAAATGAATGCATTTAAAAGTGGTTATGGAACAGTTTTATACTTCGAAGATAGTGAAGTGGTGGAAGAACTGCAAGAAAAATTTGCATTATACAAAGAGAACTTTCCAATTTGGTCTCAGCAATCCTCTGGAATGTTACAATTTGCAATTTGGACAGCTTTGGAAATTGAAGGGTTTGGTGCTACATTGCAACATTACAATCCATTAATTGATGAAGAAGTGAGAAAAGAATGGGGGGTTCCAGAAAATTGGAAGCTTATTGCGCAAATGCCATTTGGTAAACCGGTAGTACATGCTGGTGAAAAAGAATACCAGCCTTTAGAAAACCGTGTGAAGATTTATAAATAATGTAGGAACGAGTGGGGGAATTGTTTATCCCCCACTAATTATTATTTGAACCAATCGGGGTTTTGCTACTTATAAAAAGGTGAACAGGGATACAACCTGTTCACCTTTTTATAAGTAGTAAGGATTTTTTTGATAGGAATTTTTCATCTGATTTTTTAATTCGTTTTTACGTGTTTCAATAGTTGATATTTTTTGTAAGGTAATAATTGAAACGAATTGAAAAAAAGCATAGTACAGTTCTATATTTTTATTTATAGGATCATCTATTATGTTTTTCATAAATATACCTCCCTTTTGATTCCACTATTTGCAAGCAATAAAACGCTCATCTTAAAATTCAATTGCTTTCCGTGTAGGGTAAATAAAATGTGTATAGCTTAAAACGCTACTATATATATATGATAATATAAATACCCTATAAATTCCATAGACAGTTAAAAATGGGTAGCGGAATGTGTACTTTCGTCAAATTAGAACAGAATTTTTGAAGTTAAATCTTACAAATCGTCAAATCTTTTAAAAGCGATAGATAGTATCAAAAATAGTTTTCTAAAAATATTATACTATTGATAAAAAAAGTGTTTTTTGTCATGATAAGAGTATACTTCATGGGAGGAACTATACTAAGAAATACATTCTTTGCATTGTGTTAGATGAATAGAATTTTTCGAGTGGATAGAAAAATATATACTAAGATAATGAATGGTATGTCGAATTTTCAATGAAATACATAAGAAATATGAAAAAAGCATTGCAAAAACAGTAAGTTTAATGGTAAAGTTCACATGAAGTTCACACGGATTTCACTTCGCTCGTTTAAAATGAACTCTGTGTGAAAAATAAAACTCTTGTTAAAAAATGGAACTTAATGAATATTTTACTTTGATAATATTGTAAAGTATTAAGTTTATAAGTTTTTTTAAAGAGGATAGTAGGGAAAGGAAGTAAAGACAACTTATGAAAAAAGTAATTGCAGGTTTAGCAGCAGCTTCAGTAGCAGGTGTTGCAGTTCCAGGTATGGATTCTGCTCATGCACAAGTTTCAAACGAAGCGCTAAAAGAAATTAATGGACAAACTCAAACACAAACGACTGTAACTGAAACAAAAACTGTAGAAACAAAATCTGACTTAAAATACACAGTAACTGCTGATGTATTAAATGTTCGTTCAGGTGCTGGTACAGGACATAGCGTTATTTCTAAAGTAAAACAAGGTCAAGTACTACAAGTAATTGGACAAGAAAACGGTTGGTTCAAAGTAACTGTAAACGGTCAAACTGGTTATGTAAGTGGTGACTTCGTAACGACTGGTGGTAAAACAGGAACTACTGTTCAACAAGGAACTGGTACTTACACAGTAAACGTTTCTTCACTTAACGTACGTACAGGCCCAAGTACATCTCATACAGTATTAGGCTCTGTAAATAAAGGTAAAACAGTACAAGTTGTTGGTGAAGTACAAGATTGGTTTAAAATCAACTTCAATGGTGGAACTGGATACGTAAGCAAAGACTTCGTAACAAAAGGTGGTTCTGCTGTATCTAACCAAACACAACAACCAACTACAAACAACAATACTACTACAGTTCAAACTGGTGGTTCTTATGTTGTTAACACTGGTGCTTTAAAAGTACGTACAGGCCCAGCTACATACAACGCTGTAATCGGTGGTGTAACAAACGGTACAGTATTAAACGTTACTGGCGCTGAAAATGGTTGGTACAAAATTAACCATAACGGCCGCACAGGTTACGTAAGTGCAGACTTCGTTAAGTTTGTAAAAGGCGGAGTAAACAACGTTACAAATAACAATAACGTTACAAATAACGTTCAACAACCAGGTAAAGACGTACAAAAGCCAACAACTGGTGGAGATACATCTTCAATCGCTGGATTCGCTAGATCATTAAATGGTTCACCATACAGAACAGCTGGTACAACACCTGCTGGTTTTGATTGCAGTGGATTCATTCACTACGTATTAAATCAAACTGGTCATAAAGGCGCTCGTCAAACAGTTGCTGGATACTGGAGCTCTAAAACAAAAACTAGCAATCCACAACCAGGTGATTTAGTATACTTCCAAAACACTTATAAATCAGGTCCTTCTCACATGGGTGTTTACTTAGGAAACGGTCAGTTCATTAGTGCAGAAACTGATGCAACTGGTGTACGTATTAGTTCTGTAAGTAACTCTTACTGGAGCAAGCACCTATTAGGTTACACAAAAGCATACTAAGAAAAAGTAGATTATATACTTTTCGTATAGAGAAAAGGCTTTCCAGGGAAACTTGGGAAGCCTTTTTATAGTTTAATAAATTGGAAGGTAATAGTTTTTACTGTAACTTCCCGTTTAAAAATCGAGCGTATAGATCATGAAAGTAGTTGGGGCGGAATAAGTTTGCTGCATGTCCTGCTAACGGTATTTCTTTATATAAAACGTTAGGAAGAATGGACTTTAAATCAAAAAGACAAGATTTATAGAGATGATCATGTTCGCCCATTACCCATAGAATAGGGTGGGGAAGTGATTTTAATTTAGATTTTAAATCGAATTCTAACCGGTGACGTAATGATTGAGCAATAATTGATGAATGTAATTGCAATCCGAACCGATAATAAATATTTCTTGAAATGACTGCGAACGGATTTGCCTTTAGTATGCCACTTGGAAAAATGGTATTTGCGTATTGAGAGAGCCATTTAGAGTAATCGTCTCCTCGCTTCTCCCAAAACTTTTGAAATACGTTATATAAAAGGGAAGGGTTATTATAATGTCCACCAATATGACAAATGCTCAAAACTTTTTCTGGATGCATTTGTGCAAAAATGGTAGAGATATAACAGCCGTAGCTTAAAGCGCAAATGTGAGCCTTTTGAATGCCTTCTTTTTCGTATAAATTCAATAATTGATCAACGAGACGCTGTAATGAAAATTCGATAGCTTCTCCTTTATCATCGCCGTGACCTAATAAGTCATAAGTAATAATGTTGTAAGAGGCGGAAAATCGTTTATGCTCTTTTTTGAAAGCACGACGATTGCCGACTAAACCATGAATAAAAATAATTGTTTCCTTTTTAGAATGTATATTTGTTTGCAAAAAGGATACTCCTTTCAATAACTGGAGATTTATATAGTATTGTAAATTGGTTATCTATCATTCACATAGAACAATATTAAGTACCAGGTAATAATATCAGATGTTTATATCTGTTGTAAAGATGAGTTTTTATGTATATTTTGTAAAAACAGAAAAAGTGTGTTTACATTCAGTTTACATTTGTATTGTATTCTATTTTTAGAAAGAACAGTTTTGTTTAACACGAGGAGATGACAGAAATGGAAGTTAGAAATGAAATAAAGAAAAAAGGGAGTTGGAGGCAGTTTTTACGCCTTATTCAAGATACAAATCCTTCGAAAGGGATTCTTGTTTTTGCGTTATTCATGAGTTTGCTTTCTACGGGAGCGAGTTTATTTATTCCGATGTTAACAAAAGGATTAGTAGATAATTTTTCACTTTCGTCAATTAGTACAGGACAAATTGTTGGGCTAGTTGCATTCTTTATTATGCAAACTATAGCTGCAGGATTATCTATATATTTACTAAATTATATCGGGCAGAAGATTGTAGCCGGACTGAGAGAACGTTTGTGGAAAAAGGTACTTATATTGCCAGTATCTTATTATGATCAAAATAGAACAGGCGATACAATTAGCCGAATGACAAATGATACAGGTGTTGTGAAGACATTAATTTCTGAGCATTTGTCAAATTTATTAACAGGCGGTATTTCAATTGTCGGATCATTAATTGTATTATTTGTTTTAGATTGGAAAATGACACTTTTACTTTTAACGGTTATTCCATTATCAGTACTGATCTTAGTTCCACTAGGACGAAAAATGTATAAGATTTCAAAAGCACTTCAAGATGAAACAGCTTCTTTTACAAGTGTGCTAACGCAAGTATTATCAGAAATTCGTTTAGTGAAATCTTCGAACACAGAAAAAAGAGAATATGAAACTGGAAATAAAGGTATCGAGAAGTTATTGCAATTTGGTTTGAAAGAGGGAAAAGTGCAAGCGTTAATTTCACCAGTTATGTCGTTTGTTTTAATGGCATTGCTTGTTATTATCGTAGGATATGGCGGGATGCGAGTTTCTAGCGGTGCATTAACAACTGGGGAACTAGTAGCGTTTATTTTATATTTAGTTCAAATTATAATGCCGATGAGTCAATTATCTATGTTCTTTACACAATTCCAAAAGGCAATTGGTGCAACGGAAAGAATTAATACTATTTTAGAATATGAAGTAGAAGACCATGAAACTGGTGTGAAAGTCACAAATGCTAAGCAACCAATTGTTCTTGAAAATGTATATTTCGAGTATAACGAAGAAGAGCAAGTGTTAAAGAATATTGATTTCACAATTGAATCAGGAAAAGTAACAGCGATCGTAGGGCCAAGTGGTAGCGGGAAAACGACATTATTTTCACTATTAGAACGTTTTTATGAGCCAACTAGCGGTGCTATTAAATTAGGGAAAGATGCAATTACGAACTATTCATTACAATCATGGCGACGTCAAATTGGTTACGTTTCACAAGATAGTCCGTTAATTGATGGAACGATTCGGGATAACATTTGTTACGGCGTTGAGGGAGAAGTGACAGATGAAGAAATTGAAAAAGTAGCGGCGATGGCATACGTTGATGCATTTATTCATGATTTGCCAAATGGATATGCAACAGAAGTTGGAGAACGTGGTGTGAAACTTTCTGGAGGACAAAGACAGCGAATTGCCATTGCCCGAGCGTTACTTCGAAATCCACAAATTCTTATGTTAGATGAAGCAACTTCTAGTTTAGATAGTAAATCAGAGTCTGTCGTTCAAAAGGCATTAAATAACTTAATGAAAGGCAGAACAACGTTAGTTATTGCACATAGACTTTCTACTGTAGTAGATGCAGATAAAATTATTTTTATAGAAAAAGGGAATCTTACAGGAAGCGGTACACATGATGAATTGTTACGCACACATGACATGTATCGTGAATTTGCAACGCAACAATTGAAAATTAAAGAGGGCGTATTATAAAATGAATCATCAGTGGGGCTTATACTCCGCTGATGATTCATTTTTACAAGTTATATAAAAGATGCTACGTAGAAAGGAGAGGTTTTCTTTGCTACCAAAAATTTTAATAGTAGATGACGATCCACATATTAGAGAACTTGTTTCTGTATTTTTAGAGCGGGAAGGATTTCAAACATATGAAGCAATTGATGGTCTAGATGCACTTCAAAAAATAAATGAAGTGAAAGTTGATATGGTTATTCTTGATATCATGATGCCGAATATGGATGGATTTGATGTATGTTTTGAATTAAGAAAATACTATGATATCCCTATTTTGATGCTAACTGCTAAAGGAGAAACATCTCAAAAAGTAAAAGGGTTTCATCTTGGTACGGATGATTATCTTGTAAAACCATTTGATCCGATAGAACTAGTAGTGAGGGTAAAGGCGTTATTGAAACGTTATCAAATTACTGTGTCGCAATCAATTCAAGTTGGAAATGTACTGTTAAACCGTAAAACATTTGAAGTTATAACCGGAGAACAAACGGTTACGTTACCACTAAAAGAATTCGAATTGCTCTTTACTTTAGGTTCTAAAGCGGGAAGGACTTGTTCGAGAGAGCAATTAATTGAAGATGTATGGGGATATGATTTTGAAGGGAATGAGCGTACACTAGACGTTCATATAAATCGGTTACGTGAGAAGTTCCAAGAAGAGAAGTCGAAATTTAGTATTAAAACGATAAGAGGCTTAGGATATCGCTTAGAGGTAAGTAAATGAGAAGAAGAGAGCGAATGAATAAGGTGAAGATATTGAAAATAATTGGAGCGGTACTAGCTCTCTTTTCTTTTCTCACAATAATTTGGTCTATAGCCTTTTATGTATCATCAAGTGTAATAAATGCTCTTGAAATACAAGTATCACCTTTTGTTACTTTTTTAATTAGTGATATGGTCGGCTTTGTATTTATTGTTCTTATTTGGGTATTGATTGGGGTATTAATGAGACCGAAGCGAGAGGCGATGATTTGGACTATTATTGAACCGATACAAAAAATTGCAAAAGGGGACTTCTCCGTAAAAATACGAAATGAAGAGAAATATGATGGAGAAATTGGTGTGCTCGTAAAAAGTATAAATGATATGACAGATGAACTAAATGCGATGGAGAAAATGCGCCAGGAATTTGTATCGAATGTTTCTCATGAAATACAGTCACCATTAACTTCTATAAAAGGATTTGCTAGAGCGCTACAAGATAACAATCTTTCCGAGGAAAAGAGAGAGCATTACCTTACCATTATTGAAACGGAAACGACGAGATTATCTAAACTAAGTCAAAATTTACTGAAGCTTACCCTTTTAGAGTCGGAAGAATATACACCAGAAAGAGCGACTTATCGATTAGATCAACAGTTAAAGCAAATTGTGTTAAATAGTGAACCGCTCTGGGCTGAAAAAGAAATTGAATTGGAACTTAATTTAGAGAAAGTGCACATTACTGCTGACCAAGAAAGTATGAGTCAAGTTTGGATAAATTTAATTCATAATAGTATTAAATTTACGCCAAATGGTGGCACGATTACAATTCAGTTAAAAGAATATGAGAAAGTAGTGGAAGTACGTATTCGCGATTCAGGAATTGGTATATCAAAAGAACAGAAGCAACATATTTTTGAGCGCTTTTATAAAGCGGATTCTTCACGAAATCGTGTTTATGGAGGAAGTGGCTTAGGTTTAGCGATTGTGAAAAAAGTACTCGATCTTCATCGAGGAGAAATAAAAGTTGAGAGTGAGGAAGGGAGTGGTACGGAATTTATTGTACGTATTCCGAATTATGAAGAGGAATAGTGTTAGAAGGGGAACCTTCTAACGCTATTTTTCTTTAAAAATACATTTCCCATTACTGCAACTATATTGATAAGCTTTTCCTTCATTATTCATACGGTATGAATAATCTGATTTTTCATCTTTCTTAAAGTCAACGTATGCTTCTGCACCGTTTTTATCATCATCTATATCAATGAAATGAACGTGTCGTATAGAATAATCCCTTTTTTCACTTAAACCTCTTTCTTGTAAGTTTGTATGAATCGCTTGTATTAGTTGATCGAGCAGTGACCAGTTTAAATTGAGATGCTCAAATGATTCAGTATGTCTTCCTAAAATGCCGTTGTCTTGTATTATTTTTTTATTATTATCGTATGTATAAGAGTATGTAAAATAAGGTTCGTCTTTATATACTACTGTTGCATAATAGCCGATATTATAAAGGGGAGTATATTTTCCGGTGATACTTTGTATATCTTCTTGTTTATAACCTTTTATAGTATGAAGGTAATCACTGGTATCTTTTTCTATAAATTTATAGTTTAGTGGATTACCAAATTTGAACTACTCACCACTTAACGTCCTTACGGACTGTTTGAAGTGGGAGATTCCTAAGTACAGAAGCCTAATGGCTTC
>NZ_JAQFPJ010000027.1:0-48399 GCF_027712065.1 Bacillus cereus group sp. BcHK124
CGGAAGTTAAGCTCTCTAGCGCCGATGGTAGTTGGGACCTTGTCCCTGTGAGAGTAGGACGTCGCCAAGCAACTAAAAACACAAGTCTTTTGACTTGTGTTTTTTTGTGTTTTCAAACAGTATGCAAAAAGAAGTAATGGTAATACAAACACGTTGCCCAAGGATGAATCATATTATATAAGAAATCGATGTATATTTTTCTGTAAATTGTTAAGGAATAGAAGTATAAAATATGTCCATTTAAATTAAATAGGGAGGGAAAGATATGAAATCACAAAACGAAGTTTGTATTGTTTGTGAGACAGAAAGAAAAGAAGGGATATATGTTTATAATAATTTAATATGTTATGAATGTGAAAAGGACATGGTGAATACAGAAACAAATGATCCGAAGTATATATATTATTTAAAACAGCTTCGGAAATTAGAAGTATCATATTTTTAAATAGGCATATGCCTATTATTTTTTTTGTTCTGTATAATAGATAAAGAATGAAATAATAAGGAAGAGATATAGATGAATCAAAATCGCATACCTTTATATGAAGCATTAATAGAGTTTAAAGAAAGAAGGCCGTTATCTTTTCATGTTCCAGGTCATAAAAATGGTTTAAACTTCCCTCAAGGGGCAGTAGAGGAGTTTAAAGATATACTATCTATCGATGTAACTGAGTTATCAGGGTTAGATGATTTACATAGTCCGTTTGAATGTATAGATGAGGCACAACAATTATTAGCTGATGTATATGAAGTGGAAAAAAGTTATTTTTTAATTAATGGTTCAACAGTCGGGAACTTAGCAATGATTTTGTCTTGCTGTAGGGAACATGATATTGTTCTTGTACAAAGAAATTGTCATAAATCAATTATTAATGGTTTAAAATTAGCAGGAGCAAATCCAATTTTTTTAGATCCATGGATTGATGAAGCTTATAACGTACCCGTGGGAATTCATGATGAGATTATTAAGGAAGCAATTGAAAAATATCCAAATGCGAAAGCACTTATTTTAACACATCCTAATTATTATGGTATGGGGATGGATTTAGAGGCAAGCATTGCTTATGCACATGCACATAAAATTCCTGTGTTAGTAGATGAAGCGCATGGAGCTCATTTTTGTTTAGGCGGGGCATTTCCAAAGTCAGCTTTAGCATATGGTGCAGATATTGTAGTTCATTCCGCACATAAAACATTACCTGCGATGACGATGGGATCCTATTTACATATAAATAGCCGCTTAGTGAAAGAAGAAAAAGTTTCTACTTATTTAAGTATGCTACAATCTAGTAGTCCATCGTATCCAATTATGGCTTCTCTTGATATTGCACGCTTTACGATAGCGCGTATAAAAGAAAAGGGACATGATGAAATTGTCGAGTTTTTACGGGAATTTAAAGAAGAATTGTCTTCTATCCCACAAATAGCTATTTTACAATATCCATTACAAGACGAGCTAAAAGTTACCGTACAGACACGTTGTCAGTTATCAGGATACGAATTACAATCTGTATTAGAAAAGGTTGGTATATATACCGAAATGGCAGATCCATATAATGTCTTATTTATTTTGCCTTTGCAAGTAAATAAGAAGTATATGAAGGCTATAGAGATGATCCGGGCGGCATTGCAATCTTATGAGGTGAAAGACAAGACAGAATCTATTCGTTATACTTATAAAGGAGAAATTTCTCCTTTACCGTATACATATAAACAACTGGAAGGATATGAAACAAAAGTAGTATCTGTAGAAGAAGCAGTTGGGATGATAGCGGCGGAAATGGTAATTCCATATCCACCTGGTATTCCATTGATTATGTATGGGGAAAGAATTACTTCAGAACATAAAGAGCAAATTATGCATTTAGAGAGAGCAGGCGCCCGTTTTCAAGGTAGCACGAAATATATGAAAGTGTATGATATAGAAAGTAGGTTTTAGGATGAAGGGATTATTTGTAACAATTGAGGGGCCAGAAGGTTCGGGTAAAACAACGTTAATTCAAGGTTTATTGCCATACTTTGAACAAAAGGAACAAAAGGTAATGGCGACGAGAGAACCAGGTGGTATTGCAATTTCTGAGGATATTAGAACGATTTTACATAAGCAAGAATATACGATGATGGAAGCACGTACAGAGGCACTTCTATATGCCGCTGCACGTAGACAACATTTAGTGGAAAAAGTTATGCCGGCACTTAATGAGGATTACCTTGTATTATGTGATCGTTTTATAGATAGCTCTTTAGCGTATCAAGGCTATGCAAGAGGGTTAGGTATGGATAAAGTATTTGAAATCAATCGTTTCGCAACAGAAGACTGCATGCCTAGTTTAACAATTTACCTAGACATTGAACCCGAGGTTGGTTTAGCTCGAATTGCAAAAGATGCAGGACGTGAAGTGAATCGGTTAGATATGGAAGATATCACTTTCCATAAACGTGTGCGTGAAGGGTATTTACAAGTTGTAGAACGTTTCTCGGATCGTATTGTATTAGTAAATGCTGATCAACCAATGGAAAAACTTATAGAAGAAGTTATTCAAGTTATAGAAGATAAATTGTTATAATAGAAGGAAAGAATGAAATAAGTGAGGTATGCATTATGACGAAGACGTGGGAGCAGCTTTCTGCTATACAACCCATCGGTGTAAAAATGTTGATGAATAGCATCGCAAAAGAGCGTATATCCCACGCTTACTTGTTAGAGGGAGGGAAAGGGACAGGAAAGTTTGCGACAGCAATTCAAATGGCAAAGAGTTTCCTCTGTTCTCAGCGGAATGGGGTAGAGCCTTGTCATGTATGTACAAATTGTAAGCGAATTGATTCAGGTAACCACCCAAACTTACATATTGTAAAACCAGACGGATTATCTATTAAGAAGCAGCAAATTCATGATTTACAAGAAGAGTTTTCAAAAACAGGATTAGAAGCAAATAAAAAAGTATATGTTATTGAGCACGCAGACCGTATGACAGCAAATGCGGCGAATACACTGTTGAAATTTTTAGAAGAACCAAGTAGTGATACAACAGCTATTTTACTTACTGAACAAAGTCATCAAATTTTAAATACGATTTTATCTCGTTGTCAAGTTGTTACATTTAGACCGTTACCTACGGAATCTTTAATTAGAAGATTACAGGATGAAGGTGTTACGACATCTTTATCGACACTTGCTGCACAACTCACAAATAGTTTTGATGAAGCTTTAGCTTTATGTAGTGATGAATGGTTTGCACAAGCACGAGCTTTAGTGATAAAATTATGTGAAGCGCTCGAAAAAGATAAAGCCTCTATTTTTTTTGTACAAGAAAAATGGGGAAAACACTTTGGAGAGAAAGAACAATTACAGCAAGGTTTAGATATGTTACTCCTTATTTATAAGGATTTATTATATGTTCAACTTGGAGAAGAAGATCGTCTTGTTTTTCATGAGCAGAAAGAGATGTTTGAATCTTTCTCCTACGCTCAGAAGCGCATTGTATCAGCTCTCTTTAATATATTAGAGGCAAAAAATAGAATCAACGCTAATGTAAATGCGCAGCTTGTGTTCGAACAGTTAGTGTTGCGGTTGCAGGAGGGATGACCGTTTTGTATGATGTAGTAGGTGTTCGCTTTAAGAAGGCCGGAAAGGTGTATTACTTTGATCCGAATCAGTTCGATATCTCTGAAAATGAGTTTGTAATTGTAGAAACGGTAAGAGGTATTGAATACGGAAAAGTAGTTATTACCAAAAAGCAAGTTGATGAAAACGACGTTGTATTACCGCTAAAAAAGGTTATTCGCATTGCAAATGAAAACGATCGTACCATTGTTGAAGAGAACAAACATGCTGCAAAAGAAGCATATCAAGTTTGTCAGCAAAAGGTAGTAGAACATAATCTTGATATGAAACTTGTAGATGTAGAGTATACGTTCGATCGCAATAAAATTATTTTCTACTTTACTGCGGATGGTCGGATTGATTTTCGCGAACTAGTGAAGGACTTAGCAGCAATTTTTAGGACAAGAATTGAACTAAGACAAATTGGTGTTCGTGATGAAGCGAAAATGCTTGGTGGTATTGGTCCATGTGGTCGTATGCTTTGTTGTTCTACTTTTTTAGGGGATTTTGAACCTGTATCCATTAAGATGGCAAAGGATCAAAATTTATCATTAAATCCTGCAAAAATCTCTGGTTTATGTGGTCGCTTAATGTGTTGCTTAAAATATGAGAACGATGAATATGAGGCAGCAAAGGAACAACTTCCTGATTTAGATCAACGTATACAAACCCCGCATGGTACTGGCCGTGTTATCGGATTAAATATTTTAGAAAGATTAATTCAAGTGGAACTAGTAGACAAGGAACGGATAGTAGAATATACGTTAGATGAGTTAGTGAATAAAGGGGTCGTTTCGAGTCAAACCACAGATTAATGAGGTGGGTGCTTGTGGAGAAAAAAGATATTTTTGCATCGGTTTCTAGTATGGAAGAGCAAATTGGACATTTATACAAACAGTTGGGAGAATTAAAACAACATCTTGCAGAGTTACTGGAAGAAAACCAACATATAAAAATGGAAAATGAAAATTTGCGACACCGCTTTGAAGAAGTGCAGATTAAAGAAAAACAAAAAACTCAAAAACGTAAAGAAGTGAAGCCGAAGACAGATATTGGTGAAGGCTACGATAATTTAGCAAGACTATATCAAGAAGGTTTTCATATTTGTAATCTGCATTATGGAAGTGTACGTAAAGAGGGAGATTGTTTATTCTGCCTGTCATTTTTAAATAAAAAGTGAAATTACCTTTCCAATAATAATTGGAAAGGTAATTTTTTATACATGAGAGTAGAATCGAATATGTTTTTTATTAGTAGAAGATGAAATAGGGTAGGTTAAGTGTAAGAAAAGGAGCAACATATGAATTTATATGAAGATGAACGTTTAGATTACTTATTAGCACAAGATTTGAAGATTATACAAAGCCCATCAGTATTTAATTTCTCGTTAGATGCTGTTTTACTTGCAGACTTTGCTTGGGTGCCAATTCAAAAAGGTAATTTACTTGATTTGTGTACAGGTAATGCCGTTGTGCCCCTTCTATTAAGTACAAGGACGAAAGGGAATATTACTGGTGTAGAAATTCAAGAACGCTTATATGATATGGGAATAAGAAGTGTTCAATACAATAAGTTGGAAGAAAGAATTCACTTAATACACGGGGATTTGAAAGATATGCCGGAGAAACTTGGACGTCATCAATATGATGTTGTCACATGTAATCCGCCTTATTTCCAAACACCTGCAACTTCTGAAAAAAATATGAATGAACATTTAGCAATAGCTCGTCATGAAATTATGTGTACACTAGAGGATGTTGTATCTGCAAGTAGTCAGCTAGTAAAGCAAGGCGGGAAAGTAGCATTTGTACATCGTCCAGGTCGTTTACTAGACATTGTTACATTAATGCGTAAGTATAAAATTGAACCGAAGCGTGTACGATTTGTTTATCCTAAGGCAGGAAAAGAAGCGAATACATTGTTAATTGAAGGAATTAAGGACGGAAACGCAGATTTAAAAATATTGCCACCTCTTTTTGTATATGGAGAAAATAATGAATATACAAAGGAGATTCGTTCTATTTTATATGGAGAAGAATAAGCATTGTTTTTATGTAGTGGAGTGCTCTGATGGAAGTTACTATGCTGGATATACAAATCATATAGAGAAGCGGATTGAGACCCATAATAGCGGAAAAGGGGCTAAGTATACGCGTGCTAGACTTCCTGTTGCTTTAAAATACGTAGAGTTTCATGAAGATAAGCGTACAGCTATGCAAGCAGAGTACTATTTTAAGCAATTAAATAGAAAACAAAAAGAAGAATATATGCAAAAAGGAGAACCTTATGTGGCAACAAAAAAGTTTTCAACAAAATGAAAAGGGCGTTTTATATTTAGTACCAACCCCTATTGGGAATTTAGAAGATATGACATTTCGTGCAATCCGAATTTTAAAAGAAGCGGATTTAATTGCTGCTGAAGATACGAGACAAACGAAAAAACTTTGTAATTACTTCGAAATTGAAACGCCTGTTATGAGTTACCATGAGCATAATAAGGAAGTAAGTGGGAAGAAAATATTAGATAAGTTAGACGAAGGAAAGACAGTAGCACTTGTTAGTGATGCTGGTATGCCGTGTATTTCCGATCCAGGTTACGATATTGTTGTAGAGGCTGTAGCGGAACAGTATCATGTTATCCCGCTTCCTGGGGCAAATGCAGCCCTTACAGCATTAATTGCATCAGGCCTTGAAACAAAACAGTTTTATTTCTATGGATTTTTACAAAGAAATAAAAAAGAAAGAAAAATGGAGTTAGAGAAGCTTCGTTATATACAAACTACAATGATGTTTTATGAAGCACCTCACCGTTTGGATGATACTTTAATCTCGATGCAAGAAGTATTGGGAAATAGAGAAATTGTATTGTGCCGAGAGTTAACAAAAAAATTCGAGGAATTTATTCGTGGAACAGTTGAAGAAGCAATTGAGTGGACGAAACAAAATGAAGTTCGTGGTGAGTTTTGTATTTTAGTAGCTGGTTCAACGGAAGAACCTGTTCCAGAGGAACAATGGTGGGAAACTATTTCGGTATATGACCATATTGAACATTATATAAACGAAAAAGGTATGAATTCAAAAGAGGCGATAAAAACAGTTGCTAAAGATCGAGATTTGTCGAAACGCGATGTATATCAAATCTATCATGTCGATAAAAAATAAGCTTCTCATAATTGAGAAGCTTATTTTGCTGTTTCGATATAATCTTGAAGCTCGTTTAAGATTTGCTCAGCGCCTTCTTTGCTTAAGATAATTTTACCTTCAGCTAAAGATAGGTTACCATCAGATACTTCACCAGTTACTTGGCAAGTCATGTTTGGCTTATATTTTTTTAAGATGATTTTCTCGTCATCAACATAGATTTCAAGAGCATCCTTTTCTGCAATACCTAAAGTACGGCGTAATTCAATCGGAATTACTACACGACCTAATTCATCAACTTTACGAACGATACCAGTAGATTTCATAATTCTTTTCCTCCTAAAGAAATAGTTTATAAGTTTCGAGTCTATTTTTAGATTCGTCATTTTTCGACAAAATACCCTATGGACATATGATACCAATCATTTACATTTCCGTCAATTCTTTAATTCTATATTTTTTAAAAAGATTTATAGATTTCTTACTTCTTATATATAATAGAATTTGAGTAATTTCTACTATTATTTCACTTTATTTTCAGAAAAGTTCAGAAATTATAGGTAATGACTGTATATTTTCTTGAAATATGAGTAATAGATGATAAATATAAAAATATGAAGTTGTTTTTATCCTGCATTAACGAGTAGTAAGATTCTAAATTTTAAATTCGGCTGGGTCAAAGAAGTTAAGTGGAAGTCGGATTGCTCGTAAAAGTCCGATTGGTGTGGGTTGATAATCCGTGGGAATGAACAAGATCCTCACAGATTAAAGTTTCACTTTATATATAAGTTTTTGATATACTATTTATAAATACATATGAGGTTATCCGGGAGGTCCAAAACAATGACAAAGGAAAACAAATCCTTTTATATTACTACCCCAATTTATTATCCAAGTGGAAAATTACACATTGGACATGCTTATACAACAGTAGCAGGGGATGCTATGGCACGATATAAGCGTATGCAAGGATATAATGTTCATTATTTAACAGGAACTGATGAGCATGGACAGAAGATCCAAAAGAAAGCAGAAGAATTAAATGTTACACCACAAGCATATGTGGATAACATCGTTGCAGGAATTAAAGAACTTTGGGAGAAGATGGATATCTCCTATGATGATTTTATTCGTACAACGGAAGATCGTCATAAAGATGTTGTCGAAAAAATCTTCAAGCAACTAGTAGATCAAGGTGATATTTATCTTGATGAATATGAAGGTTGGTATTCTGTACAAGATGAGACATTCTATACAGAGCATCAATTAGTAGATCCAATTATGGAAGATGACAAAGTAGTTGGGGGAAAAAGTCCAGACAGTGGTCATGATGTAGAACTTGTTCGTGAAGAATCATATTTCTTTAGAATGGGTAAATATGTTGACAGACTATTAAAGTTCTATGAAGAGAATCCACATTTCATTCAGCCAGAGTCTCGTAAGAATGAAATGATTAATAACTTTATTAAACCAGGCTTAGAAGATTTAGCAGTTTCTCGTACTTCATTTGACTGGGGAGTTCGTGTTCCAGGTAATCCGAAACACGTTATTTACGTATGGGTTGACGCATTATCTAACTACATTACAGCATTAGGTTATGGAACAGAAAATGAAGAGATGTATAAGAAGTTCTGGCCAGCAGATGTGCATTTAGTTGGAAAAGAAATCGTTCGTTTCCATACGATTTATTGGCCAATCATTTTAATGGCATTAGATTTACCTCTTCCGAAAAAAGTCTTTGCTCACGGTTGGATTCTAATGAAGGATGGAAAGATGAGTAAGTCAAAAGGAAACGTAGTAGATCCAGTTACATTAATCGATCGTTACGGATTAGATGCATTACGTTATTACTTACTTCGTGAAGTTCCGTTCGGATCTGATGGCGTATTCACACCAGAAGGATTTGTGGAGCGTATTAATTTCGATTTAGCAAATGACTTAGGTAACTTATTAAATCGTACAGTAGCTATGATTGATAAATACTTTAACGGAGAAATCCCTGCATTTAAAGCAAATGTAACGGAATTTGATGGAACGTTAGTAACGTTTGCACAGGATACATTGAAAAAAGTAGAAGAAGCAATGGAGAATATGGAATTCTCTGTAGCTCTAAGCTCAATTTGGCAATTGATTAGCCGTACGAATAAATATATTGACGAAACACAACCGTGGGTATTAGCGAAAGATGAGAATGATCGTGAAAAGTTAGCCTCTGTAATGGCTCACTTAGCAGAAGTACTTCGTCAAACAGGTATTATGCTTATGCCATTCTTAACAGTAGCACCAAGCAAGATGTTTGCTCAGCTTGGCCTTACTGAAGAAGCACATACATCTTGGGAAAGCCTGTCTACAATTGGATGCATTCCAGCTGGAACAAAAGTAGAAAAAGGAAACCCGATTTTCCCTCGTTTAGAAATGGAAGTAGAGGTAGCGTACATTAAAGAACAAATGAAAGCCTCTGCTCCTAAAGTAGAAGAGAAAAAAGAAGAAGAACCGAAGGCAGAAGAAATTACAATTGATGATTTCTTTAAAGTAGAATTACGCGTAGCTGAAGTTCTATCTGCGGAACCTGTGAAAAAAGCAGACAAGTTGTTAAAAATTCAACTAGACTTAGGCACAGAAAAACGTCAAGTGGTTTCTGGCATTGCAAAGTTCTATTCGCCGGAAGATTTAAAAGGTAAAAAAGTTATTTGTGTAACAAACTTAAAACCTGTAAAATTACGTGGTGAATTATCACAAGGTATGATTTTAGCAGGTGAAGAGAATGGCGTATTGTCATTAGCATCAATCGACCAAAATCTACCAAACGGTACAAAAATTAAGTAATTAAGACAAGAAAAGAGATGTTTCACGTGTAACATGTGTGAAGCGTCTTTTTTCTTTTTACACCTCAATTTTTGCATTAAGATTGTAGTATTGTTATCGTTAAGTTATAAAAGAGCTTATTTGCGTAGAATAAATTTGATTTCAATATAAAAGGAGTTATGTATTATGTTGTTTGATACACATTCACATTTGAATGCAGAGCAATTTGAAGAAGACTTGCAAGAAGTGATTGTCCGAATGAAAGAAGCGGGTGTTACTTATACAGTTGTTGTTGGTTTTGATGAAGTAACGATAAAAAAGGCGATTGAATTAGCTGAAGCCTATGATTTTATTTATGCTGCGGTTGGATGGCACCCTGTTGATGCAATCGACATGACAGAAGAGCATTTAGCTTGGTTAGAAGAACTTGCTTCTCATCCTAAGGTCGTTGCACTTGGAGAGATGGGCTTAGATTATCACTGGGATAAGTCTCCAAAAGAAATACAGAAAGAAGTATTCCGTAAACAAATTGCATTAGCGAAAAAAGTAAAATTGCCGATTATTATACATAACCGCGATGCAACTCAAGATATTGTGGATATTCTAGAAGAAGAGAATGCAGCTGAAGTAGGAGGCATTATGCATTGCTTTAGCGGTAGCGTAGAGGTAGCGGAGCGATGTGTTGATATGAACTTTTTAATTTCGTTAGGTGGACCAGTTACATTTAAAAACGCTAAGAAACCGAAAGAAGTTGCTACGGAGATTCCATTAGAGAAATTATTAATAGAGACGGATTGTCCGTATTTAACACCGCATCCATTTCGCGGGAAACGAAATGAACCAAGTTATGTAAAACTCGTAGCAGAAGAAATTGCGAACTTAAAAGGAATTTCTTATGAGGAAGTAGCAGAAATGACAACGAAAAATGCAAAAGCTTTATTTGGCGTTGAATAAAAGAGTGGGAGAACCCATTCTTTTTTATTTTTGTGAAAAAATAGCAGGCGTGACAGAGAAGATAAGGGCGAATGAGTAAGTGGTACAATAAGGAGAGAGAACAAAGTTTTGGACATTCTACTTTTTAAAATGTAACAATGGGGAAAATAATAATGGAAAAGTCGTCATTTTTTTGTTTTACTAAGTAGAGACGAAACGAGTGTGGAGGCAAGCATGAAAATTAAAGAGATTATCGTTGTAGAAGGTAAAGATGATACAGTTGCGATTAAGCGTGCTGTTGATGCGGATACAATTGAAACGAACGGTTCAGCAATCGGTGATCATGTTATTGAACAAGTTAAATTAGCGCTGCAAAAACGAGGCGTTATTATTTTCACAGATCCGGATTATCCTGGAGAGCGTATTCGAAAAATTATTTCTGATAAGGTGCCTGGATGTAAACATGCGTTTTTACCGAAGGAAGAAGCACTTGCTAAGAGGAAAAAAGGTGTCGGAATTGAACATGCTTCTAATGAATCAATTCGCCGTGCTTTAGAGAATATACATGAAGAAATGGAAGCTTACACAAGTGAAATCAGTTGGAGCGATTTAGTCGATGCAGGTTTAGTGGGCGGAGAAATGGCAAAGAGTCGCAGAGAAAGAATGGGTAAGCTATTAAAGATTGGTTATACAAACGCAAAACAGTTACATAAACGTTTACAAATGTTTCAAGTTTCAAAAGAATCATTTGCAGAAGCGTATAAGCAAGTCATACAGGAGGAAAGAAAATGAAGGATATCGCAACGCCAAATCGTACGAAAGACATTGTTGAAAAGTATGGATTTTCATTCAAAAAAAGTTTAGGACAAAATTTTTTAATTGATACGAATGTATTAAATCGTATCGTTGATCACGCTGAAATTGGTTCAGAAAGTGGTGCAATTGAAATTGGACCAGGTATCGGTGCATTAACAGAACAATTAGCGAAGCGTGCTAAAAAAGTAGTGGCTTTTGAAATTGATCAAAGGTTATTACCGATTTTAGATGAGACGTTAGCTCCATATGGCAACGTTACTGTTATCAATAAAGATGTACTAAAGGCAGATGTACATGAGGTGTTTAGTGAGCAATTTGAAGAAGGGCAAGATGTAATGGTAGTAGCTAACTTACCATACTATATTACGACGCCAATTTTATTTAAATTGCTGGAAGAGAAATTACCGGTTCGTGGATTCGTTGTTATGATGCAAAAAGAAGTTGGGGATCGTTTAGCGGCTAAACCTGGAACGAAAGAGTATGGTTCTTTATCCATTGCTATTCAGTATTATACAGAGGTAGAAACAGTTATGACTGTACCGCGTACGGTGTTTGTACCACAACCAAATGTTGATTCTGCAATTATCCGCCTCCTAAAGCGTCCGAAACCAGTGGTAGAGGTAACAGATGAGACATTCTTCTTTGAAGTAGTACGAGCAAGTTTTGCACAGCGTCGTAAAACTTTAATGAATAATTTATCAAATAATTTAAATGGTTTCCCGAAAGATAAAGAGCTGTTGGATCGAATTTTAACAGAAGTAGGAATTGATCCGAAACGAAGAGGCGAGACGCTATCTATCGAGGAGTTTGCAACATTAAGTAATGCATTAGTTCTTCATAAGTTATCATAAGAATATAAAAGGGACAGTTCAACTTGAACTGTCCCTTTTGTCACCTTTCCCCTCTTACATTCATATTTTAAAAACAGGTAAGATGGCCTAATGAGTTTGGAGGTAGGAGAATGGCTTTACATGTTGGAGAATTAGTGGAACGATACTCTCATAATAGGGATATTCTTTTTCGTATTATAGAAATAAAAGGCGAGATAGCTATATTGTTTGGAGAGGAAATTAGATTGGTGGCAGATGCGCCACTTGAAGATTTAATTAGTATAGATCAACGAGAACATAAAAAGAGAGCGAAGCGTGAGAAAGAAACGATGGAGCGGACGTATCGTTTGTTTCAACAAGATTACGTATTAATGAAACAAAGGCATGAACACACTTCAACTGGTGGATATACAAGTGAAGTGAATTATTTTCAAATGCCAGGGCGTGTCTTGCACATAGATGGAGACCCGTTATATTTGCGCAAGTGCCTAGATTTATATAATAAAATTGGTGTTCCTGTACAAGGTATTCATTGTAAAGAAACAGAGATGCATGAAAAGGTAGTAGATTTAATAGATCATTTTCGTCCGGACATTTTAGTTATTACAGGGCACGATGCGTATACAAAATCAAAAGGAGTAAAGGGAGATTTAGCAGCATATAGGCATTCAAGGCATTTTGTACAGGCTGTTCGAGAAGTGCGAAAAAAATATCCATCGTTGGATCAACTCGTTATTTTTGCTGGGGCATGTCAATCACACTTTGAAGCATTAATTCGAGCAGGCGCTAATTTTGCTAGTTCCCCATCTAGAATTAATATTCACGCACTAGACCCTGTATATGTGGTTGGTAAAATTAGTTTTACGTCATTTATGGAAAGGGTTAATGTATGGGATGTTGTACGTAATACGATTACTGGTGAAAAGGGACTTGGCGGGATTGAAACAAGGGGGATTTTACGAACTGGATTACCTTTTCAACATTATGAAGAATAAGCAAGGTACATATGTATCTTGCTTTTTTGTATGGAAAGGATTTAAATCAGTTTGGATAAAAAGAGACAAGAACGCACAGACTACATAATGATACTTTTACAATATAGTATTTCTTCTATCTATTCGAACGCATGATGCTTTTATAATGATATTGTCTGTGAGTTGCGGTTAATAATTGGGATAGATATATCGTGTTTTAAGTGTTCAATCTAAATTACAGCGAGGTGTAACGAAGTATATGTCAAAACGTTTAGATGAAATTAAAAGCGAATTAGATCACCATCTTGGACAGAGACTGATGTTAAAGGCGAACAGTGGGAGAAGAAAAACTGTAGAACAATCAGGTGTACTTGCAGAAACGTACCGTTCTGTTTTTGTTGTACAACTGGATCAACAAGAAGATGCGTTACAACGTGTATCGTATAGCTATGCGGATGTTTTAACAGAGACAGTAGAGTTAACATTTTATGGTGAACCTCATAATGAAGTGATTTTATAATTCATGTATCGTTACATATATTCCCACAAATGAAAAGCTATATTATTTTGCATACTAATGATACCGTAGCAAAATAAGGAGGGACTCTGCATTGAGTAGACGAAGAGGTGTCATGTCAAATCAATTTAAAGAAGAGCTTGCAAAAGAGTTGGGCTTTTATGATGTTGTTCAGAAAGAAGGATGGGGCGGAATTCGTGCGAAAGATGCTGGTAACATGGTGAAACGTGCTATAGAAATTGCAGAACAGCAATTAATGAAACAAAACCAGTAGTTGTAAGATACTTTCTATGCTACGGTAGCCGAGGAGTGATTCCTCGGCTTTTTGTACTATAAAAGGTGCCATCATTTTACATAAGTAGTTTCATTCTGAATGCTTTTCGTTATAATTAGGGAAGTGTCATCGTCTTACTATAAATTTATGGTAAAATAAACGATAAAAGATTGAGTACATAGAGTGGGTGAATAGATTGAAGCTACTAGTGAAAGCACCAGCAAAGATTAATCTGTCGTTAGATGTACTGGGAAAAAGACAAGACGGATATCATGAAGTGAAAATGATTATGACAACAATTGATTTAGCGGATCGTTTAGAACTAATGGAATTAGCAGAAGACCGTATTGAAATTTTATCCCATAATCGGTATGTCCCAGACGACCAAAGAAATCTGGCTTATCAAGCAGCGAAATTATTAAAAGAGAAGTTTAATGTAAAAAAAGGTGTATCTATTACTATTGAAAAAACGATTCCAGTAGCAGCTGGATTAGCGGGTGGAAGTAGTGATGCAGCAGCAACATTACGTGGTCTTAATAAATTATGGAATTTAGGGCTTACAATTGATCAGTTAGCAGAGCTTGGCGCAGAAATTGGGTCAGACGTATCGTTTTGCGTATATGGTGGGACAGCAATTGCCACTGGAAGAGGAGAGCAGATTGAGCACATAAAAACTCCACCTTCTTGTTGGGTTATTTTAGCAAAACCCCATATTGGTGTATCTACTGCTGATGTGTATGGAAATTTAAAGTTAAATCGAGTTACACATCCAAATGTAGATAAAATGGTGGATGTCATAAATGCTGGAGACTACAAAGGGATTTGTGATACTGTCGGTAACGTTTTAGAAGATGTAACGTTTGCGATGCATCCTGAAGTTGCACGTATTAAGGCACAGATGAAGCGATTTGGGGCAGATGCTGTATTAATGAGTGGTAGTGGTCCAACTGTATTCGGTCTGGTGCACCATGATTCGCGAATGCATCGTATATATAACGGATTAAAAGGATTTTGTGAACAAGTATACGCAGTACGTTTATTAGGAGAGCGAGAAACGCTTGAATAAAGACGTATAATACGTTATGATTTGTTTAGAATATTCGTGATTTGAGGTGAGAGTATGAAAATTAGACGAAGTACAAGATTAGTCGATATGACTTATTACTTGTTACAAAACCCTCGTCAGCTAGTTTCTCTCACTTTTTTTGCTGAAAGGTATCAATCAGCTAAGTCTTCTATTAGTGAAGATTTAGTTATTATTAAGCAAACGTTTGAACAACAAGGGGTCGGCACATTGCAAACGATACCAGGAGCAGCAGGAGGAGTGAAATATATACCATATATAAGTGAAGAAGAGGCAGATCTAATTATTGGTGAGCTTTGTAGCTTATTCGAAAATCCAGATCGTATTTTGCCTGGTGGTTACTTATATATGACAGATCTTTTAAGTAATCCTCGTCATATTAATGGCGCAGGTCGTTTGTTTGCTTCTGTTTTTGCTAGGCAACCAATTGATGCAGTTATGACGGTGGCAACGAAGGGGATTCCACTTGCATATGCAGTGGCGAACTACTTAGATGTACCGGTAGTGATTGCAAGAAAAGATAATAAGGTAACAGAAGGACCCACTGTTAGTATTAACTATGTATCAGGTTCTTCTAAGCGAATTCAAACAATGACGTTAGCAAAGCGTAGTCTTCCGGAAGGATCAAATGTTTTAATTATTGATGACTTCATGAAAGCTGGCGGGACAATTCAAGGTATGATGAGTATGTTAGAAGAGTTTAAGGCTAATGTTGTTGGTATTGGTGTATTAGTAGAATCCACGGATATTGAAGAAAGACTAATTAATAACTATGTATCATTGATTCGTCTATCGGAAGTTGATGTGAAAGAAAAAGCGATTCAAGTGGAAAAGGGAAATTATTCACTGGCACCATTTGATGAAGGGCTTGTAGAAGCTGAGTAAAAAGGTAAAGCAAATAGCTTTATCTTTTTTTATTCTATTTATAAGTTACAAAATAGATGGACAAACTGCTTTTCGTGCACTATTTTTAAAGAGTAAAAATAAATAATAAAAGGGTGAAAAGTATGAAAGTTGTTCAAACAAAAAATGCACCACAAGCAATTGGACCATATTCACAAGGGATTATTGTAAATAATATGTTTTACAGTTCAGGACAAATTCCGTTAACTGCAAGTGGAGAGCTTGTAGCAGGAGACGTAACAGTACAAACAGAGCAAGTATTTCAAAATTTACAAGCAGTATTAGAAGAAGCAGGTGCTTCATTTGATACGGTAGTAAAAACAACAGTATTCTTAAAAGATATGGATGATTTTAATGCTGTTAATGAAGTATATGGATCTTATTTCTCTGCTCATAAGCCAGCTCGTTCTTGTGTACAAGTAGCAAAATTACCGAAAGATGTTTCAGTTGAAATCGAAGTAATTGCCCTAGTTAAGTAATCCTTTGTAAGCGATAACCTCTACTAATCTCTATATTCAATTACATTAAAAATTTTTATCTTAAAAATTTTTAAAAAATTAAAGGGAAAATAGAAATTTTGTGGAATTTATA
Source organism: Bacillus cereus group sp. BcHK124 (assembly GCF_027712065.1). NCBI lineage: Bacteria > Bacillati > Bacillota > Bacilli > Caryophanales > Bacillaceae > Bacillus > Bacillus cereus group sp. BcHK124. The sequence goes on from NZ_JAQFPJ010000027.1 coordinate 16,473, forward strand.
CAAATATATCGCTTATTTAGAAAAGGGTGGTGAACACAAGATGGAAGTGACTGACGTAAGATTACGCCGCGTAAACACAGAAGGCCGCATGAGAGCAATTGCCTCTATTACTCTAGACCATGAATTTGTTGTTCATGATATTCGTGTAATTGATGGTAATAATGGATTATTTGTAGCAATGCCAAGTAAACGTACTCCAGATGGAGAATTCCGTGATATTGCACATCCAATTAATTCTGGTACACGCTCTAAAATTCAAGATGCGGTTTTAACAGAGTATCATCGTTTAGGCGAGTTAGAAGAGGTTGAGTTTGAAGAAGCGGGTGCTTCGTAAAATTCGAATGAAAAGGGCCTTTTAGAGAAGCCCTATAATTTTGCAACAAACTCCTGTAAGCATTTACAGGGGTTTGTTTTTTTGTGTTTATACATATAATTTGTTCGGAAAATTCTAAATTAATAAAAAGAAGGATGGGAACTTCTAATTTTTTCAAAATCATTTTAAATAGTATAGCTTATTTCTTAAAAAAGATACTAAAGAGTAAAACATCTTATAAGAATTATGGTAAAATTTAATAGTTAAAATGTGTTTCTTGAAATATATGATGATTTAGGATAATATCGTTAATGGATAAATAGGTTGCGATGGAGGGTCTATATGTCAAACAGATTTGCAGTGATTCTAGCGGCAGGTAAAGGCACACGTATGAAGTCTAAGCTATACAAGGTGCTTCATCCTGTATGTGGAAAACCTATGGTACAACATGTTGTCGATCAAGTATCTCAATTAGGATTGCAGAAACTTGTAACAGTCGTAGGACATGGTGCTGAAATGGTACAAGAACAGCTAGGAAACGTAAGTGAGTTTGCATTACAAGCAGAACAACTTGGTACAGCGCATGCTGTAGATCAAGCTGCAAGTGTACTTGCAAACGAAGAAGGAACAACTTTAGTTATTTGTGGTGATACACCGCTAATAACTGCTGAAACGATGGAAGCATTACTTCAGCAACATAAAGAAGCAGGGGCAATGGCAACGGTATTAACAGCTTACATAGAAGAACCTGCTGGATATGGTCGTATCGTTCGTAATGAGAATGGTCACGTTGAAAAGATTGTTGAGCATAAGGATGCAAATGAGAAAGAATTAGCTATTAAAGAAATCAATACAGGTACGTATTGTTTTGATAATAAAGCTTTATTCGCTTCACTTTCTAAAGTTTCAAATGATAACGTACAAGGTGAATATTACCTGCCAGATGTTATTGAAATTTTAAAAAATGAAGGTCATATTGTATCAGCTTATCAAACAGAGCACTTCGATGAAACGTTAGGTGTTAACGACAGAGTCGCTCTATCGCAAGCGGAAATTATTATGAAAAACCGTATCAACCGAAAGAACATGGTAAATGGTGTTACTATTATTGATCCAAGTAACACGTATATTTCTGCTGATGCAATTATCGGTAGTGATACAGTTCTTCATCCAGGAACAATTATTGAGGGGAACACTGTAATTGGTTCTGATTGTGAGATTGGGCCGCATACAGTAATTCGCGATAGTGAAATTGGAGATCGTACGACAATTCGTCAATCTACTGTACATGATAGCAAGCTTGGTACAGAAGTATCGGTTGGCCCATTTGCACATATTCGCCCAGATTCAGTTATTGGAGATGAAGTACGCGTTGGAAACTTCGTGGAAATCAAAAAAACTGTTTTTGGTAATAGAAGTAAAGCTTCACACTTAAGTTATATCGGGGATGCACAAGTTGGAGAAGACGTGAATCTTGGTTGTGGTTCAATTACGGTGAACTATGACGGTAAGAATAAATTCAAAACTGTGATTGGTAACGGGGTATTTATTGGATGTAATTCAAACCTTGTTGCTCCTGTAACAGTTGAAGACGGTGCTTATGTGGCAGCAGGCTCTACAATTACAGAGAATGTTCCATCAAAAGCATTGTCTGTAGCACGTGCACGTCAAGTTAACAAAGAAGACTATGTTGATCAATTGCTGAATAAGAAAAAATCATAATGTGGAGGGTTAATCTAGATGTCGACTCAATATCTAAATTCTAATTTGAAAGTATTCTCTTTAAACTCTAATAAGGAACTTGCTGAGCAAATTGCAAAGCACATTGGAGTAGGACTAGGAAAATGTTCTGTTGATCGTTTTAGTGATGGAGAAGTTCAAATTAACATTGAAGAAAGTATCCGTGGTTGCGATGTATTCATTATTCAATCTACAAGCTTCCCAGTAAACGAACATATCATGGAATTACTTATTATGATCGATGCATTAAAGCGTGCATCTGCAAAAACAATTAATATTGTTATTCCTTACTATGGTTATGCGCGTCAAGACCGTAAAGCGCGTTCTCGTGAACCAATTACATCGAAACTTGTAGCAAACTTGCTTGAAACAGCAGGTGCAACTCGTGTAATCACTCTAGATTTACATGCTCCACAAATTCAAGGGTTCTTTGATATCCCAATCGACCACCTAATGGGTGTACCGATTCTTTCAGATTACTTTGAAACAAAAGGTCTTAAAGATATCGTAATCGTGTCACCTGACCACGGTGGAGTAACTCGTGCTAGAAAAATGGCAGATCGCCTAAAAGCACCAATCGCTATTATTGATAAGCGTCGTCCTCGTCCGAACGTATCTGAGGTAATGAACATTATCGGTAATATTGAAGGTAAAACAGCAATTTTAATTGATGACATCATTGATACAGCTGGTACAATTACATTAGCAGCAAACGCTCTTGTTGAGAACGGTGCTTCTGAAGTATATGCTTGCTGTACACACCCAGTATTATCTGGTCCAGCAATTGAGCGTATCCAAAACTCAAATATTAAAGAGTTAGTTGTAACGAACTCTATCGTATTACCAGAAGAGAAGAAAATCGACAAAGTACATGAACTTTCAGTTGCTCCACTAATCGGAGAAGCAATCATTCGTGTATACGAAGAAGAATCTGTAAGTGTATTATTCAATTAATTGGATAGAATGAGACGTAACCAAGATTGGTTACGTCTTTTCGTATCGAAAAAAGAAAGTAGTGGTACAAGAATGAAATTGATAGTAGGACTTGGGAACCCAGGTAGAGAATATGAATTAACAAGGCATAATATTGGATTTATGGCGATTGATGAACTTGCAAAGCGTTGGAATATTTCTTTGAACGAACAAAAGTTTAAAGGAGTATTTGGTGCAGGATTTGTTAATGGAGAAAAAGTAATCTTATTAAAGCCACTTACATATATGAATTTATCTGGGGAAAGTATTCGTCCGTTAATGGATTACTATAAAATTGATGTAGAGGACTTCGTTGTTCTGTACGATGATTTAGACATCCCTGTAGGTAAATTACGCCTTCGTATGAAAGGCAGTGCGGGTGGACATAATGGTGTGAAATCAACAATTTCACATTTAGGAACACAAGAGTTTCAACGTATCCGCATGGGAATCGATCGTCCGAAAAATGGAATGAAGGTAGTAGATTACGTATTAGGACGTTTTACATCAGAAGAGATTCCTGATGTAAATCATTCTATTGAAAAAGCAGCAGATGCATGTGAAGAATGGTTAAATAAACCTTTTCTTCAAATTATGAATACTTTCAATAGTTAAGGGTACGATTGGGAATATTTTATTTTATTTTTACCCATACTAGCAGTAATTGGATTTTTAGGAGGCTAGTATGGAAGGGTATTATTATTGCAGACATTGCGGGAGTAATGTAGGCTCCGTTACCGCAGAAAAAGTATATAGCGACGTTTTATTTCAACTAACAGAGCAAGAAGTAGTAGAAATGATTCATTTTCATGAGAATGGAAATATATATATAAAAACGATTTGTGAATTGTGTCAAGAAACGCTCGCATCTTATCCTGAGTATTATGAATATGAAAAATTTCTGCAATAAAATGTTGTCGCTTTGGCATGTCCAAAGCATTTTTCTGTTTTCTTTTTCCGAAATATTTGCATAAAATATAGTGGCTTGCTCTTTTATGTTGAGAGGGGTTTTGAAAATGATAGGTTTATTAGAGCAATTTTATAAAAATGAAGAGATCCAATCGGTCATTAATGGATTAGAAGATGGTTTAAAAGAGCAACTTGTATCAGGTATGGCAACCTCTTCTCGTTCGTTATTAATGGCGGCCTTATATAAAAAAACAAAAAAATCACAACTTATTGTGACGCATAATTTATATCAAGCACAAAAAGTACATGAAGATTTAGTGGCGTTACTTGGTGAAAAAGATGTATGGCTATATCCAGTAAATGAATTGATAGCATCAGAACTTGGTGTTGCAAGCCCAGAATTGAAGGCGCAACGTATTGAAGTGTTAAATCGCTTAGCTGCAGGAGAGCATGGGATTATTGTAGCACCAGTTGCAGGACTACGCAGGTTTTTACCAATGAAAGAGTTGTGGAAGCAAAGGCAAATCGAAATCAGTCTAGGGCAAGAGATTGATTTAGATACATTTTTGCATACTTTACATCATATCGGCTATGAGCGTAAGTCTATGGTAGAAGCTCCTGGAGAATTTAGTTTGCGTGGGGGAATATTAGATATATATCCACTAACTGAAGAGTTACCATTTCGTATTGAATTTTTCGATACAGAAGTCGATTCTATTCGATTATTTGATGTGGATGAACAGCGCTCTCAAGATAAAAAAGAAAGTGTTAGATTTGGTCCAGCAACAGAGTTTTTATTTTCGCAGGAAGAATTGAAATCAGGAATTAAGCATCTTGAAGAAGGTCTGACTAAGACGATGCAAAAACTTTCTGATGATAAGTTGAAGACTACAGTGCTTGAGACGGTAAGTCATGAAATTGAGATGTTAAAAAACGGGCAAAGTATAGAACAGATGTTTAAATATTTATCTATTTTCTATAACGAACCTGCTAGTCTGATAGATTATTTACCAGAAGATGGTGTGGTTATTTTAGATGAGATTTCACGTATTCAAGAAACAGCATCACATCTTGAAACGGAAGAGGCGGAATGGTATATATCCCTTCTCGGTGAGGGAACAATTATTCAAGATTTATCTTTCTCTCATTCGTTTGAAGAATTTCTTCATCATAAAAAAAGAAGTTTTGTATATTTAACGTTATTCTTACGTCATATAGCACATACACATCCGCAAAACATTGTGAATGTGACATGTAAAACAATGCAAGATTTCCATGGGCAGATGCAGTTATTGAAAACTGAAATTGATAGATGGAACGAAGGGCATTTTACGACTGTGGTGCTAGGTACAGATGATGAACGTGTGAAAAAACTACAACATATTTTAAGTGATTATGATATTGAGGCAGATATTGTAGAGGGTACAGATATATTATTGCCTGGAAGGTTACAAATTGCTGTAGGTGATTTACATGCAGGATTTGAAATGCCGATGCAAAAGCTTGTTGTTATTACTGAAAAAGAGCTTTTTCATAAGAAAGTTAAAAAATCACAACGTAAGCAAAAGTTATCGAATGCTGAACGTATTAAAAGTTATTCGGAATTAAAAGTTGGGGATTATGTAGTTCATGTAAATCATGGTATAGGTAAATTCTTAGGTATTGAAACATTAGAGATTAACGGTGTTCATAAAGATTATTTGAATATTAAATATCAAGGTAATGATAAGTTATACGTTCCAATTGAACAAATTGACCAAGTGCAAAAATATGTAGGATCTGAGGGTAAGGATCCGAAAGTTTATAAACTGGGTGGAAATGATTGGAAGAAGGTCAAAACGAAAGTTGAAAAATCTGTACAAGACATTGCGGATGACCTAATTAAACTATATGCTGAGCGCGAAGCTTCAAAGGGTTATGCATATACACCGGATACGGCAGAACAACAAGAATTCGAGTCCTCTTTCCCGTATCAAGAGACAGAGGATCAATTACGTTCTATTGAAGAGATTAAAAAGGATATGGAACGCGGACGTCCGATGGATAGGCTTCTTTGTGGTGATGTAGGATATGGAAAGACGGAAGTAGCTATTCGTGCGGCGTTTAAAGCAATTATGGATGAAAAACAAGTTGCAATTTTAGTGCCGACAACAATCCTTGCACAACAACACTATGAAACAATTCGAGAGCGTTTTCAAGATTATCCAATCAATATAGGATTATTAAGTAGATTCCGTACGAGAAAGCAGCAAAATGAAACAATTAAAGGTTTAAAAGATGGCACAGTAGATATTGTAATCGGAACGCACCGTATTTTATCTAAAGATGTTACTTATAAAGATTTAGGTCTTCTTATTATTGATGAAGAACAAAGATTTGGTGTAACGCATAAAGAAAAAATTAAACAACTAAAAGCAAATGTTGACGTATTAACACTAACGGCAACTCCGATTCCGCGTACGCTCCATATGTCTATGCTTGGTGTGCGTGATTTATCTGTTATTGAGACGCCGCCGGAAAATCGTTTCCCGGTTCAAACATATGTAGTAGAGTATAATCCAGCATTAATGCGAGAAGCGATAGAACGGGAGCTTGCAAGAGGTGGTCAAGTTTACTTCCTATATAATCGTGTAGAGGATATCGAACGAAAAGCAGATGAAATTTCGATGTTAGTTCCAGATGCGCGTGTAACTTATGCACATGGGAAAATGAACGAGAGTGAATTAGAGTCTGTTATGCTATCGTTTTTAGAAGGACAGCATGATGTTCTTGTAAGTACAACGATTATTGAGACGGGTGTAGATATTCCAAATGTAAATACATTAATTGTATTTGATGCAGATCGTATGGGATTATCGCAGTTGTATCAGCTTCGTGGGCGTGTTGGACGTTCTAATCGTGTTGCATATGCTTACTTTGCATACAAACGGGATAAAGTGTTATCGGAAGTTGCGGAGAAGCGCCTGCAAGCCATTAAGGAGTTCACAGAGCTTGGATCTGGTTTCAAAATTGCGATGCGAGATTTATCAATTCGTGGTGCTGGTAACTTGTTAGGAGCCGAACAACATGGATTTATTGATTCTGTCGGATTTGATTTATATTCTCAAATGTTAAAAGATGCAATTGAACAGCGTAGAGGAACAGACGGAGTTGAAAATACAGTTAATGTTGAAATTGATTTAGAAGTAGATGCATATTTACCGGATGCTTATATTTCTGATAGTAAACAAAAAATTATGATGTATAAACAGTTTAGAGGTGTTTCTGCAATTGAGGATATTGAAGAGTTGCAGGAAGAGATGATAGATAGATTTGGTGATTACCCGCAAGAAGTTGGTTACTTATTACAAATCGCAAATATTAAAGTATTAGCAATGAAAGAACAAATTGAATTAATTAAGCAAAATAAATTTGAAGTAACAATTCTGTTCTCAGAACAAGCGAGTCAAAACATTGATGGCGGAAAATTATTCATGCTTGGAAATAGTTTTGGACGAATGATCGGTCTAGGAATGGAAGGATCACAATTGAAAATCGTCATGAAAACAAATGGCTTAGAGACATCGAAGTGGTTAACAATTGCTGAAAATTTATTAAAAGGCTTGCCAGATGTAAAAAAAGAAGTCATAAATGCCTAATATTAGATAAAAAAATGCAATTCGACGTGCATAGAAGAACTAATGTGTAAAATACTATGTCTAACAGTTGGTGATTTTTACATGAACAGGTAAATTCACCACTTTGATCATCAGTAGAAAGTGAGGCAGCATTAGAATGAAAGCAACTGGAATCGTACGTCGAATTGATGATTTAGGTAGGGTAGTAATCCCGAAGGAAATTCGTAGAACTTTACGTATTCGAGAAGGGGACCCACTAGAAATATTTGTAGATCGCGATGGAGAAGTAATTTTAAAGAAATATTCTCCAATTAGCGAGCTAGGTGATTTTGCAAAAGAATATGCAGATGCTTTATATGATAGCTTAGGACATAATGTGCTTGTATGTGATCGAGATTCTATTATCGCAGTATCAGGTGTATCAAAAAAAGAATACTTAAATAAAAGCGTTGGCGATCTAATTGAAAAAACGATGGAAGAAAGAAAGTCTGTTATTATGACGGACGAAAGTGATATTTCCATTATTGATGGTGTAACAGAAAAGGTTCATTCTTATACAGTTGGGCCGATTGTTGCAAATGGAGACCCAATTGGGGCTGTCATTATTTTTTCAAAAGAAGCGATTATAAGCGAAATAGAGCACAAGGCGGTCAATACTGCTGCCAGTTTCTTAGCGAAACAAATGGAACAGTAAAGGTGTATGGTTTTAGAAGTAGCAATCTTTCCTAATTATGATATTTCTTCTTGAGAAATCAATTATTTGGAGATATATGTATATTGAATGAAGGTAGCGCTTTGCTACCTTTTTTCATTGAATATTTCTAGCGTTGCACGAACGTATTCTTACTTGTGTAGGTAAGGAAGCTTGTCCTTTTCTTTATGATATAATACGAGGGGTGAGAATAGAAAAAGGAGTTTTCTTGCATGGAATCGAAGAAGTATCAAGCCTTTTGGCGTGGGGCTATTATATTAACAATCGCAAGTTTTGTTACAAAGGTATTAAGCGCCTTTTACCGTATTCCATATCAAAATATAGCGGGTGACGTTGGTTTTTATATTTACCAACAAATTTATCCATTTTATGGATTTTGTTTAATTTTAGCTACTTATGGGTTCCCTATTATAATTTCAAAAATGGTTGCGGAACGATTAGAGCGAGGGAAAAAACAAGAAGCAGAGGAAATTATTTGTGTATCTTTTTGGTTTTTATTAGGTATTGGTTTCATAGGATTTTTTACATTGTTCTTTGGTGCCGAAGCAATTGCGATAGCTATGGGCGATATACACTTAGATAAGCTATTACGCGTTATTTCCTTTTCATTCATATTGATGCCGTTTTTATCTGTAGCAAGAGGATATTTCCAGGGATTCAATAATATGATGCCAACAGCTGTTTCGCAAGTGATAGAACAAACGATTCGTGTTTCTATTATTGTATTTTTATCTCTATTCCTAATTGCTCACGAATTTGATTTATATACAGTTGGTGCAGGTGCTATGCTCGGTTCAATCGCAGGTGGATTGATTGGGATTATCGTACTTATACTTTATATGCGTCATGACTTTCGTTCTATATTCTTCAAAAGTGTAAAGAGGATTAAAGGGAAAAAGAAGATTATAAAAATCCTGTTTTGGCAGGGGTTAGCGATTTGTGTTAGTAACTTAGTGCTTATTTTTATACAAATGGCTGATTCTATTTCTTTCTATTCTCTACTTATTGGAGCGGGAGAGCCAGCTGAAAGTGCAAAGGTGTTAAAAGGTGTTTATGACAGAAGTATCCCGCTTATGCAATTAGGTACTGTCGTGACAACTTCCTTCTCGTTGTCGCTTATTCCAATTATTACAGCAGCGAAGGAAAGAGGAGATCTTACCTTTATTCGAGAAAAGGTAAGGTTAGCGATGAAAATAACATTTGTTATCGGATTTGCAGCAGCCATTGGATTAACTTGTATTATCCAACCTACGAATATTATGTTGTTTGAAAATAGTGATGGGTCAGATGTTTTATCTATTTTATCTTTATCTATTTTATTTAGTTCATTGTCGATTACAACTGCTTCTATTTTGCAAGGGTTAGGACAAACATTAAAACCAGCAATATTCGTTATATTTGGCGGTTGTTTAAAGTTAGCTTTAAATTATATATTAATGCCATATTTTAGTGTGAAGGGAGCTGCAATTGCGACGCTAGTTGCGTTAATTGTAATTTCTATACTAAATAGTGTATTACTTATGCGAGCTGTATCCGAATCGCTTATCGACAAACGGAATATGTTAGGTGTAGTTATTAGTGGTATCGGTATGGGATTTGTACTAATAATGTTTATGCGTGTATTGCAAATGTCTGGATTAGTGATGGATACAAGTCATAGAGGTGTTGCAACACTTGAGGCGTTGTTAGGTGTAGCCATCGGCGGATTGGCATATATGTTTTTCATTTTAAAATTACGTGTATTTACAAAAGCGGAAATAGGAACCGTTATGAAAAAAGAGAAAAAAGAAGGTTCATTGAAGAAGAGTGGATAGAGGTGGCAGGTTGTGAGTGGAATCATTACTATTTTAGGATTAGGTGCTGGTGAATTAGATCAGTTAACGATGGGTGTATATCGAAAAATAAAAGAAGCAGATCACATGTTTGTTAGAACGAAGGAACATCCCGTTATAGAAGAGTTGGAGAAAGAAGGTATACAATATACTGCCTTTGACAATGTATATGAAGCACATGATACATTTGAAATTGTATATGAAACAATTGCGAATACATTGTTAGAACAAGCTGAAGATACAGAAATCATCTATGCTGTTCCAGGGCATCCGCTTGTAGCGGAAAGAACGGTTCAGCTACTATTGGAAAAAAGTGAAGTAGCGAATGTTGAAGTGCGAATTGAAGGTGGGCAAAGTTTCCTTGATCCTATGTTTGCAAGTCTTAAGATTGATCCGATTGAAGGGTTCCAATTAATTGACGCCACATCATTTGAAAGAGGACAATTAGAATTACGTCAACACTTAATCTTTTGCCAAGTATATGACGCATTCGTTGCATCAGATGTGAAATTAACATTAATGGAGATGCTGCCAGATGATTATGAAGTGTATATCGTAACAGCTGCGGGGACTTCATTTGAGCAAGTGAAAAAGGTGCCGTTGTACATGTTAGATCATGAAACGGAGTTGAATAACTTAACGAGTGTATATGTACCACCAGTTCAGGAACGTGCGTCCTTATATCAACAGTTTGATGTACTTCGAGAAATTATTGCAGACCTTCGTGGTCCAAATGGTTGTCCGTGGGATAAAAAGCAAACACATCAATCTTTAAAGAAGTATTTAATTGAGGAAGCGTATGAAGTGTTAGAAGCAATTGATGAAGAGGATGATGATCACTTAGTAGAAGAACTGGGTGATGTATTATTACAAGTTATGCTTCATGCCCAAATCGGAGAGGACGAAGGTTGGTTCTCTATAGATGATATTATTCGAACTTTATCTGAGAAAATGGTTCGTCGTCATCCGCATGTATTTGGGAATACGGATGTAAATAATGCCGATGAAGTAATTGCCAATTGGGAAGAAATTAAAAAACAAGAAAAAGGGTTTGTAAAAGAATCTGTTTTAAATGGAGTTCCAAAAAGTTTGCCGCAGTTACTACGCGCTTATGAAATCCAGAAAAAAGCTGGTAAGGTTGGTTTCGATTGGGTGGATGTACAGCCGATGATAGAGAAAGCCTTAGAAGAATGGCAAGAGTTCCAACAAGAAGTCGCAAACATGGATGAGGCGAAGATGTTAAGTGAATTTGGCGATTTACTATTTGCGTTTGTTAATATAGCTCGTCATTATAAAATAGATCCAGAAGAAGCGTTACGTTCAACAAATGAGAAATTCGTCAGTCGTTTTTTATACATGGAAGCAAAGGTAGCTGAAATGAATAAAGAGATGCAAGATTTATCATTAGAGCAGTTAGATGTTTTCTGGGAAGAGGCAAAACAAACAGAGCGTTAATAGGGGGATTTAATATGCGTCTAGATAAGTTTTTAAAAGTATCACGTTTAATTAAAAGAAGAACATTGGCGAAAGAAGTAGCTGATCAAGGAAGAATATCCATTAACGGTCAAGTGGCAAAAGCGAGTTCGGATGTGAAAGTAGCTGATGAATTAACAATTCGTTTTGGTCAAAAAATAGTAACTGTAAAAATAAATGAATTGAAAGAAACGACTAAAAAAGAAGATGCAGCAAATATGTATAGCTTAGTTCGTGAAGAAAAAGTAAAGGTCGAAGAAGGCTTGTTCTAAAATCGATTATCCCTTCATACATTACTATTAGCTAGTATAAATGTATGGGGGGATTTACGTGAATAATGGTTACTCACCTATGTCTTCTAATCAACAAAATGTTTCTGTAGAGCATGATATTATTATGCGTGGCAGACGTGTAATTGATATTACCGGTGTAAAGCAGGTAGAGAGTTTTGATAGCGAAGAGTTTTTACTTGAGACTGTAATGGGCTTTTTAACAATTCGTGGTCAAAATTTGCAAATGAAAAATTTAGATGTAGAAAAAGGTGTTGTATCGATTAAAGGGAAAGTTCATGAGATGCTGTATATTGATGAGAATCAAGGGGAGAAAACTAAAGGCTTCTTTAGTAAGTTGTTTAAATGAGTCTAACAATTCAGTTGTATACGATGCTCTCAATGATCGGAATGGGTGCTTGGATTGGAGCGTCTTTAGATACATACCAACGATTTTTAAAACGTCAAGAACGTAAGCGTTGGATTGTATTTATACATGATATACTATTTTGGATTGTCCAAGCATTATTCGTTTTTTACGTATTGCTTCTTGTAAATGAAGCTGAACTACGTATATATGTATTTTTAGCATTATTATGTGGTTTTGCGGCATATCAAAGCATGTTGAAAGCAATATACATGAGACTGTTAAATTTTCTCATCTATATTTTTGTGCAAACAACACACTTTTTTGTTCAAATTATACAGCTACTCATGATAAAACCTGTTATTATTATAGCGCAGCTATTTATTGCATTTATATTATTCTTATTTCGTATACTGCTTTCAATTGGACATGTGTTATGGAAAATGGTGATTTGGATATTACTTTTCATATGGAAAGTTTTTTTCTGGCCTGTTCGATTTATTGCTTCGCTCATATGGAAACTTCTCCCTAATCGTGTTAAACTTTTTATAATGAAGCATGTAGGGTTCCTGCAATATATAGCAAAATTGAAGGGACATATCTTCCAATTATGGGAGCGTATAAAAAAGAAGTTAGGGGGACCTCGGAAATGAGGGAACTGAGACAAAGAACAATCGAAAAACAGAGTCCAAATCCTGTTAAAGAGCATATAATACAAACGGATGAGAACAGGAAGCGACTTTATCGCCGTTTAGCGGTTTTTCTTGTCTTTGCTTTTACAATTATTGCGAGTATTAGTGTAACGTTTTATCAACAAAACAGTTCCATTAAAGCAAAAGAAGCAAAAGTTAAGGACATGAAAAAAGAACTGGATTCATTAACGAACAAAGAAAAGAGTCTAAAAGACGAAGTTCAAAAGTTAAATGATGAAGAGTACGTATTAAAGATTGCTAGAAGGGATTATTTCTTCTCTGGAAAAGGGGAGATAATTTTTCCTGTTTCTAAGTAGAGTATGTCTTATTGACACTATATTTTAGGATTATATATAATAAAGTAAAATTTGACTTTTTAACCACTAAGGAGGAGCATTTTTTTTATGTCAATCGAGGTAGGCAGCAAGTTACAGGGTAAAGTAACAGGTATTACAAATTTTGGGGCTTTTGTGGAGCTGCCAGAAGGCTTAACGGGTCTTGTTCATATTAGTGAAGTTGCTGATAATTATGTGAAAGATATTAACGATCACTTAAAAGTGGGCGACCAAGTAGAAGTAAAAGTTATTAACGTTGAAAAAGATGGTAAGATCGGTCTATCTATTAAAAAAGCGAAAGAGCGTGAAAAAACAGAAGGAGATCGTCCACGTGGTGAATACCAACGCGGTGGTGATCAACAACGTTCTGGACGTCCACAACGTAATCGTTCTTTCAACAGAGATAACCGTGGTGGCGGTAACGACCGCGCTCCAAAAGAAACATTCGAGCAAAAGATGGCACGTTTCTTAAAGGACAGTGAAGATCGTTTAACTTCTTTAAAGCGTAACACTGAATCTAAACGTGGTGGCCGTGGCGCACGTCGCGGATAATAAGAACGTTTAATTCTTAGAATATAGAGAGGTGCCCAGGGCGATTGCTCAGGGTGCTTTTTTATATGTGAAAATATATTTTTAAAAAAGTTTTCAAGATGTGTTGACTTTAAATTATATCTGAGGTAAGATACTAATTGTCCGTTAAATAAGACGACATGGCGGTGTAGCTCAGCTGGCTAGAGCGTACGGTTCATACCCGTGAGGTCGGGGGTTCGATCCCCTCCGCCGCTATATTTAATTTAACGGCCCGTTGGTCAAGTGGTTAAGACACCGCCCTTTCACGGCGGTAACACGGGTTCGAATCCCGTACGGGTCATCTAAAAAGATCATGCAAATGCGCATGATCTTTTTTTGTTAAATAAATTAAGACATACAACACTTCTACAAAATCACCCTATATTTTCTGAATGTTCGATTAAAATATTAAAAATAAAATACATACTGTGTATATATGTAGAGTTATTTCGAATAAAAAGTCGAACGATTATAAAAGTGAAAACTGTTGTTTTGACAAAAATCCCAATAATCATCTTTTATAATGACAGTAATTAAACTATGCAGGTGGTGTTAAAAATATGCCTAAAGCAGGAAGGAATACTATGAATACAAGTGCATTGGCAATGAATGAAGGTCAGCTTGGAGGAGTAAAGTGGACGAGTAAGTTGCGAATGAAGTTTGAGCAAGTTTTCTTTAGATGGGGATTTATTATTGTTGTTATTGGTTTTCTTTTGGGACGAGCATATATATTAACAAACATTTTACCGTTTGCACTGCCGTTTTTTGCTGCTGTTTATGTTATGAAGCGGGATAAAATGCCGCTCGCGTTCTTGGCTCTAATGGGGGGCGCACTTTCAGTTTCGATAGATAATTTATTCTTTACCTTTGCATCTATTTTTACTTTCTTCATTTATAATATCTTCTTTAGTCGGTTTACACGTAAAACTGTTGGACTTGTACCATTCCAAGTATTTATCTCCGCATTAACTGCACATTTAGTTGTCGTATATTTTGCACAACAAACTGTTACCATGTACGATTTACTCGTTAGTACGATTGAGGCAGGGCTTAGCTTCGTATTAACTATGATATTTTTACAAAGTGTCCCGCTTTTAGTAGAAAGAAAAGGGAAACAACAAGCGTTAGAGACAGAAGAAATTGTTTGTTTAATTATATTACTAGCATCTGTTTTAACTGGTACAACAGATTGGTTCATATATGACGCTTCTATTCAACATATTTTTACTAGGTATTTAGTGCTTGTGTTTGCGTTTATCGCAGGAGCGGCTACAGGATCTACAGTAGGGGTCGTCACTGGGTTAATATTAAGCTTAGCAAATGTCTCTAGTTTGTCCCAACTTAGTCTGCTTGCTTTTTCTGGATTGCTTGGTGGTTTGTTAAAAGAAGGGAAACGCTTAGGTGTTAGTTTAGGTTTATTAATTGGGACAAGCTTGATTACGCTATATGTAGACAAGCAAACAAACATTGTGACAACTTTAATTGAATCTGGTGTGGCGATTGCTTTCTTTTTATTAACACCGAAACTTGTTATGGATCGTATTGCTAAATTTATGCCAGGTACACAGGAGCATTCGCAAGATCAACAACAGTATTTAAGAAGGATGCGTGATGTTACAGCGAATAAAATCAATCAATTTGCCAATGTATTTGCTGCTTTATCTAATAGCTTTTCTGTATATGGATATGTGGAGGAGGAAGATAAAGAGACGGAGGCAGATTTGTTTTTAAGTACAATTACTGCAAAAACATGTCAAACATGTTTTAAAAAGGACCAATGCTGGGTAGTTAATTTCGATAAAACGTACGATTATATGAAACAAATAATGAGCGAAACAGAAGAAGGAACTCTGCAGCATAATCGGAAGTTAGTTCGTGAATGGGACAAGCATTGTGTGAGAGGAAAGAAAGTGACGGATTTAGTAGCAGGTGAATTAGATCACTTCTATGAGGGACAAAAATTACGAAAACAAATGAAAGAAAATCGTAGAATAGTAGCAGAGCAATTGTTAGGTGTATCAAAAGTTATGGAGGATTTTGCCAAGGAGATACAAAGGGAAAGAGAAAATCATCAAGTACAGGAAGAGCAGATTCTGCAAGCATTTCGTGATTTTGGTGTAGAAATAGAGCATGTTGATATTTATTGTTTAGATAGAGGAAGTATTGATATTGAAATGTTGATTCCAGTTGCATCTAATGAACATGGAGAGTGTGAAAAATTAGTTGCACCAATGCTTTCTGATATCCTGAAGGAAAACATAGTTGTGAAACATGAAGAAAAATCTTCTTATCCGAACGGCCACAGTTTAATATCATTTGGTTCAGCAAAAACGTATTCCCTTGATACCGGCTTGGCCACAGCCGCGAAAGGCGGTGGGTTTGTTTCGGGTGATTCTTATGCAATGATGGATTTAAGTGTTGGGAAATATGCCCTTGCAATTAGTGATGGCATGGGAAATGGGCAAAGAGCTCATATGGAGAGTAAAGAAACAGTGAAATTATTACAAAAAATACTTCAGTCAGGCATTGATGAGGAGATAGCGATTAAATCTATTAACTCTATTCTTTCTTTAAGAACAACAGAAGAGATGTTTACGACATTAGACTTAGCTATGGTAGATTTGCGGGATGCGAGTGCGAAGTTTTTAAAGATTGGATCGACGCCGAGTTTTGTTAAACGCGCAAATAATATTTTGAAAATTGAAGCAAGTAATTTACCAATGGGAATTATTGAGGATGTTGAAGTTGATGTAGTGGGTGAGCAATTAAAAACAGGTGATATTCTTATTATGATGAGTGATGGGATTTTTGAGGGCGCGCAGCATGTGGAGAATCATGAATTATGGATGAAGCGGAAAATTAAAGAATTACAAACTGAAGATCCGCAAGAAATTGCTGATATCATTATGGAAGAGGTGATTCGATCTGGCGATGGTTATATAAATGATGATATGACTATTGTAGTAGCGAAAGTGAAGAAAAATATGCCGAAGTGGGCTACCATTCCAATTGTAGGAATGCAAGCGCAATAAAGTGAAACTTGAAATATGATGTTTCTTTCTAAAAACCTAGGTGGATGCCTAGGTTTTTTTGCTTTAAAAGATAATATTATTATTTTTGTGAATATGTACGAATGATGTAAGATAAAAATGTAATTTTTGTATATCTTTTTTTTGCACAATGTTTGTAAAAGTTGTACCATTATAAACAAGGTAACTAACGTTGCTGTTCTTGTTTAATGAAAGGTGATTACGAAGTTGAAAGATACATTTGTTGAAAAGGTAGATGACTTTGTAAAGCAGCATGATGTATTAAAGGAACGCTCAACAATTGTTGTAGGTGTTTCTGGTGGTCCTGACTCTGTGGCTCTTCTATATTATTTGTTAGAAAAAAGAGCAGCAAAACAGTTTGAGATTGTAGTGGCGCATGTGGATCATATGTTTCGAGGTGATGAATCTCATGAGGACCTACAGTTTGTGCAAGACCTTTGTAAAGAGCTAGGAGTTATTTGCGAAACGATAAGGATTAATGTGTCGCAATATCAACAGCAATACGGGATGAATGCACAAGTTGCTGCTAGAGAATGCAGATATGCATTTTTGGAAAGAATAATGAAGAAATATGATGCGAGGTATGTAGCTCTTGGACATCATGGTGATGATCAAGTAGAGACAATTTTAATGCGCCTTGTACGAGGGAGTACTCCGAAAGGATATGCAGGCATTGCAGTGAAGCGTCCTTTTCATAATGGGTATTTAATTAGGCCGTTACTTGGAGTAACGAAGGAAGAGATTGTTGATTACTGTCATAAGTTAAAAATAATTCCTCGTATAGATCCAAGTAATAAAAAGGAAGTATATACAAGGAATCGATTACGTAAATATGTTCTTCCTCATTTGAAAGAAGAAAATCCACAAGTGCATGAGAAATTCCAAAAATTTAGCATGCAGATGCAAGAGGATGAGGCGTATTTGCAGGAATTAGCTTTTGAGAAAATGAATAAAGTAATTACCAAAAAAAGTGATAAACAAATTAGCTTATCAATTCCTGCCTTTGAATCCATGTCTATGCCTTTACAAAGAAGAGGGATTCAACTAATATTAAACTATCTTTATGAATATAAGATTCCATCTTCTCTTTCCTCTATACATATTGACAAAGTGATTGAGTTTTTTAAGCGGACACAACCTTCGGGTTCACTTGATTTCCCAGGTGATTTAAAAATTGTTCGCGCATACGAGGAGTGCAGCTTTGGATTTAAACAAGAAATTGTTTCCCCTTTTTTACAAGATTTATCAGTGCCCGGGACAATTACGCTATCGAACGGGGATAAGCTTGTAACAGAGGTGAGCGAAGATATACCAAGTAACATGAATGAAACAGTTTTTGTTGCTAAGTATAATGATATATCATATCCACTTCGTATTCGTTCTAGAGAAAATGGAGATCGCATGTCAATACAAGGTATGAATGGCACCAAAAAGATAAAAGCTATTTTTATCGAAGCGAAAGTACCAAGAGAAAAAAGAGAAGAATGGCCGGTCGTTTGTGATGCAAGAGGGAATGTTATTTGGTTACCCTTGTTGAAGCGATCTGCATTTGCTATCTCGAAAGAGACAGCAAAGAAGGATAAATATATGATTATTCACTACAAAAGCAAGGAGTCTTCCGGGAGGATAATGAAATGATGAATCAAGATATCGAAAAAGTATTAATTTCTGAAGAGCAAATACAAGAAAAGGTGCTCGAATTAGGCGCAATTATTGCAGAGGATTATAAAAATACAGTACCTCTTGCGATTGGTGTACTAAAGGGTGCAATGCCATTCATGGCAGATTTATTAAAGAGAACAGATACATATCTTGAAATGGATTTTATGGCTGTATCTAGTTACGGTCACTCAACTGTTTCAACAGGCGAAGTGAAAATTTTAAAAGACCTTGATACTTCTGTAGAAGGTCGCGATATTTTAATCGTTGAAGATATTATTGATAGTGGTCTTACGCTAAGCTACTTAGTAGACCTATTTAAATATCGTAAAGCGAAGTCTGTAAAAATTGTTACGTTATTAGATAAACCAACAGGCCGTAAGGTAGATTTGAAAGCGGATTATGTTGGATTTACTGTACCGCATGAATTTGTTGTAGGGTATGGATTAGATTATAAAGAGCAGTACCGTAATCTTCCTTATGTAGGAGTATTAAAACCAAGCGTTTACTCAAATTAATTAAATACAGGCGTCACAATTGTATAGGAAAGTTTTTCTATGTTACGATTTACTATAGTGTTTATGCCGTGAGAGGAGGTTAGGAATGAATCGTATCTTCCGTAATACCATCTTTTATTTACTGATATTCCTAGTAGTAATTGGAATCGTGAGCTATTTTAATGGTTCGACACAAAAAACGACATCAGTTAGCTACGATAAATTCATTACTAAACTAGAAAAAGGTGAAGTTCGTAATGTGCAACTTCAACCGAAAAATGGTGTGTTTGAGGTAAAAGGACAATTTAACAACTCTAGCCAAGGAGAACAATTTGTTACTTACGCACCAAATACTGAGGAATTACAAAAGAAAATTAATGACAAAGCGCAAGGTGCTGAAGTTAAGTATCAACCAGCAGAAGAAACAAGTGCTTGGGTAACATTCTTTACTTCTATCATTCCGTTTGTTATTATCTTCATTTTATTCTTCTTCTTGTTAAACCAAGCTCAGGGCGGCGGTAGCCGTGTTATGAACTTCGGGAAAAGTAAGGCGAAGTTATATAATGACGAAAAGAAAAAGGTTCGTTTCAGAGATGTTGCTGGGGCGGATGAAGAGAAACAAGAGCTTGTTGAGGTAGTTGAATTCTTGAAAGATCCTCGTAAGTTCGCTGAAGTTGGTGCCCGTATTCCGAAGGGTGTTCTATTAGTTGGACCTCCAGGTACAGGTAAAACTTTATTAGCACGTGCTGTTGCAGGTGAGGCAGGCGTTCCGTTCTTCTCTATCAGTGGTTCTGACTTCGTAGAGATGTTCGTCGGTGTCGGTGCATCACGTGTACGTGATTTATTCGAAAATGCAAAGAAAAATGCTCCTTGTATCATTTTCATTGATGAAATTGATGCAGTAGGACGTCAACGTGGTGCGGGTCTTGGTGGTGGCCATGATGAGCGCGAGCAAACGTTGAACCAATTACTTGTTGAAATGGATGGCTTCGGTGCAAACGAAGGTATTATTATCATCGCTGCGACAAACCGTCCTGATATTCTTGACCCAGCATTATTACGTCCAGGTCGTTTTGACCGTCAAATTACAGTAGATCGTCCAGATGTAAATGGCCGTGAAGCTGTACTGAAAGTACATGCTCGTAATAAACCGCTTGATGAGAATATCAACTTAAGAGCAATTGCAACTCGTACACCGGGATTCTCTGGTGCCGATCTTGAAAACTTATTAAACGAAGCTGCGTTAGTAGCTGCGCGTCAAGATAAGAAGAAAATTGATATGAGTGACATTGATGAAGCAACGGATCGTGTTATTGCAGGTCCGGCTAAGAAAAGTCGTGTTATCTCTGAAAAAGAACGTAATATCGTTGCTTTCCATGAAGCAGGCCATACTGTAATTGGTGTTGTTCTTGATGAAGCAGATGTCGTTCATAAAGTAACAATTGTCCCTCGTGGTCAAGCTGGTGGATATGCAGTAATGCTTCCGAAAGAAGATCGTTACTTCATGACAAAGCCAGAGTTACTTGATAAAATTACTGGTTTACTTGGTGGTCGAGTAGCCGAGGAGATTGTATTTGGTGAAGTGAGTACAGGTGCTCACAACGACTTCCAACGTGCGACTGGCATTGCAAGACGTATGGTAACGGAATTTGGTATGAGTGATAAGCTTGGACCAATGCAATTTGGTAGCTCACAAGGTGGTCAAGTGTTCTTAGGAAGAGACTTCCATTCAGAACAAAACTACAGTGATGCAATTGCACACGACATCGATGTGGAAATGCAAACGATTATGAAAGAATGTTATGCTCGTGCAAAAGACATTCTTACTGAAAATCGTGATAAGTTAGATCTTATTGCAAAAACGTTACTTGAAGTAGAAACGTTAGATGCTGAGCAAATCAATCATTTATGTGATTATGGCAGATTGCCAGAACGTCCAACATCTTCAGCTGATGTGAAAGTAAACATCAACATGAAGAAGGATGATGAAGAATCAGAAGATAATTAAGAAATGAAGGAGTGACGGTGGTCACTCCTTTTTTTATTTGTGTAACGAAATGAAGTAGAAAAAGAATTTAAATAAATCTGGTATTAAAAATTGAAATAGGGAGTAATCTTTTTGTAAAATGATGAGGACAGAAAAGCTGATTATATAAGTATGTGTGATATGATGTTTTTATAAGTTTTATACATACTGCACAAATATAGATTAAATAAGATAAGTGGTGAGAATATGATTTTTGTATTGGATGTAGGGAACACAAATGCTGTACTGGGCGTGTTTGAAGAGGGGGAACTTCGTCAACATTGGCGCATGGAAACAGATCGTCATAAGACAGAAGATGAATATGGAATGCTTGTAAAACAGTTGCTTGAGCATGAGGGTCTTTCGTTTGAAGATGTGAAAGGTATTATCGTGTCTTCAGTCGTACCACCAATTATGTTTGCTTTAGAGCGCATGTGTGAAAAGTATTTTAAAATTAAGCCGCTTGTAGTAGGCCCTGGAATAAAAACGGGGCTAAATATTAAATATGAAAATCCACGTGAAGTAGGTGCGGATCGAATCGTAAATGCAGTAGCAGGAATTCACTTATATGGAAGTCCGCTTATTATTGTCGATTTTGGTACGGCTACTACATATTGTTATATTAACGAAGAAAAGCATTATATGGGTGGCGTTATTACACCGGGAATTATGATTTCAGCAGAGGCTTTATATAGTAGAGCGGCAAAACTTCCTCGTATTGAAATTACAAAACCAAGCAGTGTTGTTGGGAAGAATACGGTAAGTGCGATGCAATCTGGTATTCTTTATGGTTATGTTGGACAAGTGGAAGGTATTGTTAAGCGCATGAAAGAGGAAGCTAAACAAGAACCAAAAGTTATTGCAACAGGTGGATTAGCGAAATTAATTTCAGAAGAATCGAATGTAATTGATGTTGTAGATCCATTTTTAACATTAAAAGGTTTGTATATGTTATATGAGCGTAATGCAAATTTACAGCATGAGAAAGGTGAATAAATATGAAAGATTATTTAGTAAAAGCGTTAGCGTTTGATGGTGAAGTGCGTGCGTATAGTGTACGTACTACAAATACGGTAAGTGAGGCGCAAAGACGTCATGATACATGGAGAACAGCTTCAGCAGCACTTGGTCGTTCTTTAACTGCAGGTACAATGATGGGTGCAATGTTAAAAGGTGACCAAAAGCTAACGATTAAGGTAGAAGGTAATGGCCCGATTGGTCCGATCTTAGTAGATGCTCATGCAAATGGGGATGTGCGTGGTTATGTAACGAATCCACATGTTGACTTTGAAGGAACAGAACAAGGGAAATTACGTGTATATCAGGCGGTAGGTACTGAAGGATTTGTAACGGTAATTAAAGATATTGGTATGCGTGAGCCGTTTATTGGTCAATCTCCAATTGTTTCAGGAGAATTAGGAGAAGACTTCACGTATTATTTTGCAGTTTCTGAGCAGACGCCTTCTTCTGTAGGTGTTGGTGTCCTTGTAAATGGAGATGATAGCATATTAGCAGCGGGTGGATTTATTCTTCAAATTATGCCAGGTGCACAGGAAGAAACAATTTCATTCATTGAAGAGCGTTTACAGAAGATTCCTCCTGTATCAACATTGATCGAACAAGGGCTTTCTCCAGAAGAGTTACTGTATGCAGTCCTTGGAGAAGATAAGGTAAAAGTATTAGAAACGATGGATGTTCAATTTAATTGCACATGCTCTCGCGAACGTATCGAGAGTGTGTTAATTAGTTTAGGTAAAACGGAGTTAGAGCAAGTTCGTGAAGAAGAAGAAGAAACAGAAGTTCATTGTCATTTCTGTAATGAGCGATACAAGTTCTCTAAAGAAGACATTACAAATTTAATTGAGAATTTGTAATAAGGCAATTCCCCCTCTAAATACATTGACAAACAGGGAATTTTCTGACAAAATCTAAATATAGATAAAACCAATAAAAATACTCGGTGTTAGGAGTGACAGGAATGCGAGTGGCACAATCAGTTTCAGAATTAATCGGGAAAACGCCGATCGTTAAGTTGAACCGCATCGTAGAATCAGACAGCGCAGATATATACTTAAAATTAGAATTTATGAATCCAGGGAGCAGTGTTAAAGATCGTATCGCATTAGCTATGATTGAAGATGCTGAGAAAAAAGGATTATTAAAAGAAGGCGATACAATCATTGAACCGACAAGTGGTAACACGGGAATTGGTTTAGCGATGGTAGCGGCTGCTAAAGGATATAAGGCAATTTTAGTAATGCCAGAAACAATGAGTATTGAACGTCGTAATTTATTACGTGCTTACGGTGCGGAATTAGTATTGACTCCAGGGCCTGAAGGAATGGGTGGAGCAATTCGTAAAGCGACTGAATTAGCAAAAGAGAATGGTTACTTTATACCACAACAGTTCAAAAACCAATCGAATCCAGAAATTCACCGTTTAACAACAGGTCCAGAAATTGTTGAACAAATGGGCGACCAATTAGATGCGTTTATTGCAGGTATTGGTACGGGTGGAACGATTACTGGTGCTGGTGAAGTGCTGAAGGAAGCGTATAAAGATATTAAAATTTATGCAGTAGAACCTGCGGATTCACCAGTATTATCCGGTGGGAAACCAGGTCCACATAAAATCCAAGGAATTGGGGCTGGATTTATCCCAGAGACATTGGATGTAGAAGTATATGATGAAATTGTTCAAGTGAAAACGGAGCAAGCGTTTGAATATGCAAGAAGAGTGGCGAAAGAGGAAGGTATTCTAGTTGGTATCTCTTCTGGAGCAGTTATTTATGCAGCAACAGAAATTGCGAAAAAGTTAGGCAAAGGGAAAAAGGTACTTGTTATTATCCCAAGTAACGGTGAACGTTATTTAAGTACACCACTTTATCAATTTGAGTCTTAATTATATGTGATTGAAAAAGCATCCTTGAAAAAGGATGCTTTTTCTTTTTGGATTGGAAATAGGAAAAGAGTGAATGACTAGAAAACTTCATGTAAAATAAGAGGTAGTATAATTAATTTATTTTCACTAGCCCTCGAGTATAATCATTCTCCATATACATAACACATGTAGTTTGAAATGATTAATCTAAGAGGGTGGGATAAAAGAAGACGGGGTGTTGATATGCAACGAAGAAAATCTTTAGCGCTTTCTATTCCATATCAGTTAGATTTCTTTAAGCAATATAAATTTCTTTCTAAGGATAAACCGCAACATATTTTGTTAGAGAGTGGGCGTGGCGGTCGTTATAACATTGTGGGGTTAAACCCGGTAGCGGTAATCCGAGGGAAGGGTGAAACGTTACATATAAGTGAAAGTGGTAAGGAAACAATAAAGCAAGGAAACCCATTAGATTTAATGCAGGAATATATGGAGCGATGGAAAACGGATTATAATCCGGAATACCCGCCTTTTCAAGGTGGTGCAATTGGTTATTTTAGTTATGATTGCATCCGTTATATTGAAAAACTTCCTTCTCTTGCGGAGGATGATATTAATATACCTGATATATTCTTTTTATTATTTGATGATGTGTTTGTGTATGATCAAGAAGAAAAAGTATTATGGATTATTACACATTATGCAGATAAGCATGAAGAGGCAAAAGAACGATTAAATGAATGGAAGGTTCTTTGGACGACAGAAGCGCCAGAAGTGACTATGACGTTTGCGTGCCCTGAAAAGAAAAGTGAAGCAGTTGCTTTTACTGAAGAAGGTTTTATGAAGGCAGTTGAATGTATTCAAGAATATATTGGTGCTGGTGATGTGTTCCAAGTGAACTTGTCAACAAGACAAGAAAGAACGTTACAAACACACCCATTAGAAATTTATACAAGTCTTCGCAAAATTAATCCATCTCCATATATGGGTTACTTGGAGCTTGGGGATTTTCAAATTGTTAGTGGATCGCCGGAGTTGCTAATTAAGAAACAAGGAACTGAAGTAAGTACAAGACCAATTGCTGGAACGAGATCTAGAGGGGCGAATGAGCAAGAGGATGAAGAGTTGGCAAGAGAATTAATTGAGAATGAAAAGGAACGAGCAGAGCATGTCATGCTTGTAGATTTAGAGCGAAATGATTTAGGGCGTGTTTGTAAATATGGCACTGTAGAAGTAGATGAATTTATGGTAATTGAGAAATACTCACACGTTATGCATATTGTTTCTAATGTGCGTGGTGAGGTGGAAGAAGATAAAGATGCTTTTGATTTAGTGAAGGCTGTATTCCCTGGGGGGACAATTACTGGTGCCCCGAAAATACGTACGATGGAAATTATTGAAGAACTAGAACCTGTTCGCCGAGGGATTTATACAGGTTCAATTGGTTGGATTGGTTATTCTGGAGATACAGAATTGAATATTGTGATTAGGACACTTCTTGCTAAAGATGGAAAAGCACATGTACAAGCGGGAGCGGGAATTGTAATTGATTCAAATCCGGAAAATGAATATAAAGAGTCGTTAAAAAAGGCGATTGCTTTATGGCGTGCAAAAGAACGTAGCGAAGAAACGGTTAGGTGAGAGAAATGATATTAATGATTGATAATTATGATTCTTTTACATTTAATTTAGTGCAGTTTCTTGGAGAACTTGGACAAGAGCTTGTTGTTAAACGTAACGATGAAGTGACTATTTCGGATATTGAGAATATGAAACCAGACTTTTTAATGATTTCGCCAGGTCCATGTAGTCCGAATGAGGCAGGGATTAGTATGGAGGTTATTCGATACTTCGCTGGAAAGATTCCGATTTTTGGGGTTTGTCTAGGGCATCAATCTATTGCGCAAGTGTTTGGTGGAGAGGTTGTCCGTGCAGAGCGATTAATGCATGGGAAAACATCACTTATGCATCATGATGAGAAGACGATTTTTTCGGATATCCCTAATCCATTTACTGCGACGCGCTATCATTCCCTTATTGTTAAGAAAGAGACATTACCGGAGTGCTTAGAGGTAACATCTTGGACGGAAGAAGGGGAAATTATGGCGCTCCGTCATACAACATTACCGATTGAAGGTGTACAGTTCCATCCGGAATCTATTATGACTTCTCACGGAAAAGAGTTGTTGCAGAATTTCATTCGTAAATATAGTCCAAGTGTGACATCATGTTAATTTACGTAAATGGTCAGTATGTAGAAGCGAGTGAAGCGAGAATTTCGCCGTATGACCACGGTTATTTATATGGACTTGGAGTTTTCGAGACGTTTCGTATTTATAATGGTCATCCTTTCTTATTGGATGATCATTATGACCGTTTAATAGATGCGCTGGATACGTTGCAAATTAAATGGTCGATGACGAAAGATGAAGTAATGCTTATTTTGAAGAATTTACTCGTTAAGAACAAATTAGAGCATGCGTATGTCCGTTTTAATGTATCGGCGGGTATAGATGAAATTGGATTGCAAACAGAAATGTATGAAGAGCCGTCTATTATTGTTTTTATAAAACCTTTAGCGGCCCCGGGAGATGTAGTGGAAAAAGAAGGGGTTGTCTTAAATCAAGTGAGAAATACACCAGAGGGTGCATCTCGCTTGAAGTCTCACCATTATTTAAATAACATTTTGGGGAAACGCGAAATAGGCAATGTTGTGAATAAGGAAGGTATTTTCCTTACTGAAACAGGTTATGTTGCAGAGGGGATTGTTTCGAATCTCTTTTTTGTAAAAGGTGATATTTTATATACACCTTCTTTAAAAACGGGGATTTTAAATGGTATCACTCGTGCGTTTATTATAAAGGTTGCTGAAAAGATGGGTATAGAAGTAAAGGAAGGTCTCTTTACAAAAAATGAATTACTTTCAGCCGATGAAGTCTTCGTAACAAACTCGATTCAAGAAATTGTTCCGCTTAATCGTATAGAGGGGCGAGATTTCCCGGGTAAAGTAGGTTTGGTTACAAAAAGATTTATGAATCTTTATGAAATGCAGAGAGAGAAATTGTGGAGCAGAAATGAATTACGAAGAGGAGATGTGTAGTTTGAAGTGGGATTATGATTTGCGCTGCGGCGAATATACATTGAACTTAAATGAAAAAACGTTAATTATGGGGATTTTAAATGTAACACCAGATTCGTTTTCTGATGGTGGGAGTTACAACGAGGTAGATGCTGCAGTGCGCCATGCGAAAGAAATGCGAGAAGAAGGTGCTCATATTATTGATATTGGTGGCGAATCTACTCGTCCGGGCTTTGCTAAAGTATCGGTGGAAGAAGAAATAAAACGAGTTGTTCCAATGATTCAGGCTGTTTCAAAAGAGGTGAAATTGCCTATTTCTATCGACACGTATAAAGCGGAAGTTGCAAAACAAGCAATTGAAGCTGGTGCTCATATTATTAATGATATTTGGGGAGCGAAGGCGGAACCAAAAATCGCTGAAGTTGCAGCTCATTACGATGTACCTATTATCTTAATGCATAATCGCGATAATATGAATTATCGTAATTTAATGGCTGATATGATTGCTGACTTATATGACAGTATTAAAATTGCTAAAGATGCTGGCGTGCGAGATGAGAATATCATTTTAGACCCAGGTATTGGTTTTGCTAAAACGCCTGAACAAAATTTAGAAGCGATGCGTAATTTAGAACAGTTAAACGTACTAGGTTATCCAGTTCTCTTAGGTACTTCGAGAAAGTCCTTTATTGGGCATGTGCTAGATTTACCGGTAGAAGAACGTCTTGAGGGGACGGGAGCTACCGTTTGTCTTGGTATTGAAAAGGGTTGTGAGTTTGTTCGTGTTCATGATGTGAAGGAAATGGCGCGTATGGCTAAGATGATGGATGCGATGATTGGTAAGGGGGTAAAGTAATTGGATAAAATTTATATTCATGATATGGAGTTTTACGGTTATCATGGTGTATTCCCAGAGGAAAATAAATTGGGCCAGAGATTTAAAGTGGACTTAACGGTGGAATTGGATTTGAAACAAGCAGGAGAAAGTGATGACTTAGAGCAGTCTGTTAATTATGGAGAGCTTTTCGAATTATGTAGGAAAGTTGTAGAAGATAGAACATATAAGCTTGTAGAGAGTATTGCTGAAAATATTGCTACAGATATATTGAAACAATATGAGAGTATTTCAAGATGTACGATAAAGGTAATTAAACCAGATCCGCCGATACCGGGACATTATCGTGCTGTAGCGGTAGAAATTACGAGAGAACGTCCATGAATAATATAGCTTACATTGCATTAGGTTCAAATATTGGAGAACGTTATACGTATTTAACTGAAGCGATTCAGTTTCTGAATAAAAATCCTTATATCAAAGTTGAGGATGTTTCGTCTGTATATGAGACGGAACCGGTTGGCTATACTGACCAGAGTTGCTTTTTAAATTTAGTTATAAAAATTTCTACCAATTTATCACCGCAAGAATTATTGAAAGTAACGCAAAAAGTAGAAAATGATCTAGGAAGAAAAAGGGAAATTAGGTGGGGACCTAGGACTATCGACCTTGACATTTTACTATATAATCAAGAAAATATTGAAGCAGAGAATCTTATTGTTCCGCATCCGCGGATGTTCGAAAGAGCTTTTGTTATCGTTCCGTTGTTAGAGATTAATCAAGATATAAAACAAAACATTTCACGTTCACAAGTAGAAGAAATGAAAAGGCGAGAGGGAGTAACGGTATGGAAGCAGAAAAATGGGGAAGACGCATTCGTGCTTTTCGAAAACTAAAAGGTTATACGCAAGAAGGTTTTGCAAAAGAATTAGGGGTATCTGTATCTGTTTTAGGTGAAGTTGAGCGAGGGAATCGATCGCCTTCCCAAGACTTTGTAGTGGAAGTTGCTAAAGCATTAAAGGTCTCGATAGATGAGCTAATGCCAAAGTGACCATGAAGGAAGGAGTAAATCGAGTGTTAAAAATCGCAAATATTGAGATGAAAAATCCGGTTGTATTAGCACCGATGGCGGGAGTGTGTAACTCTGCATTCCGTTTGACAGTAAAAGAGTTCGGTGCAGGCCTAGTTTGTGCTGAAATGGTAAGTGATAAGGCGATACTACTGAACAATAAAAGAACATTAGATATGTTATATATTGATGAGAGAGAAAAGCCATTAAGTTTACAAATTTTTGGTGGCGAGAAAGAAACTCTTGTAGATGCTGCGAAATACGTAGATCAATATACGACAGCAGACATCATTGATATTAATATGGGATGCCCAGTACCGAAAATCGTTAAGTGTGATGCAGGAGCAAAGTGGCTTTTAGACCCAAATAAAATATATGAAATGGTAGCGGCAGTTGTAGATGCTGTAGAAAAACCAGTTACAGTTAAAATGCGTATTGGTTGGGATGAGGATCATATTTTCGCAATCGAGAATGCGAAAGCTGTTGAGCGTGCTGGTGGACAAGCGGTAGCGGTTCATGGGCGCACACGAGTACAAATGTATGAAGGAAAAGCGGATTGGGATATTATTAAACAAGTAAAGCAAGCTGTAAATATCCCTGTTATCGGAAATGGTGATGTCGCAACGCCGCAAGATGCAAAGCGTATGCTTGATGAAATTGGTGTAGATGGTGTTATGATTGGCCGCGCTGCCCTTGGAGATCCATGGATGATTTATCGTACGGTAAAGTATTTAGAGACGGGTGAATTAATGCCAGAACCGACAGTACGTGAGAAAATTGACGTATGTATGTTGCATCTAGATCGTCTGATCGATTTAAAGAATGAAAATGTCGCTGTAAGAGAGATGAGAAAGCACGCAGCTTGGTATTTAAAGGGCATTCGTGGTAATGCAACTGTACGTAATGGTATCAATGCTTGTAATACGCGTGAAGACTTAGCGAATGTATTAGGTACATTTGTAGAAGAAGTAGAAGCGAAACAACAAACAATTCACGTTGGTTAATAATAGGAAGGGAAGATTGACATTCTTCTATACACTTCCTATAATTACGTGAAAGAAAGAAGAACTGCCAGTTAGTTGCTGGCAGTTTTTCTAGTTGAGTAGAAAATGCTATACTGTATATATTGTAAAAATTAATAGAGCTGGAGTGATATCAATACCATGGATAACATGAACCACGAAGAATTAAACGACCAATTGCTTGTTCGTCGTGAAAAGCTACATAACTTACGTGAGCAAGGGATCGATCCGTTCGGTAAACGTTTTGAACGTACAAATGCAACAAATGAATTATTAAGCCTATATGGAGAGTTCTCTAAAGAAGAATTAGAGGAGAAAGAAATCTCTGTTTCTATTGCTGGTCGTATTATGACAAAACGCGGTAAAGGAAAAGCTGGATTTGCGCATATTCAAGATTTACATGGACAAGTTCAAATTTATGTTCGTAAAGATGCTGTTGGAGATGAAGAGTACGAATTATTTAAAACAGCAGATTTAGGTGACTTAGTAGGTATTGAAGGTAAAGTTTTCAAAACGAACGTTGGAGAACTTTCGGTGAAAGCAACGGGCTTTACGCTATTAACGAAATCTCTTCGTCCATTACCGGATAAATATCATGGACTAAAAGATGTTGAACAACGCTACCGTCAACGTTACTTAGACTTAATTACAAGTATGGAAAGCCGTGAAACATTTGTTACTCGCAGTAAAATCATTCGTGAAATGAGAAGATACTTAGATGACAATGGTTATCTTGAAGTGGAAACACCTATGATGCACGCAATTGCAGGTGGAGCTTCTGCGCGTCCTTTCATCACGCACCATAATGCGTTAGATATGGAATTATATATGCGTATCGCAATTGAACTTCATTTAAAACGCCTTATTGTGGGTGGATTAGAAAAAGTTTATGAAATCGGCCGTGTATTCCGTAACGAGGGTGTATCAACTCGTCATAATCCCGAGTTTACGATGATTGAATTATATGAAGCGTATGCTGATTATAAAGATATTATGAAACTAACAGAAAATATGGTTGCTCATATCGCGAAGCAAGTACTAGGTACAACAACAATCCAGTATGGTGATTATGAAATTAATCTAGAACCAGAATGGACACGTCTTCATATGGTAGATGCAATTAAAGAACATTCTGGAGCAGATTTCTGGAATCCGATGAGTGTAGAAGAAGCGCGTGAACTTGCAAAAGAACATAATGTAGAAATTAAGGATACAATGGAAGTTGGTCATATTATTAATGAATTCTTCGAGCAAAAAGTAGAAGATAAATTAATCCAACCAACATTTATTTACGGTCATCCGGTAGAAATTTCGCCACTTGCGAAAAAGAATGACGAAGATCCACGATTCACAGATCGTTTCGAATTATTTATTGTTGCACGTGAACATGCAAATGCATTCACTGAATTAAATGATCCAATCGATCAGAAAGAACGTTTTGAAGCACAATTAAAAGAACGCGAACAAGGTAATGATGAAGCTCACATGATGGATGATGATTATATTGAAGCTCTTGAGTATGGTATGCCTCCTACAGGTGGACTAGGAATTGGTATTGATCGTCTTGTTATGTTATTAACGAATGCACCATCTATTCGTGACGTACTATTATTCCCTGCTATGCGTCATAAACAAGACTAAGCTTTGGAGATTTCTCCAAAGCTTTTTTGTTTGAGTATGAGCGTGAGGCATTAGATGTCGATGTTGGAAGAAATTATATTTATATAGAAGAAAAGTGCTGTTTTTATACTTTTTTACTAAGTTAAAAATTTTATTAGAAAAACTATTGCATTTTAATAATCAAACTGGTATATTTATATTCGTTGCCACGAAAGGTAACAAGCAAAACAAACGAAAAACAACTTATTGAAAAAAGTTGTTGACGAAAATATAACGAAATGTTATATTAATAAAGTCGCTTCTGAGCGACAAAGTAGTTCTTTGAAAACTGAACGAAACAAACAACGTGAAACGTCAATTTTTATTTTATGATGCTAGACAAACTAAC
>NZ_JAQFPJ010000028.1:0-47263 GCF_027712065.1 Bacillus cereus group sp. BcHK124
AAACCTGAAACAAAACCAGAGGAAAAACCAGAAGTGAAACCAGATCCAAAACCTGAAACAAAACCAGAGGAAAAACCAGAAGTGAAACCAGATCCAAAACCTGAAACAAAACCAGAGGAAAAACCTGAAACTAAGCCAGAGACAAAGCCAGAAGTACCAGCAGGCTTAGATGCTAGTTTAGCAAATGAGAAATTGGTTTATTATCCAGAAGCATTAAAAAACCCAATAGTACAGAAACAAGTATCTAGTGAAGCTCAGAGTATCATCAAAGATATTAATAGTACCTATAGTACAAGCTTAAAATATAAAGAGATTGGTGGTTCTATTGATTTATTAGATAGTAATATGTATCTACCAGAAGGTTCTATTGGAGCACAATTTTCTGTAGTTGGAAGTTCAGGTGATTTTAAAATATATTTCCTAGATAACAACAAAGCGACTGTTGAATTAGCGAAACAATGGACTACTTTACTAAGTGGCTTAAATCTAGATAAGGAAATTCAAGAAACGGTTGATGCACGAAAAATAAACAACTATGAAAAAGGAAACTATAAAATTCGCATTGGACAATCTATGGCTGATCACACAATGTATGTAGACGTTCATTCTAAATAATGATATAATAATTTATAATTATAATAAGATAAACAAATGATATGCGTGAAGGACAAACCTTACGTACCTAACCAATGGTACAGGTTTGTCCTTTTTTATGTTTTAGGGGGGGAAATAATGAAAATAAAAAGTAAACTACTGTTGGTTTGTACTTCTGTTTTATTAGCGATGCCTACAATGGTCGAGGCAAAAAATGCCGATGTACCTTTTCTGAATGGAAATGAGGATAAGTTTCTTAAGTCAAAAGATTTACAAATGCAAGGTAAATTCTATCGATTTGGAAGAGATTATGCACCACCTGGTATAGATTTAGCGTACAAAGGAGACCTTCACTATCCGGCTGTTTACAATGGTTCTTTTAGTTTTGAAAACCCACAAGCAAACTTGGTACAACGAGAAGACCTAAGTGAGCCTTATGTGCGGATTTCAAACGATGGTTATTGGAATAAGGCTGTCACAGTGGGAGATCGGATGGTTACAGAAATCGAAAGAGTGAATAATGGTGTTATATCTGATAAATATTGGGGAAATCCTAAATTTGTTTTAGATAATATAAACAGTCATGTCATTTTTAATAATACAGGTTCTGAGAATTATGGAGCATTTTACTGGATTCGTGATATAGCTTACCTTTCTGGTGGATATGCAGGTGCTGGCGGCGTAAATGGAATAAATAAATATAACCTATGGTATGTACGATCTAGTAAACCTGAAATAAAAGATTTTAAAGCTTCTAATGGTAAGAAGGATACACCTGTTAAGTTTACATTTTACGGTTTCGAGTACGTAAGTAAAGATAAAGGATATACAGAACGTGGTCCCAAACTCGATATAGGTAACCCTTATTCATCGATAGCGGGTGAACGGAATCGTGTGAAATGGCTGTTGGATATCACTAAAAATGGTGAAAAAGTGCATCATCAAGAAAATTACTTGCGCTCAACGCCACAAAAAGATAATCAAAAACCAAATGAAGGTGATGCAGGACGATTTACGAAAGAAGATATAAGGTGGCAACCTCAGATGTGTGGTCGATATACGGCAAAATTAAAAATTATTGATGGAGTTCAAAGGGACTCAAATGAGAAAACAGTTGATTTCATTGTAGATGGAAACTGTGGTACAGAAGTAACACCTAATCCAGATCCAGGTGATGAAGATGATTTTAAATATAAAATTGATTTCTCTGCTGACCGAATTGAAGGAGAAACAGCAAGAGAAGGAAAGAATATAAAAACAAGAATAGATGTATCACGTGATAATTTTAAACCGGAACGTGACCAATATAGAGCAAAGGTGAATAATAATATTAATAAATCTCAACAGGAAGTATATAGCGCTGAATCAGGTAGGGACAGTGCACAGTCTAGTTTGAGTTATTGTCGTCGTAATCCAATTCATGAGAAAGATGAAAAAGGCAATGATTACTACATTGATAGAGACTGTTCTTGGGAAGAAAATAGATTAGACGATGCTGCAAATAGGCTAGATACAGCAAGACAGAAACTAGAAAAAGAGAAAAATAAAATTAAAAAGTTAGATTCATTAGAAGCAAAATATGCAAATCCTGAAACAGTAGTCGTGCTCAAGCATAACGGACAACAAGTAGCGTCACAACAGGTAAGGTTAACTGAGGGAGAAAAGAAAACCTTGAACCTTGGCTGGCAACATAAGGGGAAAGGAACAATTCAGGCAGAAATTAACCCTGCTGGTAACCGTCTAGATATAGAAGAAACCACATACAAAAATAATCCTATTAAAACAGCTATCTATGCACCATCTCATGAAAAGGGGATGTGCGGAGTAACGAGTGTAAAAGGTGTGGTAGAAACAGTAAGTGAACGTGTGTCAAAAGAGGACACAGTGGGAGAAATGTTCTATGAAACATTAAGTGGAAGTATTGATAATTTAGAACCATCTAAGCTCCATTCGGGGTATGGTTTTTCTTATGAAGTTAATGGAAAATACAAAAATGATTGGAATACCAATTATCCAGGTGTATTTACAAAAGCAACGGCACAGTATCCATTTGCAGATGAAGGACTAAAAACAGCATATGATTTAGAGAGTGTTTCTAATAATGGCTTAACATCAAAATTCCTACCTAAAAATATGTATTTGTCTGAAGTAACAGGACATGTCTTTGATAGTAAAAGACCAACTAAGTCTTTATATTGGGATGGGAAGGAAAAAATTATTGATGGCCAACGCAAATGGTATGCGCCATTAAAAACAAAAGATGGAAAATATTCGTTCAATGTTGAAACAAACCCAGCAGGTGTGAATGAAATGAGTTTGTGCCTGACAGATGAAGTTGAAATTAAAGGTGTTGCGTACGATGATTTTAAAAAGAGAAGGGTGCTTGCGGATCTTCCATTCCCTGTGCAAACACCAGGTTGGAATTGGGTTGGAAAGGAAAATATTATTACTGATTTATCAAATTGGTACTATATGAAGAATAGAAATTAGTTAAATAGTATTGTATAATGACTTGAATCGACAAAAGTATATAATCCTTCTTGACTAGTAGCTGAATGGATAAACCAAAGGCACACCCCTTAATGGGGTGTGCCTTTTTTCATAGAAAGGGGAAATTTGAGTGGATAAAAAGAAAAAGCAGCGTGTGAGACGAGTAATTTTTCTTGGAGTAATCGCAATGATTGTATCGTTATATATTGGAAATGAATTTCAAGATCGGAATGGGACAAGTTATGCTCCTGCAGAGTATTTTGAAACAGGAACAAAATTGATTTCGTTTTAATAATAATGTCTTTATTATCAACTATCGCGGATAAATCTGCATGACATGTACAATAGTTGATGTTATAATAAGTGTAGAAGTATTATAACAATAGTTTTTGCATAAACTAAAGAAGACGAGATGCTCCAACATCTCGCCTTATGTAACTGTTACCGCAAGGTGGCTAGTTACTAAAAAAGTTTATTTTTTCTTAGAACCGCCCTTCACACGCTTGCAGGCATTTGAACCGCACCCAATTTGTTAGACAAATAACTAACAATTGGAGGTGCGGTTTTATTATGTCTAGAAAATATAAATTCGAATTAAAAAGAAATGCCGTTGAACATTATTTAAATACAAATGATTCTTTTAAAGTGACTGCCAAAAAATATCAAGTCAGTATATCGTTATTAAAAGAGTGGGTGGCACGTACTAGAGAACAAGGAATAGAGTCCTTAAACTCTAAATGTACAAGGTATGACATTCAGTTTAAAATGGAAGTATTGAATTTTATGAACAATACAGGAGCTTCGCCCCTACAAGCGGCCGCTATGTTCAACGTTCCATCTCCTCGTACCGTTAGGAAGTGGCGATCAATGCTAGAATCACAGGGGATAGATGCTCTTCGTAAAACAAGTAAGGGGTACTCCACTGTGAAGAAGAAACAGGCTATTGCACCTAAGAAAAAACAAAATATTAACTCTCAAAATGATTTACAAAAAGAAATTGAATACTTACGCATGGAAAATGCTTATTTAAAAAAGTTACACGCCTTAATTCAACAAAAACAACAATCTCTGAAAAAGACAAAGCACACATAATATATGAGTTAAGGCATGAATATAAAATTATCGACTTGATTAAAGCGGCTGAAATGGCTCGTAGTACATATTATTACTGGGTGAAACAAATGAGTCGTGAAGATAAATATAACGAGGTTAAAGAAAGTATTAAGCAGATTTTTCAGGAACACCAAGGGCGATATGGCTATAGGCGTATCACACTTGAATTACGTAATCAGGGCTATACCATTAACCACAAAACCGTCCTTCGCTTAATGAATCAATTAGGGTTAAAATCGTTGGTAAGAATCACTAAATACCGCTCTTATCGCGGGAAGGTTGGGAAGGTAGCGCCAAATGTCTTGAAGCGTGATTTCAAGGCCTCTAAGCCTAATGAAAAGTGGGTTACAGATGTTACTGAAGTTCATTTGTTTGGTGAAAAACTCTACCTATCTCCTATTCTAGACTTGTTTAATGGTGAGATTATTTCCTATAATATTGAGAAACGCCCTACATTCCTTCTAGTCGAAAGGATGTTAGATAAGGCTTTAAAATGCTTGGATAAAGAAGATACTCCTATCCTTCATTCAGATCAAGGTTGGCACTATCAAATGGATAGATATCAATATATTTTAAGAGAAAATAATATAACTCAAAGTATGTCCCGTAAGGGAAATTGCTTAGATAATGCAGTCATTGAAAATTTCTTTGGCTTATTAAAATCTGAATTACTTTATCTTAAAGATTTTGAAAGTATGGAACACTTTAGGGAAGAACTAGAGAATTATATTTATTATTACAATAATAAAAGGATTAAGGCAAAATTAAAAGGATTGCCTCCTGTAAAATACAGAATTCAATCCTTATTAGCTGCTTAAATATATGTCTAACTTTTCGGGTCCAGTTCACATTGTGGGTGGTTCTTTTCGTTTTTCGTCGCTTTTTTTGTGCTTTCTTCCAAGACGTTGATAGGTATTTACCTACTCGTTTTGCAAAAAATACAGCGACTTCTCTAGCAATTACTTTTAAAATTTCAATTGCTATCGTGAAAAGTATTTCCATGCGATCACCTCCTTTCTCCATAAAATGAAAGAGAAAGGAAAGCAACCAACCACCCTGAAATATTCAGTTACGTTATATTAATTATACCATATTTACGGGTGGGTTAATAGCTTGAAAACCTTGATATGACAATGTTTTTAAGGGTTTTTGAGGTTTGAAATCAGAGGCTTGAAATGGTAAAAATAATATTTTTTTTAGAAATGATTGACATATAACTCTATATATCATAATATTGAAATTGTAATATTAAAGAAACCAAATCCAACATTTTCATATAGACTTTAGATTAGCTAAAAGGACACACCTAAGGCGCATTATGCCATAGGTGTGTCCTTTTTTTGCGTTTAAAGGCTACATAAGGAGGAATACAAACATTGAAGCCATCTAAGTTTCAAAAGAAGCAGATTGTTGCGGTAGGTCTAGCCGCTGCAACAGTAGCGGGTATCTATGGATACAATCATTTCGCAGTAGAAAATGCTGTAAAACCAACAAAGATTGTTGTAGCCGCAAAGGATATACCTGCACATACAGAAATTAAAGAAGACATGCTAGTGGAACGAACTTTACCTGGTGATGCGATTCCCCCAAATGCATTACGTGTAAATAAAAAAGAGGTTGTAGGTAAGTGGACAAATGATGGGCAACCCATTACAGAAAATAGCTATCTCTTTAAAAACAAAGTAGTAAAGAAAGAGGAGTTACCGGACTCTGCTATTTTAAATTTGAACGATGGAGAAGTTGCTTTCCCGTTACTCGTTGATTTGGAAACAAGTTCAGGGAATAGTATTATCCCAAACACGTATGTGGACTTGTATTTCAAACAAGTTGTGAAAGAAGGGGACAATGAGAAGGTTGTCTTTGGTGGTCTGTTCCAACGTGTACGTGTGACGGCTGCAAAAGATAGCAATACAGAAGATGCATTTGTGCTAGAAAAGAAAGAATCAAAAGAGGAACAAGAAGGAAAACAAAAGCCTAAAGTAACGCGATTATACACACTGGCTGTTTCCCCTGAACAACTTCAATACTTAAATCGTGCAAAAACACTTGGAGATGTCATTCCTGTTGCAGTTGGACAAAAGGTGGAGCAAACAGGGAAAGAATTAGAACCAGCTGAAGGATTCTCACAAATATCTGATCAAAAGAACATTTTAGACTATGTAGAGAAGCATTCGACTAATCCAATTTCTAAAAATGTAAAAGAGTATGTAGCACAGTATCTGAATGAATCTAAGTAAGAAAGGGGTTATTAAGATGGAGCGGCAAACAAGAATCATTGCCTTTTATGCAACAAACGAAAATGTAGGGAAAAGCACATTAAGTATTGCGATGGCAAATGAATTAGCTCATTTAGGGAAAAAGGTGCTTTATGTTGAAGCAGACCAAGTAAGACCTAGTTTTGCGGTTGGAACTGGTCTTAGCCACGATAGTAAAAACATCTTAGAACTTGTAAGAAAAGAAAATGAATACAATCTCTCGCAATATATTTGTACCAAGCAAGATTTATTAGAGAGAAAAATGAATCCAAGGTTGATGCAAAAATTGCACGATAAGATGGATTTTCTAGTGTTTCCATCAGGTTATAACTTAGCTCAATTCCCAGAGATTCAAAACAAAGAACTGTTTGTAACGACATTTATAGAATCACTTGTAGATACAGAATACGATTCTATCATTCTATCAGTACCAACTGAATTATCTGAGGTTCTGAGTTATCCAATCCTATACCAATCAGACCTTGTAATTCATGTGTTAAACGGCAACCCTCGTGGTGCAATAGCAATTAAAAGAGAATTACAACTACTAGAAGAAGCAAAGCTAACATTGCCTCGTATGATTCATGTTTTAAATATGGGAGATGAGGATTGTGTAGAAGATATTGAAAAGCTTTCTTCCCAAAAAATTGCGGTGACAATTCCGTATGACAGGGATCGTACGAGTTATGAATGGGGGATGCAGTTTGGTTCCCCGCAAATTAATACAAAGGTCCATCACATTATGGAAGCAGCTGGTCTTGATATTCCAACCCAGCATACATCCTCTATGAAAAAGGGTCTCTTTGGTTTACGAAATTAAAAGGGAGGCAGTAGTATGTGGGGCTATTTACAGGGAAAACAAGTCGCCTTAAAGCGAAATCGAGTTGATTTATATCATTTTGGTTATATGATTCGTTCCAAATCAGCTCGAAAGTTAGGAACAACTACAGCTCAACAAATTAAAGATATCACGGATGAAATTCGTGCATTTTTAGTAAAAGACCATCGTGATATTTTAAGCGAATCTTTTATGAATAAAGAAAAGAGAGCAGCTGTAGAACAAATCATTAAAAGCTTTCTATTAAGTAATCAAGTCGTCATTTCAGATGTACCTTCTGAACAATTATTAAATATGGTATGTGATGATATTGTGGGATTTGGAATTATAGAACCTTTAAAAGAAGATCAGGATGTAACCGATATTTATATCAATGGTACAAAAGAAATTATTTACGAAAAAATTGGAGAGGGAGAGTTAACATTCCCTTACCGATTTGAGACGGAAGAAGAGGTAAAGGCTTTAGCCTATAAGATGGTAAATAGTACGTCAGAGTCATTAAATACAGCAAAACCATATGTGGACTGCGTGTTTCCCTATATCCGTATCAATATTGCTTTAGATGAACTTGGGGGACTCGGGACAACAATAACGATTCGTAAGAATGCAGATCATCTTCGTGCTTCTGAAGAGCGAATGTTATCTACTAATCAAGCGTCAAAAGAGATGTTGGGCTTTTTGGCTGCAGCCGTGAAAGCCAAAATGAATATTCTAGTCGCTGGAGCAACAGGGACAGGGAAATCAGAGTTTATGAAATTTCTTGCTTCTCATATTCCGAAAGGAAAGAAAAAAGAACGTACTCTTGTAGTAGAAGATAACCCTGAATTATATTTGCATCGAATTTTTCCAGAACATCACTTTGTTCCGATGCAATGTAGGGCATCGGAAGTAGAAGAAAATGCAATTGATTTTGATAGATTGTTAACGAATGCACTACGTCAAGGACCAAAGCGATTAATTGTAGGGGAATCGAGGGGTAAAGAAGCATTAAAAATGATTAACTTTTTCCAAACAGGCCATCCTGGCTTTACCTCTGTCCATGCAAGAAGTGCCATAGAAGCAGTCAGACGTTTAATGCTCATGTGTCTGCAAAGTGGTGCGAATATTGATGCCCAGTATTTATATGAATTAATTTCACAGACATTCGATGTGATTGTCTTTTTAGAAAAGAAAGATGATGGGAATCGTTATATTACAGAGATGATTGAATTATTAGATTATCGAGGTGATATACAGTTTAATGAACTTTCTCAGTTTATCCCGACATACGAGGAACAGGATGAGATAAATGAAAACATAGGAAAAATTCATGGACAGCACATTATTACAGGGAAAATGTCAGCTAAATTGGAGAAAAAATTCCGTTCTGCTACTTCTGTAAATCCAGCTCTTTATGCACCGTTCCTATCACAACAGGAGGTGCAGTATGCATAGTTTGTTCGCCTATGGATGTATATTATTAATCTTTATTAGTGTAGTATTACTTGTTTTACTTTTTGCAAAATCTAAAGGTTCTGCACTTTCCCAATTTGTACAAGAAAATGAGAAAGAAGAAAGGCGCTTGGAATTAAGGAATATTAAAGGCATACGAATGTATCTTCCACAATCTGTTATCCAAGAAGCCCAAAAGTACGAGTGGAAATTGACGAAAAGCATGTACTGGGTATATACGATTCTTTCCGGAATGAGTATAGCAGCAATATTCTACTTCTCCTTTGGAAGAGATCCTTTTACACTGATTTCTGCTTTATGTGGATTTTTAGTTCCGAAATTTCTTCTCTATCGAAGAAAAAAACGTTACTACTTAGTTGTCATTGACCGTCTTTCTATTTATATGAAGGCAGTAGCGAATGCGCTTCAAATTAGTAATAACGCTAAACGCGTGTTAGTACAAGTAAAGCCAATGATGCACGAGAGCATTCAAGAAGAAATAGAAAAAGTTTCTCTTTTATTAGAAGGTGGAACTACAATGCACCGTGCATTTAAAGGATTCAATGAAACTTTTAATTTTAGAGAATTGGTTTTCTTCCATGAAATGTTGGAAGTGTGTAGTCGAGAAGGCGGATCGAATTCAGTACAAGTCTTATTAGATATTGCAGAAGATTTCGAAAAACAAAAGTTATATTTGGCAAGATTACGTTCTAGTTTGTCACAAGCACAACGTGCGTTTGTACAGAATTGCTTAATCGTGATTGCCATGCCGATTGTGATTATGTTGATGTCAAAAGAAGCATATGGATTTGTAGCAGGCTCTATGATGGGGAAAATTGCATTAGCGGTAAATATGTTCATTGTATTTTTCTTAGCGACCCGTGTAGAAAAGATTGCAAATTATAATCCAACAGAAAGAGGGGAATAAATTGGCTACGATTCTAGCTTTAGTGGTATTCGTTGTCATGTACTGGGTATTCTCTACCTTTCTACAAAGTAAAAAAGACAGCGGTAGCCTACTTACAAACTATGTAGAAAATGCAAAACGAATTGAAAAAAAGAATTTAAATCAAATGATGCTCGCTCCCTTCCAGTCGCTATCACATAAGTATCTGACAGAAGAAAAGAAAGAGCTGATCCAGAAAAAATTAGAAGAAGCTGGTTTGGATACGAAACCAGAAGAATATTTGAAAATGAAGGTAGCATATCCCATCATTTTCACCTCTGTTTTCTTGATATGTACAG
The DNA here is from genome assembly GCF_027712065.1 of Bacillus cereus group sp. BcHK124. Lineage (NCBI taxonomy): Bacteria > Bacillati > Bacillota > Bacilli > Caryophanales > Bacillaceae > Bacillus > Bacillus cereus group sp. BcHK124. Next base: position 9,967 of record NZ_JAQFPJ010000028.1, read on the forward strand.
TGTTTCACGATTACTACTTATTTAAAGTGGGCGTTTTGATTTCACCACTGCTTTATTTCTATCCAGATTATCTATTAAAGATAAGAATCAAGCAGGCGATAGAAGCAAGGAAGTTCGAATTACCGGAGTATTTAATTCCTATGCTGCAGTTGTTAAAAACACATACAACATTAGAAGCAGTAAAAAAGGCGCAGATATATGCTGGAAGACATCTTCGACCGTATGTATCTACACTTACAGCGGAATTAGAAATGTATGCGGGTTCGGATCAACCATTTAGAAACTTTGCAGCAGCCTTAAATAGTCCAGAAGTTAATACTTTTACGATTGCGTTACAACAAGCACAAAAAACGGACAAGGTACAAAGTCTTCGTATTATGGATGCACAGATTAAAATGATGCGTGAGTTAAAACATGAGAACTATAACCGTCTCATTCAGAATAAGCCAATGGAAATGAATAAATTTAACGTTGCGCTTATTGGATGTATGCTTACTTCTCCGATGGTCATTCTTATTCAATCCTTAATGCAAGGATTTGCAAGTATATAGAAAAACATTATTCAAAATGGAATAGGTAAAGGAGCAAAATATATGTTAACGAAAATGAAGAATTGGTTAAAAAATGAAGACTCACAATTATCATCAGAAAATGGTATGTTAATCGCCTTGGCGGTAATTATTGTGCTAGTAATTGGACCATTTGTATGGAAAGCAATCCAAGGTGGCTATGATACAATTCTAGCTCGATTCACAAAAGCATCAAGCAATGCAGATGTGAATACATGGAACAAGTAATAGAAGTTTTAGATGAATGATGCTTATTACGTATAGATCAAATAAATGGATAAGGGAGATTCAATCATGTTAGGAAAAATGAAGAATTGGTTAAAAAATGAGGATTCACAGTTATCATCAGAAAACGGTATGTTAATTGCCTTGGCGGTCATTATCGTATTAGTAATTGGACCGTTTGTATGGAAAGCAATCCAAGGTGGTTATGATACGATCCTGGCAAGATTCACAAAAGCATCAAGCAATGCGGACGTGAATTCTTGGAATAAGTAATAAAAGATTTTAATAGTTAAGTTCTTATTTTAGTAAATTCTTAAAATTGATATATAAAGGAGACGAAATGCAATGTTAGCAAAAATGAAAAATTGGTTAAAAAATGAGGATTCACAGTTATCATCAGAAAACGGTATGTTAATTGCCTTGGCGGTCATTATCGTATTAGTAATTGGGCCATTTGTATGGAAAGCAATCCAAGGTGGTTATGATACAATTCTAGCTCGATTCACAAAAGCATCAAGCAATGCGGATGTAGATTCTTGGAACAAAAAATAAATTTTGTTTGAAAATAAGAGGGGGCGTGTTTTATATAGCTCCCTCCTTTTAAAACATAAGGAGGTACTATGATGAGATTTAGTAAAGTGATGATTCCCACATTAGCAACATTAGCCCTTGGTATGTCACTAATGGGTACACCTGCAAGTGCAGCAACAACAGCTGATACAAAACTAAATCAAAGTATAACAGGTGGGGAACATAATATTGCTGTTACACCAGTTAGTAACTTTAACGCGGTAACACTAAGTGGAGAAACACAAGTGACACATGCAAATCCTGGTGTACTAACAGTGACAGATGCAACTGGTTCTGGGAATGGTTGGAGAATCAATGTAAAAGCAGATCAATTTAAAGTGAGTGGAGATGCAAAGTCAAATCGGACACTTCCAAAGGGTTCCTTAGTTTTGAATAGTGGTGGTGCTGCTATAACGAAAGTTGGAGGGACAAGTTCACCAAATCCGGAGTTTAAAACGACTAACTTTATTATAGATACTGATAATCAAGTTACGATTTTAAGTGCGAAAAAAGATGAAGGTATGGGGAAATATAATGTTAGTTTCAATGATAAGTCTCTAGCTTTAACGTTAAATCCACATAGTACGTATGTTGAGAATAAGGCTGGTGCTACATCATATGAGTCAAAACTGACATATTCTATTGTAACAGGACCTTAAAAGAAATTTATCATATAGAAGGGAATCACGTATGTATGATTCTCTTCTGTACATAGAAAGAAGGGGCAGAATGAAAAGCTATGTATATAAAATTTTAATTAGTATTTTGGTTGTGATTATATTCATTTTAAGTATAAGCTTAAAACCTTTTAAAGTAGTTTATGCAGAAGAAAAACAAGATAGTTTACCATTTGATGTAAGCATTCATGTCCCGGATAATCAACTAGGTGATATAAAAAATTATTTTAATTTACAGGTGAAAAAGAAACAGAATCAAACAGTAAAAATGGATGTACACAATAAAGCTAATACTCCAATCAAAGTCAATGTAAAAGTTGCTAACGCTCTCACCTCTACAAACGGAGGTATTATGTATGTACCAAATCGTGAAGTCTCACAAAGTATATTAACAGATACAGATTTCTATATGGATCAGTATGTACAAGCTCCTGACGCTGTTACTTTAGAGGGGAATCAAACGAAAACTATAGAGGTACATTTAACGACACCAAATCAAGCTGGAGTATTTTTGGGTGGATTATTATTTGAGTTAGCGCACGATACTAAAGGACAGAAGCTTGAAAAGGACGGATTGAACTTTTCTGTACATAATCGCATTGAATATGCGGTAGCAATACAATTGAATAGTGAAGAGACTGAAAATTCAGTTAATAAAACACCTCTTAAACTAAATGGCACAACTGTTGAATCTTATCCAACACAACCACAAGTCCATGCACTTATTCAAAATACAAATGCAAATATTGTAAGGGATGTAGCAGTTTACTATGAAGTTATATCCCAGGATAACGTTCTGTTTCATGGTAATATTCCAGCATTCAATGTAGCTCCAAAATCTAAGGTAGGATTAGCAATCCCATGGAAAGCGAAAGAATACAAAGATGGAAAGTATACACTAAAAGTCACTATAAAAGAGAATGGTATACCAAAAACATATACAGAACAGATACGCATAACTGCTTCTAATGTGACAGAGTATGCGGAACAAACAGGTGCAATAAAAGTGTTGCCTGGATATTCTAATCAAATATATATAATAGCCGCAGGTGTTTTCATATTAGTTATTTCAATGTTTGTATTTGTATGGTGGAGAAAGAAACATGAAAATCAGAAGGAGCAAAATAAGGCAGCATAGATAGCATAAAAATGGAATGGGGGAGGAAACAGTGAAATGGGGGAAGGTTCTTACTTCGATCATACTTTTAGGTGTATCGTGCTTAATTAGTGATTCAAAAGATAACTATGTATTAGCTGATCAAATAGTAAAACAGCAAAGTGGTATTCCAACACTCACTGCAAGTGGAAAAGAAAATGAAGTGAAGCTAGAATGGGCGATTGATATCTTAGAGCAGGACGTCTTATGGAAAATTGATTTTAATAACCCCAAAGACGTTAATTTGATGAGTGGTTGGGGAGAGTTTTACGGAAACGGGAATCAAAGTTTACAATCTGAAGTCTTTTATCCAAATGGTACAGATACTAGTGGATACAAGGTATTTGATACAAAATCGGGAGGGAATCGTGTCTTATATCCTTATACAGTAAGAGAGAGTTCCATTGCTGTTTTTAAGCGATTAAACGTACCTAATAATGCTTATATTTCAGCAACATTTAAAGCGAAGTCACAAGGGTTAGGGAGAATTAGTTTCTATGGTGATGGAAGCTGGGAAACAGGGAGAGAATTTGACTATTATAACGCTACTGTTTTAAAAGATGTTCCAGGTGGTTCAAAAGAAATAGAAATTAGTAATATCTCTTTGTTTCCAGAGAGGGAACCGGGTACCAACATACCAAGGGATAGAAGACATATAACTTCGGATATAAACAAAGATGTGTATCAAGATTCCCCTATGATTGAAAAGGTAATACCGTATCAGGATGGTTCTGGAAAGGGAAAGATAATATTAAATAGTCCTATTGTGACCCCGATGAAACAAGGTGATCGCCTAAAAACAAGAAAATGGGCAGCGCCTATCCAATTACCAAATAATCGTACGATCACAAAGAATGATTCTAATAAAGATATAAATGGATGGTCTACGTTTAGTATGAATACTCAAGTTGCAAATAATCCGTTTTATATTACCGAGCAACGAGGCGTAACTTTTTATATGCTTGCTTATTCAGAAGGGATTACCTATGTGGATGAGTTAAAAGTGGGATATGCATCGGAAGCGGAAGTATACAGGGGGAATCAGCAAATATATAAGGGCAGACTCTCTGACTATGTAGATAAAGAAGCAAAAGATCAGGCAGTGCCAACAACACCTGAAAGCTTTCAATTTGAAAATAGAGAACTGAAAGAAACTAAAGTAACGTTTGCCCCTGCTAAAGATGAAGGGAGTACCTATCATTATAAAATTCGTGGAGTTGGCAGGAATGGCGTTTCGGATTTTTCTAAGGAAGTTCCTGCAACTGTAACAAGTGGCGTAAAGGGATATGAATTTGTAGTGAACGATAAAGCAGATACATCGCTTGATAAAGTGAGTGGTGTTCAATTTACAAACCAGACTAGCATTCAGTTTCCAACTGATTATGCCAATCCACAATATGTACATATCCGAACAGTAGATAAAGCTGGGAATAAAAGTGTAACGAAGCATATTGCTACAACACAAAAAGGACGAGTAGACATGCTTACTGTTCCTAAAAGTGTAGAGTTTACTCCTATTCAACTAAATGGAGAAAAGCAAAATTCATTTGGTACATTAGGGAAACTCATGATACATGATAGTCGAAATCAAGCGGATGGATGGAAACTGAATATGACTATTTCTCCATTTACAGAGTCGAACATTGCAAAACAATTGCCAAAGGGTTCTCTATTCATAAAGAATCAAGTGAGTGTAACAAAATTAAAGGGGCCAGAGACAGGGAAACCTATTGTACAGATTCCAAATACACCTATTGATAATGGGGCAGCACACACTATTATCCGGGCTTCGAAAGATGTAGCAATTGGAGAATATCAACTCGATTTTGGTCTAAATGGATTGTAACTGCAGTTAGATCCAGGGACAACTTATGTAGGGAAGAATCGGCAAGCTACTTATACTTCTACGGTCACTTGGTCTCTAGTGAGTGGACCGTAAGAATTTATCAAAACAGAAAAAAAGGAGAAAAATTATGAGTATTTATGTAATAGGAATACTACTAGGATATATGGCCCTGAATGTATTTACTGATTTGAAATATAGAAAAACGAAAAATATATGGCATTTGCTATTTTTAATTGTAGGTATAGGAATCACGCATTTTGCTGGAATAAGAACAGGAAAAGAGATTGTGATTGTACTAGTTATGGCATTAGCGTGTGGTTTGTTGTTAGAAACATTTAAATTTTCTTCACCTGGTGATACAAAAATGCTTGTGGTGGTAGCTATATATGTTAGTAATTTAGTCGAAGAATCAGCAATCCTTACTGCTATTACATTAACTGCTTTCCATTTACTATTCTTTTGGGTTGCTAGTGTGTATCGATTAATTAAAATTTTAGGGTTTGTGGGAGCGTTTAGAGATCAATTGGAGCATGCTGCTTCTATATTTGGGGCAAAACTACCAAAGAAAGAAATACAGCTGATACAGAGCTTTCCGGGGGCTTGTTCTATTTTATTAGGAGCAATTGTATATGTTGCTTTCACTATTTATCAAAACGGAGGTATTTTAGCTTGAATAGTAGAATCATTCATCAAAGAGAAACGTATATTTACTTCACGATATTCGCATTAGTAGGGGTACTTATTACCAATATGTTTATTAATATGGTGTTTATACTAGCGTATCCGTTACTTATCGGATTAATTGTACAGGTTGTCTTGCTTCAGAAGATAAAAAAACCGTTTTATCGGAGCGGAAAAGAATTAACGGAACAGTTAAAACTAAAAAACATATTCCTAGTAGAATCAAATATTTTAGGAGATGAAGAAGGAACAGTTTATGAGGTGCATCAAATGCCTTTTACATTCTCTAATGGATTAATTAATAAAGACAAGACTTATAAAGTGATAAAACAAGAGTATGAGAGAAAAGTCAAAGAGGATTTAACGAAAATTGCAAAATGGCAAGTTACAACAAAAGCTAGGCTTGTTACTACAACACATTTTCGTTTATATACAATTTGGCAGAAAAATAGTACAGGCTATCAATTAAAAAAAATAGAGGATTGTATTGATCCATATGCCAAGATGAACATTATACAATGGATGATTGCTTCCTTCTGTACGACTGGTCGTATTAAGTACGATAAAAAACCAAAAGAGTGGGCAAGTTATGAATGGATTACTTTAAGATAAATAAAAAAGACAGAAAAACTTCTGTCTTTTTTATTTTGGGCTTAAAATATGAAGTCAAAATGAATATATTAAATAGTGTAATAGATAAAACATTCGAAGGAGTAGATTTAATTGACTGATTTACCAATGATTTTAGGAATGCTATTTTGGTTAGGGTGGGCTTTATTCTGCTGTTTAGCTCTTTTTAGAGCAAAAGATGAAAATAAGTACTTAAAAAGCCTCATGTTTAGTATGTTTATGACTATGTTAGTAATTAAGATGGGTGGATATTAATAGAGAATGTGTAGGGGGAATTTCCTGCCGTGTAAAATTAGTAGTTATTTATTTATCCCCTAAAAAAAGATCTCCATATAAAATGGAGGTCTTTTAAAATGACGATGAGATATGACTCAATATCTCGTGTAGGATACTTTAATTATACATGATTTCAAGAAAATGAAAAAGAATATGCGCGATATAACTATAAAATATTTGAAATGCTAAATTGTTAAAAATAGTATGGTGGATATATAAAAGCATTCTTACTTAGTAAGAATGCTTTTATGATTTATGTAATTATTCTTCTTGGTTGTGACATTTTTATTGGAGAATCGATTTTAAGATCATCAGGTGCATCAGGTACAAATTCATCACAAAAATAATTATGATAATTTGCTATCCATGAATATTTTTTTAGTAATTTATGATTATTTGCATAGGTATGTAATGCACTTAAAATCTGATTACGATGTGTTTCTAAATGGGGGAAGAATGGTGTGAAATCCCCATTAAACGCTTCTTCCTCGTACAATTCAAATAAAACATATAGGTAATTTAAAAACCACTCTCCGTCCATATCCTCAAGCAGTTCAAAATAAAAAGGGTTATCATATTGTGATGGGTAATAAGCCATATATTTATGTACTTGTTCTATACTTTTTTCACCTAGAATAATTCTAGGATAAACAGCTACTGGAGATTCTAGTTTATATGCTGTAATCAATTCAGGGCCGAAAACAGTTTCTTCATCCATGAAGTGAGGACCAACACTTACTCCACCACGTATAAAGAATCCATCAAGCGCTAAAGAGAATTGATATTGTGCTAGGTTAAGGAAAGTAGTTCCTAATTCTCCCTCGCCATCTCCATAAATAGGCCATCCAATTACTACGTTGTCAGTAAAAACCTTAACCTTTGCTAGCGACAATTGATTGGTGATAGCGTGTCGAGCTTTGTTTAATGATGTATGTATCTGATTTAAAAATACATCTCCTTCGTCGGAATTAATCGCTTTCATGCCCAATTGCGAAAATCCTAATACATCGATAAAAGATACAACTGAAGGAATTAATCTTGGATTATTTGAATCATACCCTATTTGCAAAATATTCTACCTCCTTTATATATTTGTATTATACCGCTAAATACTATAAATATATAACGATACTTGATAATACTTAATAAATTTAATAATATATAACTATATTTATTGTTTAATTGATTCCGTTTATTCCCACACCTTATTGTGTTGTGGTTGAGTTGTAGAAGCAAGTTGCGCCTTGTTTCACTTATGAAAGGGCTTCTTTGAGCCGATTAGTGTATATATAGCTTATTTTGCTATGCACATTTTTAATCGACTTGAAGAAGCCCTTTTTGTGTTGTTTTCAAGTCTGTTTGATTGTTAGAACCCATTATTACACTGGGCAAAATTATTATTTAGGGGGATTTATTTATGAATATCAGTTATGAAGTATCTTTATTTTGTTCTGCACATCCAGATGAACTTATTCCAAGTTTACGTGCATTACGAATGAGAGTTACAAAAGAAGGAGCATTTTGGGAACGAGATTGTTATCAGTTTTCCATTAAACCATCAAACTTGTCACAGCGAGCAGCAAAACAAGCAGGGGAAATCTATTTGTATCATGTTCATTTTAATGGATGTGTACGGGATTTCCTTTTTTTATTGGAAAGATGTTTTAGAGGAACGAGTTTTCGCTTTACTGCTATCCGTGGTTTTTTAAATGTAGAAGGGTATTCACTTAAGAAATGGAAACCAATTCTACGTAACCACCACATAAACTCTGCAGATGTAGATTGTATTTTCAAGAAAGATGATCTTGTAATGATTGTGCATCATCATGGAGGTTTAGAGGTGGTTAAGCGTGCGGAAAAAGGCGAACAATTAAAAAAAGTAAACTTCTTAGAGGTAGATAGCTGGTTACAAGCACTAAATCCGACAAAAGAGGATCTATTCTCTTTAACAGGTGTGAGTGTATCGTAATGAGTAATTTACATAACTATATGGAAGTGTACAGACAGAGGGAATGACAGAAATCCGTAGTGCAAAATGACTATGAATTTCTGTCTTTTATTTTATTCAGGAGGATTTTAGTATGAATTTATTTGAACTGTTTGGTTTAGAGGTTGGAGAAGACGTAATGGTACAAGATGTGAGAACAGATAAACAAGTTCGCAATCGATACAGTTATGATGTAGGTGAGAAATTAGTGGGAGCAAAGAAAGAGATACGAGCTTTAAAAGAATCATTTTTAGTATCATTTTCTTTAGAAATTTTAGCTGAAATTGAAAAAGAATCTCCAGTAGAGGCGCTAAATGCATTGGATCGAAATACATTGATTCCATTCTCTTTTGAACATGAAAAAGAAAATGATGTCCCACCACGTGTTGCAAAGTTAAAGCAACTGCTAGTGGGCAGAATTAATAAGAAGCCAATTGTAGATACACCGACTGCAAGGAAACTATATGTTCAAGCATGTAGAAGAATATGGCATGATATACAGTCGGTACATACCTCAGAACAATGGGTAGATCTTGTGGTCTCTTATGGAATGGAAATGAACAATAGTTGGTCTGCATTTAGAAAAAATAAGAATGTAACATTCACATTTAAAAGAATGGTAGAGGAATATTTTGATGAGTTTATTGATGCAGATGGTATGGAGTTATTAATATTAGGAAAGAAATTCATATCACTTTGCACAAATTCAAAAAGTATTAATTCTACGTATCTTCGTGTATCACATGAACTAACATGGAAGGATTTACTTACGAAAAAGGTTACGACTCGTAAGAAATCCGCAGCTGCTTGGAGTAGGAAACTGCCAGATACTCTGCAAAGAAAAGGACCAGAAGTAGAAATTGCTACCAAACCTGAAGACGTAGTTGCTATGTTTGGGTTGAAGGGGATGCAATTTGGTCATTATTGCACCGAACAATATGCAAAAGAACATATCGGGCATGTATCCGAAGCATTGCAGGATTTAGCTCGTATATTGGGAATTCCACCTGAGTATATAGGGTTAGGAGGACGCTTAGGACTTGCTATTGGTGCGAGAGGAAGCGGCAATGCATTAGCACATTATGAACCTTCTACCAAAGTCATTAATTTAACTCGTGATAATGGAGTCGGGGCATTGTGTCATGAATGGGGACATGCATTGGATCATTTCTTATATGATTGTAGTCACGATTTTCAAAATGGTAGTCTTGCTTTCTTATCAAGCGGGAAGAGTATTGGGAATATCTTGCCTGCTATTATCAAGGAAAAGATGCAAGCTGTGTTAGAGGCTTGTAAACAAGGAAAAGTTGCCAGAGTAATCAACGTGGAAAATGCCTACAGTAGAAAGTGGTATTTCTATGGTGGTGTTATCGATAGTTATGATGTGTTTAAAGGAAATCTTTCAAATATTTTAGAATCACATCATGCTAGTTTGTGTAGGAAGCTTGATACTTTATCAGGAGCTACAAAAACGCGTATGGAGCGTAAAATTGAAAAAGAATTCGAGAAAACCGCACAAATGTTAGCTGCATATCATTATAAAAAAACTGGCGAAAAACTTGTTGAAATATCCTATCAAGTGAAAGGGTCTATATACTTTGATACAGCCATTAAGTTAGATAAGAAGAGAACCAAAAAGTATTGGTCTACAAATCATGAGATGTTTGCTAGAGCATTTGAAGCATATGTAGAATCAGCTTTGCTAGATCAAGAACATAGAAACGATTATTTAGTTTGTGATACATATTCTTTTGTCTATCCGTTAGGAGAACAAAGAGAACATCTAAATAGAAGTATAAAGAGTTTAATGGAAGTAGCTGTTCCATATATAATAAATAGTATACAAGGAGTGGGAAATGATGAATTATAACATACAAAAAGGACAATTTCGTTTAACAACTGCACATCCAAGAGGAAGTTGGTGGGAATTTTATCGTGTTCCATGCCCAATCTGTAATGGTATTGGAAACTGTATGCTGCATGTTTCACAGGAGAAAGTAGCATGTACCCGTGTGGAAAGTAAGTGGGTATACGGTAAAAATTCAAGTAATCCAAGTTATATCCATTATCTAAATGGTAAGAAGCAATACCAATTACCAGAGGTAGATGTAGTAAAGGGGCATAGTAAGCGAAGTAAGGAAGAATTAGATGTATTTAATCGTAATTTAATCGGATTTTTGCCGTTAGAGGAGAAGCATCATATACATTTACTGCAAGATAGAAAAATGACTGAAGAAGAAGTACAGGTACGTCAATATCGTTCGTTTTTAAAGCAACAAATTGTGTTGGAAGATGATAATACGTACACAACTATTTGGGAAAAGTTATTTAAACAAATTGGCAAAAAAGATTGTTGGAAGGGAATACCTGGATTTTATGAAATGAAGAAAGGACAAACTTCTCTTCGTTTAATGGCAGGTTTTCCAGGAATTATGATTCCATTCCGAAACCAATATAATCAAATTGTTGGTTGGCAAGTACGTGTAGATGAAGTAAAGAACTCTGTTCATGTGAAATCTGGACCTACAGGTATACAAGCCGAACTAGTCCAACAGCCTAATGTTGTGAAAATAACGAAAAACGAGGATTGTATCTATGAAGGAAAACTAGAAATAGGGAAAAATAAAGAATTATTAATCGACGGGGAAAAGGTTGTTGTAAAGATACATAAAGGTCAAAAATACTTATGGATCTCTTCAGCAAATAAAAATGAAGGAACCGGTGCGGGAGGTAGTGAAAATCCACTTCCTGTACATGTAGCGGTACCAAGCTCACATTTGAAACATTGGAAGTCTGGTATGCTGCACAAAACAAAATCAGTAATGATTACAGAAGGGCCGATGAAGGCGGATTTGATTGCCGATTTACTTCCTCAAAGACTAAATAAAGAAGAAATAGCTAAAGTAGGGACAACAGTTCTTGCGATTCCAGGTGTAAATGCATGGAGAATCGTTATGCCAGTATTAAAAGATATGGGCGTAGAAAATGTATACTTAGCATTTGATGCTGACTTAGTAGAGAATGAAAAAGTAAGAGCTGCCTTAATTGCTTTTGCGACAGAGTTAAAGAAAGAGGGCTATAACGTAATTATTGCGGCATGGAACCCAGCACAAGGGAAAGGACTGGATGATGCAATGCAAGCTGCTTTCAAACCAGTTTTTCGCACAATATAAAAAATCATAATTGTGAAGTTAAAACAAAATTGTACACGTTAAAAGAAAGTCGTACATTTTACAACAAAGTAGAAGTATTAGTGTAAAACTTTCTTTTAACAAAACACTTAACAGTTTAGCTAGGGGACTTTATATAAAAGAAAGGTGTGTATTAAGTATTATGGATATTATGCAACAATTAATGGACGTAGATAAAAAAGCTAGGGAACAAGAAAGAATGGAACTCATTCAACGATTTTATAATGAGGGAGTTTCTATCACGACAATTGCAAATGCGACAAATATGTGTGAAGAGGATATTTCTTATATAGTAAGTAACTAGTAGCCATATTTGATGAGATGAATAGAGGAGAAAAAGATAGAATATAATTCTATCTTTTTTTATGCTCTTAAATACAATTTTAAAACGAGAAAGGTAGAGGGAAAACATGAGTGTATATGTAAAAAAGAATCTAGTAAATTTACGAGTTGATTATGCTTTTAAGCGTTTGTTTGGAGTAGAAGGAAATGAAGATATATTAATTGGGTTTCTTAACGCGGTACTACAATCATCTATTGATGAAGAAATTACATCTTTGCACTTAGATGATCCGCATCTTCCAAGAGAGCAGAAGGATGATAAATTGTCTATTTTAGATTTGCGAGCTACGCTAAATAGTGGTATAAAAATTAATATAGAGATTCAAGTTCGAGACAAAAAAGATATGATAGAACGTTCTTTGTTCTATTGGTCAGGTATGTATTATTCTCAAATGACTCAAGGGATGAAATATACAGAATTAAGACCAACCATTTGTATTAATATAGTGGATTTCATTCTATTTCCAGAAGAGCAGGAGTTTCATAGTATTAATACAGTGATGAACAAAAAATCTAAACGTATCATTACCGAAAATATGCAGTTGCATTTTCTTGAAATTCCAAAAGTGATTCAAGAATGGCAAGGAAAACGAATGGATCCGTGGGAAGATTCTTTAGCGCGTTGGTTACTATTATTTCCTGCGCATGAGGATGAGAGATTAACAACAATCCTGGAGGCGATAGCAATGGAAAAAGATCCAGTTTTGAAAAAAGCAATAGAGGATTGGGAGCGTTTAAGTAGCGATAAGGATTTTTTACGCTTATATGAGGCTAGAGAAAAAGCAATAAAAGATAGAATATCAGAAATAGAGACAGCAGAAGAAAGAGCTGCGAAAAAAGCTGCAGAAATAGCTACAGAAGAAACTAAAATTGCAACTAAGATAGAGATGATTGAAAATATGTTTAAAATAGGATTACCTATAGAAAAAATTGCAAAAGTTGCAGAATTAAGTGTTGAAGAGGTTAATGAAATTATAAGAAATAAAAGGTAGATATAAATGATAAAAAAACAGGTAATTGTGGGTACACACGATTACCTGTTTTTTTGATTTAATGAAAGTAAGTGAATAGATGTGAAGGAAGGGGGAATAGTTATGAAAGTAACAAGAGGAAATGCTATTTGAAGTGTGTAATTTTTACATACTCAATTATTCTGTTATTAAAAAAATATAAAGAATATAAGGGGAAGTTATTTGTATTATGAAAAAGAAAAAAGAAGCATATTATGTACATGTGTATACGCTTAGAGACAAAAGTATAAAATCTATAAAAATAGAACCATGGCGCTCATTGAAAGAGGAAATGAATGTTTTGGGTCTTAAGGACAGTGATATTTTTCAAATTCAAATGGTATGGTACGATCCAAACAAAGAGGATAAAAAAAAATGAAATAAAACGGAACACGAAAAGTCCAATTTTACTTTTTAGGCGTAAATAAGGCTTGTTTTTTTAAAATCGTATTGCTATAATATAAATGTAATAAGATTTAACAATAAAATAAAAAATTAATCAGTTCGCATATAAGAGAAGACCTCAATATGCGCCATGTCCTTAGGGGACGTGTGCGTGTATTGGGGTCTTTTTGCGTTTTGCGAGCAAAAAACACCCGGAGGTGCAGGAATTATGTTGAATTGGTTGTCTGCAAAACTTATGACAACACCAGTAGGAGATTTTCTACTGGCAAAAACTAGTTTTGAGAATAGTCTTAAAGGGCACACCAGTGGTACAGATGCTACCACTGTACAAAAAAGCATGAATACCCTTGTAACAACACTAATTGGTTTTGGGGGTATTTGGGTAGCAGCTTGCGTGGTATTTGCAGCTATTAAATTATCTGGTGCACAAGGTAAAAACCCTGAAAACCGTACACAAGCTATGATTGGTTTAGCTTGTGCGGCAATTGGAGGCTTTGTCATGATCAAAGCATACGACATCGCTTCTTGGGTTACAAAAATTTAACATAAGAGTTTGCAAAAGCTCTCCTCTATTTGGGGAGAGCTTCTCTTATACAAGGGAGGAAATAAAATGAGAAAAGTAACTGTTCCTGTTGATATGACTTCGGAACAAAAAACGCTATTAGGTGTGCTGAGCAAACGCCAATTGATTTATCTATTGGGTGGAGGAGCATCCCTTTATTTATATGTGCCATTCTTATGGCGGCTATTTGCACCTTTTAATGCGGCAGTAGCATTTTTTATTTGCTTAATTTTAGCAATACCAACAGTAGTAGTTGTAATAACGTTTGCCTTTATTTATAAAGAAAAACAACACATGTATTTAGATAAATATTTACTTATCAAAATGCGAAGCCGTTCTGAAAAAGGTAAGTGGAGAAAAGGATACGAGCCAATTACATGGGTAAAGGAGAATTTATAGATGTTAGAAATGATATATTTTGCGGTGGTAGCCATTGTAGGGTTTTTCTTTTATCGGAAAATGAATGGAAAACCAATGTTTGGTTTTAAGAAAAAGGGGAAAAGTCAGGGCGGGGTAGAGAAACGTACTGCTGAAAAAAATGGAAAGAAAAATAAAAAGAATACGCCTGCTACAGAGGAAATTGATGAAGATAATGTGGATTTCTTTAGTGCTTTTGTAGAAGACATTAAGGAAGTTGAAAATCATATGATTCGTTATCATGATGATACGTTTGTTCTAATCGCTGAGGCACACCCAGTAAACTATTACCTGCTTTCTAATGCGGAACAAGAAGCGATTGATATCAAAATTGAATCATGGTTAACCACATTAGAGTTTAATACGAAGGTATATATCCAAAGTAAGTTTGTAGATTTAACAGATCCTGTACGAAAAATGACAGAAACAATGAAAGGTGCGAAGGACCTTACACCAGAGACAGTACTTTATGGGCAAGAAGTTATCGACAACTTAGAGTACTGGCAACGTTCGCAGCCTCGATATGAACAAAAGCGATATTTAATTTATCCATACAAAGTGGATATAAGTACGATTACAGCTGATACAGAGGAAGAATTGGAAGAAAAGATTGTAGATAAAGCGTTTAACGAATTATATCGTCGCTATAATGCTTCCCGAAATCTACTATCGAAAGCAAAAATTAGTGTAGAAATGTTAACAAAAGATAAATTAATAGAACTCTTATACGTAGCGTTTAACCGTCGTAAAGCGGTGAAAGCACGTTTCCAAGATTTAATTGAAAATGAGAACTTCTCTTTGTATTCAACAGGTGAAACAAATGAGAGAAAACTAGAGTTAATGAAGAAAGTTCTAGCGGAAGAAAAAGCTGAAAAATCAAATAATGGGGTGGCATAAGTATGAAATTGTTTGGAAAGAAGAAAAAAGAAAAAAAGAAATTAGAAGCTGAAAAGAATGATGAATTGGAACTAGATGAGGAAGAGTACGAACAAGAAGAAGTTCCGCCTCAATTAGACAATCAAACAACTGTATTTGATGTCATTGCCCCAGAAGGAATGAAAATTGATGCAGAAGACTATGGGGTAATTAAGCAGTCATTAGGAAGTAATACTTTCTTCCGTCCATTTTATATTCCACGTGATGGATACCCTCGTATGATGCAGACCAATTGGCTGAACATGTTAACTTCAGCTGGAGAAGTTGATGTCATGATTGATATTCATAAAGAGCCAAAAGCAAAAGCGATGCGATCGTTAGATATGCAGCTGACGATGTTACGTTCGAACCTTTCTTTCCAACGTACACGCGGAAATATTGACCAAGAAAAAGACTTAGATGCAAAAATTCAGGATACAAACAATCTAATGGATGAAATTCAATTTAATGAGAATGACTCCTATATGGTAAGTACCATGGCCGTTGCGTATGCTGACTCAAAGAAAGAATTAGATGTTTTATGTGAGTATATTGAAGATGAAATGCAAGCATCTCACTTTAAAATAGCGAGTACCTGGAATCGTGTGAAGAGTGGTTTGAAAGCGGTTATGCCACTAGGTGCACCAAATACTCTGCAAGATACATATCGAAATATCGATAGACGTGCTCTATGTACATTTGCTCCCTTTGTATCAGGATCCGGAAGATTTAACGGTGGTATACCAATAGGAAAGAACAAAATTACTGGCCAAGTAGAATTTTTAAATTCATTTGGTAACGCAGATTATCGTCCGCCAAACTATAACATTGGTGTGACAGGGATTTCAGGTTCCGGTAAAAGTTTACTTTTAAAAATGAAGCTAGCTCGTGAAACATCACTTGCAGATACACATGCGATGATCATAGATCCAGAGGGGGAATTCGTAAAAATCACCAAACGATTAGGTGGTATTAACTTAAATATTTCACCTGAAAGTAATATCATTATTAATCCTTGTGCAATTGCAGTAACAGAACTTCAGATTACAGATAAAGATGAAGAGCTAGAAGCGCTTGAACAATATGACAAGAAAGAACTCGTAGAGCGTGATGGCGTGAAGTATGTGAGATTTGTGCCTATTTTAGAGAAAATTAATGAAATACTAGGATTCTTTGACATTATTATTCGCGGACAAGATTTTGATCAACCAGGATTAAATGTATTTCAGCGCACAATGTTAGAAGATGCGATTCGTGAAGTATTCAGTAAACATGGGATTACTTCTCACCCTTCATCTCTATACACGGATGAAGTGAAGAAGGTGGATGGACAATTAATTCAGTCTCAAGTGAGAAAGCCGGAGCCAGAGTTAAAAGAAATTTATGATGTAATAGTGGAAAACCATGGAGACGATGTGAAAGCAGAAGAGTTAATTGCTGCGATTCGTCCATTTTTACGTGATGGATCAAAACCATTATTTGATGGACAAAGTAATTTTGGACGCGGTGTAGAAACACAGTTAAATGAATCACGTGTTGTTAACTTTAATATTAGTCATTTAGAAGAGGGCTTCTTAAAGCCGATCGCCTTCCACGTTATCCTGAACTATATTTGGGAGCATTGGATTAAAAGTCCAGAACACGCTATCAAACGAAAAGTGTTATATGTGGATGAGATGTGGCAGTTTATCGACTATGAACAAACTGTTAACTTCTTAGAAAAAGTAGCACGTCGTTCACGTAAAAGAAATGCCGGTATGTGTTGGGCAAGTCAGGACTTTGTTCGTATTTTAGAAAATGTGAAAGCGCGTGGTATCTTGCAATCTACTTTCTCTTATTTCTTCTTAGAGCAAAATAAGATTGATAAGAAAAAAATCCAAGAGAACTTTAACTTAACTGCTGGGGAGCTTGACATTATTCTCAACAATCCAGGGAAAGGTGAAGGGATTTTCCGCATAGGAGATAGTTCAGTTTGGATTCAAACAGATCCATCAGATAAAGAAATGATGTTCATTGAATCCAATGAAGCTGTACTGCAAGAGCTTTTAAATAATATGAAGAAAGTACAAGGGTACGCAGGATAATAGCGTACCTTTGAAAAGGAAGGTGAAATTATGCTTGATAAGATAATAGGATGGGTCGGCGGCTTAATTGTTTCTATGGTCAAGACCTTTCTTTCTCCAATCTATAAATTAATTGATACTATCCCCGATTTAATTTTTGGTGGGGATAGTGCAAAATTAAATTTTTTATTTAAAGACGACACAGCTGGGAATGTATTAAATACGGGATTACCAGTCATGTTTAAATTTGCAGCCTTTTTAGTCTTAGTCAGTGCTGTAATTGCTGGTGCAAAGTATTCAGCTGCTGCCATTAATCCAACAAATCGAACATATATCATTGAATATGCGAAGGATTTAATGATTGTTTCTATTTGTATATGGCATTTAGATTTCTTCTATAACATTATATTTGATATTAATACTTGGGTAGCATCGGAGTTTAAAAGAGCAATAGGAGAACAATCACTAGATGTTTTTAAACCAGGTCAGACAATTACTGAATTGTCTATGGATAAAAATAAGGATGATTATTTATTTCAAATTTTTGCGATGTTGATTGAAGTTGGACTGTCACTTTGGGCAAACTTCTTCTATTTAATGCGAGCGGTATCTCTTTATATCTTGATGTTAATGGGACCGATTATGGTTGGTATGTGGTTATTTCCTCAAAAGAAACAACAAACTCTATATTGGATGCGTGAATTTGTTGGTACAGTACTCATCCAAGGTATCCATGCGATTACTATATGGTTGATTTTTGTACTAGTAGGCAAATCAGATAATACCATTATTAAATTAATCTTATTTGCTATGTTTATTCCTATAGGTGAAATTGTAAAAGGGTTCATTGGTTTAAGTACAAATACGGCGGGAGCAGTAAATAGAGCAGGTACGATGCTTGGAATGGGAGCCTTAGCAAGTATGGCAGGTATCGTTAAAGGGATACGTGATGACCATCGTAGTAATAAAGAGAAGACAAAGGCTAGGAAAGAAGGCGAGGAAGATAAAAAAGAAGATGCTGATAACCCTAAAAACGCGTTGGGAGCCAATTTAGGGACAGATGTAGGTACAACATCTCGTGCAGCTCGTATGTTAAAAGCAGGTCAAATAGGAAGCATGGTTGGAAAAGCAACAGGCGGACTCGCGGGGTTAGCAATGGGCGCGGGACTTGGGCCAGAAGGAATGGCAGTAGGGACATTTGCTGGAAGTAAAGCAGGTGGAGTTCCTGGTGCAGTAACAGGAAGAACATTGGCAGCTGGACTTGAAGGAGTTACTAGTGCTGGGAAGCATATTGGTTCGAGTGTGAAGAAAGGTTTAGATACGTATAAAGGGTTAAATGGAGAACAATATCCAGAGTTAACAGATGAAGATATTGCACAAGATTTAGCTACGAAAGATTTTGAAAATTGGAAAGCTGATAATCCTGATTCTGCAGTTGCGAGCCGTTTAAAACAAGCATTCCCTGGTGCATCCGATGCAGATATTGCAAAAAAAGTAGCAAAAACAAATAGTGATCAAATGTCTCATTTCAAAAATCAGCGAAAACAAGATTTACAAAATATGAAGAAAAATGCTACACCATATGGAAACGCTAGAGATTTAGTTAACGCTGCAACTAACGCATTCCAAAAAGGATATGAGGCAGACCATAAAGATGCGTTTATGAGTCAATTACCAGAAAACATGTCAGCGGAAGAGAAAGAGAAAAAATGGAATGACCATCTAAACTCAAAAGTTCAGGGATTTAGAAATCATGCAGAACAAGCGGCAATAAAAGCTGGAGCAATGCCAGTTGATGCGAAAGATAAGCAAGGCAACAACCTGTTTGATAAGTCTTATGTAAATAAAGATGCCTTTGCTTCTCAACTTGCACTTGGAAAAGTTGGGAAAGCAGTTGAAGGAGTAAAAGGAGAAACACTAGAGAGTGGCCATCAAAATATGGGACAAGTAGACTCACTTGTGGGTGCATCCACTGCTGCATTTAAAAAGGCATATACAGCAGATCATAAGGCTGGATTCATGAAGCAATTCCCTGCAGATGTACCACAACAAGAAAAAGAGGCTGCATGGAACAAGCACTTGAGTCAAAAAGTGCAAGGGTTTAAAAATCATGCACAGAAAGCTGCCGAACAAGCAGGGATTGTGCAACAAAAAGATGGGACTAGCTATGCTAATAAGGAAGCTTTTGCTTCTCAGCTATCACAACAATTACAAAATAATCCAAATATAAATGCAATGGGTGTATCTAGTGTATCTGGCATTCAAAAAGCGGTAAATGGTGTGAAAACACATAGTTTAGCAAATGGATATGGAAACCAGAAACAAAAAGGTGTAAGTAATGTTGGGAATTTAGTACAAGCATCTACAGAATCCTTTAAACAAGGATATGCAGCAGAGAACAAAGCAAACTTTATGAAAAACTTGTCTCCAACTATGTCTCAAGCGCAAAAAGTAGAAGCTTGGCAGTCTCACTTGAATGATAAAGGGAATGAATTTAAAGCAGTCGCTCAGCAAGCGGCGGTACAAGCGGGTGCGATGCCTGTACAGGCAAAAGATACGAGTGGAAAGAGTCTTCATAATCAATCGTATGTTAATAAAGATGTCTTTGCTTCGCAATTGACGAAAGGTTTACAAAGTCATGCTAGTCTTGGAACAGTGAGTCAACAAGTAGGTTCTGGAATTACTAGTGCGATTCAAGGTGTTCGTTCACACGGTGTTGCGACAGGTGGTGCAATCAATAAAGCTGTGTTTGCAGCTACGCAAACGCAAGCGAGTATGGCACGTGCTGGAAATCTGTCTGTTTCTGAAATTGAGCGCTCGTATGCGGATGCATCAGCTAGTGTAGCAAATATTTCGCAAAGTGCTGGGAAAATGATGATTCCAACTTCAGCAGTGGGACGTATGACACAGCAAAGTAAGATGGTTGGTGTAAGTATGATGGAAGGTGCCAAACATCTCGTGCATACAAAAGGTATGGAAAATGTATCAAAAGCATACTTTAATGCGTCTAGTGCTGTTCAGCAGGCTGGTGGAAATGCAGTGCAAAGAGTGATGAGTGGAACTGCAGCTGCCGTTCATACTTCATTAGGAGGTAATGCAGCAGAACGCCATTACAATGTGACAAAAGGATTAAGCTATGCAGCAGGTGTGATTGGTGGTGTAGGTGCTTATCAAGCGACTGCACGTATGGTAAGCAAACATAATCCTTATAACAAAGCTGTCCAAGCAGAGGCAACAGAAATTCAAGAGATTCTTAAAATGGTACCAACAACAACAGATGCGACTGGAAGACAATCAGTTGCTCAAGGTGCAGTACGTCTTGTTACGACAAATAATAAATCATGGATTGAAGCGAAAGATTCGAGTGGAATGACACAAGTTGTATCTCGTTATGGTAGTGGAGATAGTAGCATTCGTTCGGGACAAGTTGTATATCAAGACTTAAATATTTCGGATGGACAATTAACGCAGTACCGTAATGGTATGAAAGCAACGCCAGCATATATTCAAGATTCTAGTGGTGGGAAAATTAGTATCAATCGTTCTATCAATATTAATCCAAACCAATTAGTAGGAAATCAAAATCAAAGACCTTTACAACAGAAACCAGTATTTAGTGAACCGCCACTTACAGTAAGCCATAAGGTAGACAATGGTCACTTCTATATGTCTGATTTAGACCAAGGGGGATACCAGAATGTACAAATGGTGGTAGAAAGAGATCGTAGTTATATGGTTGCGACAACTACGGACGGTACAGTGTCACGTATTTCTCCGTTCGGAAAAGGAGATACACGATTACAAGCAAACCAAAGGATTGAAAGGGTTTGTGAAGTGCAAGATAGCAGTATTAAACCGAGAGAAGAAATCTTAGTAACTTATACACAGGACGAAGTTGTACGTACAGAGACACATTTGAATTTATCAGAACATGATCCACAAAATCTGATTCCATTTGCGCCAAACCCTCGCTTAGCACAGCGAAGAAGTAGAAATAATGAAAATGGAAAGTATGGAGTGACAAGTCTATGAGTCAAAATCCTAACGATCCAAATAACCAGAAGAAAAGTAACCCTTTAAAAGATGCGACATCTCACTTTATTAAGAAAAAAGGGATGCAGGCAAGCGGGAAAATGGCAAAAATGGCAGGAAAAGCAGGAAGAGCGGCAGCGAAAGCTGCTGCCAAACTGCTAAGAGCCGGTGTAGTGAAAATTGTCGGAGCTATCGTGGGAGCAGTAGGTTTGCCTGTTGCTCTCATTATGGCTCTTATTATTACTGTATGTGTGATTCTGGCATCTTTTGTACCATTTACTGATGATGAAAGTAAAACAGAAGAACAAGTGAAAAAGTATATGGAAATTTCAATGGCGCTAAACGTAGACTGGAAAGAGGTCGTCGCTTTTGATATGGCGCGGTATGATAATGATTTGACTGGAAAAGATCCGCACGATGCTATATCATATTTCTTGGATATCCAATATGAAGAATATACGGAAAAAGAGGTATGCGAGGCAGGACCGAATGGACCTTGTGAAAAAAAGAAAAAGGAGATGCAAAAGACAAAATCTGAAAGTTATTCCGGACCAGATGTAAAAAAGATATTGGGAGATACAGACTTTAAGAAAAAAATAGATGAAATTAATGCAAGTGGTAGTAAAAAAGTAACAGTTTCTTCTCATGGATTAGAAAAAGCGATGGAGCTTGCAAAGTTTAGTGAGAGTCAAAAAGATCGTGCGCGTGAGATATTAGCAGCAGGAATGTTAGAAGGATTGTATGGACATCTGGCACCTTCTAGTAATTTTGTTGGTGGTATGTGTGTAGGTAATGTGAGCCCTGGCGGAGAACCTGTTAACCTTAATGCTAAAGTTACAGGATACCTTCCTAAAATTAAAGAAATGGCAGAAAAACATGGTGTAGCTCAATATGTTGGTATTTTGGCTGCCCAAATGATGCAGGAATCACAAGGAGAGGGAAGTGACCCGATGCAAGCTGCAGAAGGGCATTATGGAGACTTAAGTTCATATTGTATAGGTCTTAAAGGAAGTGCTCGTATAGGGTGTATTAAAGACCCCAATATTTCTATTGAAGCAGGTGTACAAGAATTTAAAGATGTTTTAGCAAAGGCAAATGGAGATATAGCACTTGCTTTACAGAGTTATAATTACGGTCCTGGATTCATTAGTTATGCATTAGCGAAAGGTGGATATTCAGAAGAAACAGCCATTGCGTTTTCTAGGGAGCATGCTGGTGAAAATCCAGCAGGTTGTTCTGACCCTAATAACTTCCGAACCAAAGTTGGAGCGTGTTATGGAGATTACACGTACGTTTCCAAAGTTTTGAAATATTATAAAGATTTAGGTTGTGTGGCATCTGGAGATGGAGAATGGATTTCCGATAAAGGTTGGAAATGGCCAACTAAATCAGGGCGTATTACAGATACATTTGATGCAGTTCGTGGTGGAAAGCAACATAATGCTGTAGATATTGGGGCCATGACCGCCGGAAAAGCAGGAGACCCTGTGTGGTCGATGGAAGCAGGGATTGTAACAAACCAAACAGGCAATGTAAATGGTGGCGGTTTAGGAGTTTATGTGGACCATGGAAATGGCATTGTATCTCGTTATTTACACTTGAGTAAAATATCAGTTGCACCAGGGACCATGGTAACAAAAGGACAAATAATTGGGGAGATGGGTGGTTCTAATTATAATAAAGATACTGGTTTACTTAATATGAATGGATATGCTGTCCATTTAGATTTCCAAATTCGTATTAACGACCAACCAACAGATCCAATGAAATTCTTTAAGAAAAATGATGATCCAGGATTATCATCTGGTGGTTCTCCTATTATGACGAATGACAAACGACAAAAAGTATTAGCAGAAGCGAAAAAATGGCTTGGTCAAGGAAAAGTGAGATATGTCTTAGGGGATCGTAATCCGCCAGGAGGTACTTCAGATTGCTCAGGATTTACTCAGTATGTATTTAGAACAAGTATAGGTGTGCAACTTGGAGATTGGACTGGTGCTCAAGTCGGACAAGGAAAACAAGTGCCAGACATCAATCATGCGCAACCAGGGGATCTAATTTTCTATGAAAATCCAGGGCATGTTGCGATTTATATGGGGAATCAAAAAATGATTCATATTGGTGATAATAAGGGTGTACAAATTACAGGTCTTAACTATACGGCAAGAGGTCAACATATGACGCAAATTCGTAATGTTATAGACTGATAAGGGACGAGAGTAGATGAAGAAAATAATTAACATTTTATCCAATATGCCTCGTAAGTACTTGGTCATATTAGGGATTATCGTACTAGTGGCAGGTGTTGCCACCTATAATACTATTCATGATTATATGATGAAATCACAAGTGCAAGAGGAAGAACAAGTAAATCAAGATGAAATCGAAATGCTTGGAGATAAACCAAAGGGATTTGATACAAAAGAAGAAGAATATATTGCGAAAACAAAAACAGTAGAGGATTTACTACGAAAAATTTCTAATAGTAGTTATGATGTTCCGTATTTGTTTACAAAGGCTGGATTTGGTATTGAACCAATGAAAATGACAAGTAATGAACGTATGCTTGCTACAGAAGCTGTTCAAAGATATTTCCTAAATGGAGATAAGTTTTACAACGCACGTATTACCAAAATTGACCGCGGGAAAAAAGTAGATACATTTCATATAGAGGTTTTAATACAACAGGTAAACTTCTTGGAACCACGACAATTTAAAATTCAGGTAAATCAATATGCGCAAATTGTAACACCAATTGAACAAATACCACATGGACAAGAAGAAGTTCCTGTGGATTAACTGAAAGATAAGGGTTGTGAATAAAAATCACAGCCCTTATTAAAAAATATAAAGAGTACCTAAAAATATTTATTGAATATTCTTAATTTTCTGATATAATAAAGTTATGGTTAAATGAAATTTGTATATATTAGTGAAATGATATAGATGTGGAGGTAAAAAGAATGAGATTATTATTGGGAACCGCAGCAAACTATTTTGCAGGATATTCTTCTGGAAGAGGCTCGGGACTTTTAGGGACAATATTTGGGTGGGCTTTATTAGTAGGTAGTGGATACCTGTTGATAACAAATTGGGATAGTATCACAGTTTGGATGCACAGTTTAGATATTGTAACAGGATTAGATGGTTATGAAGACATGAGCAATGGATTTATATTCATCTGCTTGCTTGTAAGTGGTTTTATTTTCATGCTATTGTTACCAGTCTTCGCAATTGTATTAATAGTGGGTGTGGTATTCCTGAATATTGTCATTTGTACAATTGTATTATTAGTATCACCAAGTACATATAAAAAAAATAAAGATGTGGAGAGTGAATGGAAATGAGTACAATTCTAGTTTTAGGTGGTTCAAATGGTAGAACATTAGAGAAGTTAGCTAAAAAAAGAGATTGTCAGGTGATTTTTCACGATGGAAAAAATCATGGTGGTGTAAAGAAAACATTTCGTAGTGTTATAAAAAAATGTGATGTTATTGTAGTGCAGAAAGGTGCATGTGGTCATGTGTCTATTGATGTAGCAAAAGAATACGCAAAGAAGTATGATGTCCCGCTTTTATTTAATCAGGGTTTTGGAGGAACAGGCGCGTTAGAGATTGGGTTAAAGCATTTGCAAGTAGCATAAGTTTAAGTGGTATAGGGATTTATTTAGATTGTATAATCATATAATCCTTATATAAAATTATAAAGTTAATATTGGAGGAATCGAAATGCTATCAATACCAGAACAAAGTGTTAAATGCTTTTTGAATGCTGATATAAATGGAGAATTACAATTAGATACCGAAGAACCACAAGTTGATGAATACGACTTTGTACATGTATACATGTTTTCTGTCGAGGGGATTTACTACCCAGTAAATCAAAACAATATATTAGCTTACTTTTACGATGAAGAATACCAAGAATACTTAGTAATAAAAAAAGGATTTTATAGTGATTGCATTTGGAAAGAACTGGATGAGGGTTTTTTTAGTGTCCAACAAACATGGGATTCCATCAATCCAAGATAAGTTTAAAAAAGTATACATAGGAGGAATCGAAATGCTATCAATACCAGAACAAAGTGTTAAATGCTTTTTGAATGCTGATTTAAATGGACAATTAGAATTAGATACGAAAGAATCACAAGTTGCTCTCTATATGTTTTCTGTCGAGGGGATTTACTATCCTGTTAATAAAGATAATATACTAGCCTACTTTTATGATGAGTTTTTTGACGAATACTTAGTAATAAAAAAGGGGTTTTATAGTGATTGTAATTGGAAACATCCTGATAAAAAATTTTGGGAAGTTCAACATGAATGGGATTTAATTAATCCTTTATAAGTTAAACAAGTATAGGACAAGATTTAATGTATTTATAACTATATATGGTTAGTGATAATGATGGTAGCAGAGAACCTTGAAAAGCAAAGGTGCTATTGTAATTGATTTTGAACTCACCATACGGATGGAAAATATAGGAGGCTCTTTAGTTATGAAAATGAGTAATAAAAAATTTATGAAAATCGCTGCAAACCTTGGAATTTCAACAGCTTTATTAACGGGATGCGTAGGAGATCTCGAAGAAAATAATTCACTAGCAATTGATCAAGACACAACTGATAATGAAGGAACGCAAAAACAATGTACGTCTAATCAAATAAATGAAAATGAGTGTTTTGAAGAGATGCCAACTACAGGACCAGTTAAGCACGAAGAAAAACAGGATAATCCAAGTGTAGAGCATGATAATGGTTGGAGTTCGGCTTTAGTTCCGTTTGCCGCAGGTGCAGCTGGCATGATGTTAATTAATTCATTAAATAAGAAAAATCCAGGGCAAATTAATAATAATACCAACCATACATATAGACCACCAATGACACAAAGACCTTTACCAGAAGTTCCAAAAGAAAAAGAGAAGGAAAAAGGGAGAGGGACAAGTACAAGTGCTGCTACAAGTAGTGGAGGTGCAAATAATTCTGCTTCTACAAATAAAAGTGAATCAAAAGATAAAGTTAATTTAAATAAAAGTGACACGAATAAAAGTAACGCATCTACACCGAAAACAACTAATCCAACTCAACCATCAAAATCATCTTCAACAAGCAAGGTTACCAGTGGTTCTAGTGGTATCGGAAATGCAAAAGCTCCAGCTGGATCTTAATTTATAGGAGGAGAAAAAATGTTAGACAATCAACAGCAACAAGATTATATGAAAAAATGGTTTGCTTTATCTGAGCAAGCTTGTTCACGTGGTTTTACTTGGCCAAGCTTATTAGAGAATGATGAATGGTGTCAGTATATGTCTACTGGTATTAAAAGAATCAAAAAAGAGGAATATGATAATATTATAGAAGCAACTGAATTAGTAAAAACCATTTTTCAAAAGGTTTATAAATACTTACTAGAAAGTCACGAGGGTTTTTTACAATTAAAATTACCCACCGAATTATGGGAAGTGACTAGAACAAATTATGATGTTTTATTTTCATATTTCACTAGGCTTGATTTCATTGTTGCAAACGATGAAATCAAACTAATAGAAATTAATGCAGACACACCCACTGGCTATTTGGAGCCATCTGTAGCTAATCAAGTATTATGTGATTATCATCAAGTTATAAATCCAAATCGCATAGAAGAGAAGCTAGAAACAACGTGGCATAAAATCATTTCTGATTATGAATTAAAACCTCATGATGTTATACATTTCACTAGTTATGATTGGCATGAAGAAGATTATCAAACAGTAAAATTTATTCAAAAATATTGTCCGCATCCAAGTGATTATGTGGGGATACAGAGTATTATAGTTGCAGACGATGGGTTATATACACCAGATGGTGTCAAAATTAAATATTTGTATCGATTATATCCATTAGAGTACTTATTAGAAGATAAAGACTATAGTGGAAAATCAATCGGCCTTATATTTTTAGACCATATTGCACAGGGGAGAGTGAAAATTATTAATCCTCCTTCAGCATTCTTAATTCAAAATAAAGGTGTACTAGCTCTTATCTGGCAACTTCACGAG
Source organism: Bacillus cereus group sp. BcHK124 (assembly GCF_027712065.1). Lineage (NCBI taxonomy): Bacteria > Bacillati > Bacillota > Bacilli > Caryophanales > Bacillaceae > Bacillus > Bacillus cereus group sp. BcHK124. The sequence continues at coordinate 37,561 of NZ_JAQFPJ010000028.1, forward strand.
CAAAATAAATGGTTTACAGAAAAAGAACATAAAATTATCGAAAAGTACTTTTTGCCAACTTATTTCTCAAAGGACAAATTTGAAGAAAATGATATAGATTATGTGAAAAAAGCGACATTTGGAAGGGAAGGCGGTGGGGTTTCCATCATCAATGAAGGGAAAGAAGTAGCTGCAGATAAAACGCCTTACTACGAGCAACAACATAAAATTTATCAAAAGTATATTGAAATGCCGGACTGCACTATAGATACGTGGGATGGAGATTATACAGGTAAATTATTAATAGGGTCACATTTAATTGGTGGAGAACCAGCGGGATTATTTTTAAGAGTAGGTGAAAGGATTACCGGTAATTTATCAATGTTTATTGGAATTTCCACAGAATAAATTCAATTTAATACAATTTGAGTTTTGTGTAGAAAGGGAGATGAAGAAAAGTGATCATATTCCTCTGTACGAGGATTTAAAAGAAGTTTAAAAAAGCATTATTTGAGAAGAAAAAATGGAGGGATGAATTATGAATAAATTTCAAACTATGAAAGACTTGAAAGAAGAATTTGGGAGCAATGTTTTATCTTCGTTTCTTATTTTAATTGGTGCAATTATCAGTATTATTTTTGGTAATGTAACTAAGGATTTGTTTGATACTAATGTCTCTGTGTGGCTATATATTATAGCATGTTATGTAGTTCCTTTTATTTTCATGGTATTAGAATTTTGGTTAGTTGCAAGAACGAAACGAATTGTTAAGGAAATGAACAATTTACAATAAAAAAACATTTAAAGATGGTAGGGAGAATGACAATGACTAAAGGTTTTACAGTAGAAGAAACGTTAATGGCTATTAGTAATTTAACGATTTTTCTATATATAGCAGTAGTTATATATTATTTCTCTCGGTTATCTCACCTTAAACAATAATAAAATGGTTTCGTATTATTAGGAAGTGAAAGGATTTGATGTTATGGAAATGGAAAAGTTCAATGCAAAAGCATTCTTTATATTTATTGGCATAATCTTAATACTCAGTATCGGTGCTAGATTTGCTCAGGAATTTAGGGCGGAACAAGATAAGAATCATGAGATAAGGATGGAACAAACTAGGAGTAACGTGAAAGTTGCAGAGGAAATGGTTGCGAAAAAATTAAATACAGATAATAAATATTCTCGAATGACTGCTGTACCAGGAGATCTGCTGAATCGAAATTACTGGATAACTAAAGAGTTAGTATCAGAAATAAAAAAAGATGGGGAAGAATACCGAATCTACTTTGAAACAAAAAGAGTCAGCAATAGTGAAGGGGATTTTGTTATGTATAAACCTACAGGTATAAATAAAATTCTTAAAGAAGAGTAGATAATACTATTTCGATTTAAAATTCGAATAATATAAAATTTGGAGGTAAATGAAAGGTGAATATAGTAAAATGAATCATAGTAATTTACATAAATCAGGTTATGTTATACTCATCTACTTTGTAATGACTCAACTTGTTGGGATTATAGGAGTACAATTGCTAGCTAAGACAGGTTGGTATGATATTAAGGGAAATCAACAGAAAGCAATTCAGCAACTACTTGTTCATTGGGAACTAATAGGGTTTTCACTCATATTAATATTCATTTATCTTATATATAAGAAAGAAACGATGAATGATTCGAAGTTATCGATTAAATTATCAAGAGTATTATTCGGTTGGATTTTAATAGGAATAGTTGCAGTATTCTTTGCACAGACAATTGGTAGTATTTTGGATAAGAGTATATTTCACTTAACTACACAATCAGTAAATACATCAAGTAATATTGAATCTGTAGCAAATTCTCCTCTTGCTCTTTTATCAATTGTAATTCTTGCTCCACTAGTTGAGGAGCTTGTATTTCGTTACGCGGCCATAAATATATTAAGCCGTAAATTTAATAAAATTGTGTGTATATTAGTTAGTGCATTGTTTTTCTCTATCATGCATTTTGATTTTCCTTTTGTATTTGGATATTTTCTAATTGGACTTGTACTTGCGGCAATATATGTACGTACTAATAGGTTACTAGTATCATTTGTTGTGCATGCTACTATGAACTTAATAATTGTTATACTTCAGATTTTTCAATAGAAAATTTGTAGGTAAGGAGAGAGTAACTTGGCTAAAAAAAAGGCAATATTTTTAGACCGTGATGGGGTCATTAATCAAGTACTTACAGATCGTGTTAGATTTGTAAATAAACCAGAAGATATTTACCTGCTACCTGGTGCAGCTGACGCAATTGCTATATTTAATAGAAAGGGATATATGGTCCTAGTAACAACAAATCAAGCGGGCGTCGGATTGGGTTATATGACTCAAGAAGAGCTCTGTGATTTGAACCATAAATTTGCCGTTTAGGCACGGTTATGGTTCTTTATCCTTGTGGCAAAGTTATAGTTTCAAAAATAGATTATGTCTAATAATCTGTATGGAAGGGAAGTGAGATGATGCATGCACTATATAAACAAAAACGAAGTTAGCGTCCAAACTTCGTTTTTCTGACATACATTAAATTGCAACAATTACATAAAATCTAGTAGGTTTCATAAAAATAAAAAAAGGATCAATTTTTTCGGACATTTTCAGCTAAAAGATTGTAATTGCAGAATAGATAAGTAACAAACACATGATTATATTCACTACCTTATCGTATTTTAAAAATACTCTTTTAAAAGCTGAGCCGCAAATGGACCACAGTAGTAATCCTGCACAACCTATTAGTATTGTTAAGGACATAAACGAGAAAATAGCTACACTTGACTCATGATAAGGAAGTACGAAAGTTGACATTGCAGTTAAGAAGTATAAGATACTTTTTAGATTAAGAATTTGGAAAAGTAGCCCTGAAACAAAAGAAGGTTGGCTATAACTGGTATCATTATTACTTTTTTTAGAAAAAGCAATTTTCCATGCGAGATACAACAAATATATAGCCCCGCCTATTTTAAAATAAGATTCTAACATTGGAATCCAATGGTAGATCCTTGTTATTAACAATGATGTTATCAAACCAAGAATAATAAATCCTGAAATAATTCCAAATTGGAAATGTATAGATCCCTTGAACCCAAATTTTCTCGCTTCATTCATCATCAAAATATTACTTGGTCCTGGTGTAATGGATGTAATAATTAAATAAGAAAGGAATGCTATAAGATTCATCTAGTTGTTTCGTCCCTTCAATGATAATATTTGAATAAATTCTATGGTTCATTGTAATATAGGTCTATCTATCAGTAAAATTAAAATTATAAATAGTCATTATCATTTTTTTGAATAGATAAGAGGAGGATAGTATATATGGAAATAAGACATCTTATTACATTTCGAACAATTGTTGATGTTGGAAGTTATACAAATGCTGCCATAAAATTAGGATATACGCAATCAACCATTACTTCTCATATTCAAGCATTGGAAAAGGAGATTGGTGGGCAATTATTCTCTTACGTTAAACGAGAGTTAAAATTAACCGCTTTGGCAAAAGAATTAATTCCATTAGTTGATGAATTGCTCCATTCATACAAACGTATATCCGAACTAAGAAATCATAAGAATAAGGTAAGTGGAGAGTTACGAATTGCGGCACCCGAATCATTAACGATTTCTAGATTGGGGCCGATTTTGAGGGAGTATTCAATTAAATATCCTGATGTAAAAATTATATTGAGTAACGGAACATGTGGGGAAAATCAAAAAGACCTGACAAGTGGACAGGTCGATGTTGCTTTTATGATTTGGACAAAATTAGAGCTAGAAAAGTGTGATTGCTATCAATTACACAAGGAAGAGATTGTTTTAATCACAGGTCCAAACAAAAACAAACATTTTGATGATTACAAGAACAAGAAAATTACTGATTACTTTATTACAAATGAAAAGGGATGCAGCTATCGTTCTATGTTTGAGAGACACCTAGCTAATAATAGGATATTCAATTTTCAAACTATGGAGCTATGGAGTCTAGAAGCAATTAAACAAGCTGTAATGAGTGGTTTAGGATTCGCTGCACTTCCCTATATAACCGTCAAAAATGAGGTTGGGAATGGATCTTTAAATGTTATGGAACACTATGAAGAATTTGAATTTATGTACTCATATCTCTTAGTCAAGTCAAATAAATGGCGGTCTCCTGCAGTCGAGAGGTTTATTGAGTTAGTATTAGAATAAGCTTCCAAATGAAAATTAATTTAACCTCACTTTAGATTTCTTAATAAACAGAGTATACTTTATTTTAATTAATCAAGAATATTTGATTTTCGGCAAAATTATGCTTCTTTTGGCGGCAATTTTATGATTCTTCAAATAGTAGTATATCTCGCGTGAATTATCCGAGATATACGTTAGGAGTGAGTAAATAGGCTATTATCAGGAATCAAATGGGGTATTTTTATTAGTTATTTTGGCAAGCTTATGGTTCAATATAGAATCTATGGCGAGGTTATGCTTCCAAAATTATAAAAATACTCCCCATATAACAACCGTTTACGGCAAGTAAATGGTTCCTATCGTGGCAAATTTATGATTCAAGTCACAAGCTCTTAGAAATACATGAACATATGCAAGAAAAATTAATTAATGAAAACGCCGATGCTCATATACATGAATTTGTTGCCTGTATCCATCGGCCAAAAGATGGGTGTTCCTGTAGAAAACCAGAGGCTGGTATGCTGCTGCAGTTAGCTCAAAGGCACGATATTGATTTAGCGAGCAGTTATATGATTGGTGACCAAGAAACCGATATATGTGCAGGGAAGAAGGCTGGAACAAGAACAATTCGAATTGCTGATTCTTTGGAGGAAACACAAGCGAATTTTAAATTTTCTTCTTTGCTTAATGTAGCACTTGAAAACATTTTTTAATATTTTTTATGAAGGTAAAATTTTAACAAGTGGTGATTAGTAACAATAAAGATGTTTAATTCCACTGGTCGAAAAATAAAGCAATGCATTAAAATAATAATTTTAGATATATAAATAGATATAAGGAGGTATTTTACAATGAGTGAATTTCAATCAGGAAAAAGAGAAGGGTATATTTATGGTTATATATTTCTTTCGGGAAATAAAGGGTTGGTTTTAGATGAAGGTTCAAACGAGTATCCAATAGAATTAGCAGAATTACTAATCAATGGAGAATTTGTTTTAATGGAAAACTTAACGTTAGATTTATTGAGAAGAAAAAATCTATACGGTTCTAAAGCAAGGATTAAGGAAAGTTTTATTTCATAGTTCGTAAAGTACTATATTATTTTTAAACATTTTTTGCATGAAGTTAGCTCTCATTTTAATTGTGGGAGCTTTTTCTATAGGGTTCTGCTGGGACAAACATCCTTTAAAAAATAAAAAGCTGCCACTATGCGGACACTTCGTGTTATTATGGTTTAGCTATACTAATTCAAATTGCTATGTGGGTGAAACGAATGGAAAATAAACAACCTGAACAACACTACGATCTAAGTAAAATATACACATACAAAGAGCTGCCAGATAAGATTAGCGGCCGTTGCGATAACTGTGGCAATACCGCGTTCAAGAGTTCCGTTAAAGATTTCATCTTTCTAAGAGAATGTCGTCAATGTGGTATGAAGAAAATTATTTAGCCCTGTTAGGGCTTTTTTTATTGGCTCTTATATCCATAAATGCCTTTTACTAAATAATATTATTATCTAATACATAAGTATTAAAGCTTTGTTAAAATACATATTTTAATAAAGAAAAGACACCTAAGGTGCCTTCCTCTGACTTGAACCACTTTAATTTTAATAACATCATTTTACAATCACAAATATATCTTTAATCTTTCATATGATATTTTATCATTTTTTTCAGTTAATTGCATGGAACTGGTGAAAAATAGGTTATTTTTTGTAAATTCCTTTTCTCCATATCCATTCAATGGGACCATAGCGAAAATATTTACTCCAAATTTTGCTGAATATAATTTGCGCAAAGATAATTAAAATCCCGAAGATACATAATTGCCAGTAATATACCTGTGAGACATCTTTAAAGTACAACGAAAGAATGACAAGAGTTAGTATACTTTGGCTAATGTAATTCGTTAAAGCATACTTGCCTACGTTCATAAAGGGTTGCAGCTGCTCTATATATTTTTTATTCTCACAAACCCTAAGTAGAGTACAAACATAGAATATAGCTAGCGTTTTCCCTCCAAATAGAATCCATAGTTTAATATCCTGAGAGTAATAGACATCCGTTTTTATAAAATAGTAGATAATAGGACAAGAGAGAAGACATGAAATGCATAACGAACTCCACTGGATAAATCTAATTTCCTTTATTAATTCCGGTACCCTTTTAAAAATATCTTTCTTACCAGCCCATAAACCAATTAAGAACAAGCCTATATATTCCGGAATTCCTATTAGTAATTGTTGAAATTCCTCGATTATTAAAAAGAACAGACGAGCTTTTACTTGTTGTGAATAATGTGTAAATAGATTTACAGTGTGATTGGTAGTGTTGCCTGTAAACATATATTGATAGTAACTAGGTACGGCAGAAATAGAAGAACTTGCTTGTATAAATAAAATAGCATGTAGTGTATAGCTAACAAATAGAGAGATGCAGCTAACTATAAAGATAAGCTTTGTAGATCGCTTATAAAAGAACAATAGGATAAAACCAGCTAAGGCATATGCGTGTAGAATATCTCCATACCATAGAAAGATAAAGTGGAGTAAACCAAAGAGTAGCAAAATACACAATCTACGGCTAAATAGCTTATATATAGAATATCCTTTTGCTTCCGCGTTTTTTATAAAGATATAAAATCCTACCCCAAATAAGAATGCAAAAATAGTATAGAATTTTGCTTGTATAAACAAATCTATTAAAAAACGAATCCCTTTATCTGTACCGGAATAACCGGCCTGGTTAAAGGGATCTAGTCCCGTCATAGTAGGTAGATTAGAAAACAGGATACATAGTATGGCTATACCTCTTATTGCGTCTAAAGAATAAATACGGGCGTTTTGTTGCATGTAAATTCCCCTTTCTTAAAAAGAAAAACGAGCACTATATTAACTAGCGCTCGAATTACGTCTCGCAAAGAATCCGTCATATGTAGCAGCTGACACTGCACCTTCTAGGCGTTCAATTTCTTCACCTCTGTTATAAGCTACAACAACTGGAGTGCCAGGAATATCGAACTCTTGAAAGGCACTTTGATTTTCTGGCGTAGAGATATCAATACGATAGATGGTTCTATCATGCTTTTTTGACATACTATTGATATCTGGTGCTGCTTTTTTACAATAATGACAAGTTGGTTGATAGTAGTACGCAATAAACTCTTCATGGGATTGTATTTTTTGCTTTAATTCTTCTTTTGAAATATCTTTAATATTTTCGGGCGATCCTTTTGTTTCTGCAGCTGATACAATTGTTTTGTTTGGTGTTACAGTCTCTGGGTTAACAGATTCATTTTTAGTTAAAGTAAAGATAGCGATACAAGCAACGCATAATGTAGTAACAATTGCTCCAATTTTGTAGACTTTATTCATAGTAAATTCCTCCTTAAAGTAAAAAAAAGGACAAACCTCGCCCGAGTTAACTGGGCGTAAGGTTTGTCCTTCACGCTACGTACAATAGAGTATAAACAATGGAAACAAATTTTCTATCTATATAATAACACAACATTTATATAGAATGCTATAAGAATTTTCGAAAGAAAAACAAAGAAACACCTTAGTGAATATAATTTCACGTACCAAAATATATTAAAAAATTAATAAAAATTTCAACAAGGGGATTCTTTGTGTTCCCTACAACTGTTAGATACAATGTACCTCTCCATAAAACATAAAACTATGCAACAATCTACGTCTTAAAAGACTAAATGATATAATAGGCATCACCATACCATTTCGGGAATATTGTACGTTTAGACACAATTGGGACACATCTTAAACGTTTTCTGTACGTTAAGAGGCATCTGTCCAGAAAACCTTATGTTTATGAACAGAGAGCAAAACTTAATAATATCAACGTTTTCTATCTATAACTGTGTTCATAAAGTATGTAAACAAATCAATGTTCAGTTAAACTTAAGTTTTTATCTTTCTGAACATGTATTCACCTAAAAAAATGCTGTAATGATAAGGTTTTGTAATCCTTAGCGTATAATTTTCCCGGAATGATATGGTGACCCCTAATAGTAAAATCATATCGTGTAACGACGAATATATGTACAACTATTTATAGAATGATTGCCGAGATTGCAATTTTAAGACGATTATCTTTTGTTTTGTGTACAATCTATCGTTAAATCGCTTGAAATGGGCGTTTTATAATGCGCGTTTTGTGTTTAGGAAAGGAAAGCGCAAACTTGTTGCATTTAATAATGAAATGACCGAGAGTGCTAAAAGAGTTACCGCCACATGACATATGTCAATTTTATTTTTTATTTTTGAATATTCAAATATTATTTTATCAAGTTAAACAAACTAACAATATTTGTGAAACGTGTTAAGGTTATTGTGTAAACAGAAAAAAATATTAAGAACGGAGGATTATGGAACTTATGGGGATTAAAAAACTATTATTAACATCTTTTATGTTCGGTGCAATCATCTTAGGATCTACGCAAAATGCTAGCGCTAATACAATTAATGATGACACTATCAAATCTCTTCCAGAAGGGGTGGAGAAATATTACCCAACAAACCCTGAACTTTTAGTGGATAAAAATTATGATGATTACAAAGATTCTGAAGATTCGATAATTAGACCTCCATATGCTGCAGCCCTTAAAATTAAAGAGCAACTTCCAAGAAATGTTTATCTTTCAACACAGGACAAGTCGCAGTCTACATCTAGACTACAACTTTATAGTGGCGACAATTTAGGTATGAACGTAGAACCCAAAAAATTTAATGAAAAAGGGCGAGGTACAATTGTTGGTATAATATATCGTAATGGTGAGTATTACGATACCTATGTATTTTATAATACAAAGAGATTCACTACTACCATAAAGACTGGTGATTTATCGCAATATTCATTGAGATTATACTGTGGAAACCCAAGGGAATTAGAAACTGGTTGTCAAGCAAGTGGAGTTATTTATCCAGTAAAATAAACTGCACCTAGGAGGTCTTTACCCCACTCAAAATTCAATACTCTTTCAGTACCAAAAAAGTTGTCAAAATAAAAAGGAGTAGCAAATGCTACTCCTTCACTAATTTTTTACTGGTGCTCTTTCAAAAACTGCTACGACTCTTTTATATCTTTTTTCTATAAAATCAACAATACCCAAACTTGTTATATACCTCTCAAACACTTCAGATTTATCTCTAACTAACCTTCAATTTCTTATCCGTACACAACAAATAATCCCCTCAGACGAGCCAAGAGACCCTTTAAATGTATATCTCGTTATTTTTGTTCTCACTTCATCAGAAACCATACTAAGAGTATGCAAGGTTGTTTACAAAAAAAAAGAATAGCGGAAACCCCTAGAATCCCCGCTACATCAACGATGTATAAAATCCTGTATACCAAATAAACAGACAAAAAAGAAGAATCCCTGTAGCTACAAGGATTCTATCAAAGTATTTGCTACCGATAACGGGAGTTATGGTGCGACAAGAAGTCGCATTCCCACAGGGTAGCTTCTGCTACTAGATTAGATGCAAAGTCTATCTCCATCCG
>NZ_JAQFPJ010000029.1:0-43064 GCF_027712065.1 Bacillus cereus group sp. BcHK124
CCGAAGCAAGTGGAAACAGAAGAAGGTAAGAAACTTGATCAGTCGGGAGAAACAACAGAAGAAGATGTGGAAAAGAATCCAGAGCAAGTAGAAGAAACGCCGAAGCAAGAAGAAATAGAAGAAGGTAAGAAACTAGAACAGTCGGAAGAAGCTGGAGGGAAGAATCCAGAGCAAGTAGAAGAAACACCGAAGCAAGTGGAAACAGATGGAGAAAACCAACTTGATCAGGCAGGAGAAACAACAGAAGAAACTGGAGGGAAGAACCCAGAGCAAGTAGAAGAAATGCTGAAGCAAGTGGAAACAGAAGAAGGTAAGAAACTTGATCAGTCGGGAGAAACTGGAGGGAAGAATCCAGAGCGAGTAGAAGAAACGCCGAAGCAAGAAGGAACAGATGAAAGCAAGGCGCTTGATCAAACAGTAGAACCAACGGAAGAAGCAGGAGAAAAGAACCCAGAGCAAGTAGAAGAAATGCCGGAGCAAGTGGAAACAGAAGAAGACAAGAAACTTGATCAGTGGGGAGAAACAACAGAAGAAGATGTGGAAAAGAACCCAGAACAAGTAGAAGAAACGCCGAAAAAAGAAGAAACAGAAGAAGACAAGGCGCTTGATCAGTCAGAAGAACCATTGGAACAAGAAGTGCAGGAGGATGAGAACCCCTCTGAGACAAGAGAGAATATAGAAGAAACCGATTCGTCGGAAGGTTCAAGAGAAGAAACTGTTAAAAAAGAGTTTGAGCCGAGAAGTGAGACTGAAGAAGAATCGGGATTCGACCTAGATAAATTGTTTGATCAGAAAAAGAAAGAGATAGATCAACGAACGATTGGACAAATTTTAAAAGAAAGAAAAGATGCTTGGAGAGAAGCTGGCTATGGTGATAGTTTTAAAGAAATGTGGAAGAATGCCATACAAGCACAAGTGGATGCAGCGAAAGAAGGTAGATTGTGGGAATATAACAAAGAAGAGTTTCGTAAAGAGATAAAGCATGTGTATGAAGATGGAATGAAGTTAGCAAATAAAGTAATTGAAAATAATAAAATACTAGGTCCTATAAAAGAAGTGCTAGAAGAGCGGAATAAAAAATGGAATGAAGCTGGCGAAGGAAAATACACACTGAAAAGTAGTATTGAGGCGCAAATAGAAGCCGCAAAACAAGGGCCAAAAGCATGGTGGGAGTACAATAAGAAAGAGTTTAGTAAAGAGATAAAAACTGCGTATGAAGATTGTGCAAAAATGGCGGATAAAATTACCGACAATTATCAAACGTTAAAAAATATAAAAGTGTCACTGGAAGAGCGTCATCAAAAACGGATAGAAGATGGTGAAGGCGCAACGTTATTAGAAATGTGTAAAAATAGCGTGAGGGCACAAATAGATGCGGCAAAAGAAGGTAGATTGTGGGAATATAACAAAGAAGAGTTTCGTAAAGAAATAAAAAATGTGTATGAAGACGGCGTGAAAATAGCAGATAAAATTACTGATACTTATAAGGTAATAGCAAATGCAAAAGTATCATTGAGAGAGAGACATGAAAAGCGAATAGAAGATGGCGAGGGCGCAACGCTATTGGAAATGTGTAAAAATAGTGTAAGAGCACAAATAGATGCAGCAAAAGAAGGTAGATTGTGGGAATATAACAAAGAAGAGTTTCGTAAAGAAATAAAAAATGTGTATGAAGATAGTATGAAAGTAGCAAATAAAATGATAGAAGGTAATAAAATACTATTTTCTATAAAAGAGGTTGTCATAGAACGCGAGAAAATATGGAGCGAGTCTGGAGACGAAAAGTACACATTGAAAGGTAGTATTAAAGCACAAATAGAAGCGATAAAGCAAGGGCCGGCAGAATGGTTTAAATATAATAAAGAAGAGTTTAGTAGAGAAATAAAAACAGTTTATGAAGATAGTATGAAAGTAGCGGATAAAATCATTGATAAGTATAAGCCGTTAGCTGATGCAAGAGATGTTTTGGAAGCACGTGATAAAAAATGGAGAGAAGCTGGTGAAGCAAATACGATAATAAGTAGTTTTAAGGCGCAGCTAGAGGTAGCTAATAAGAGCCCAAAAGCATGGTGGGATTATAATATAAAAGGTATTCAGAGAGAAACGAGACATCTGTTTGAAGATGGAAGAATGTATCTTATCAAATATATGGACACACCAGGGTTATTTGATGAAGTTGATGATAAGGCTTCTGAGAAAAAAGATGATACAAAAAAGTTCAAGAAATAGAAAGGAAGGGGATAGAGGATCAAATAGATGAAGAAGATCTATCTCATTTTGAAGAAAATAATACACACTCTGTTTTTGCTCCAAATAGTGAAAGTGTAGTGGAAGACGATTTAGAGCAAGAGATGCAGCGAGAATTAAATGATACAGTTGTTGATGTGGCAGAGAAAACTTTAGGTAAAGAATATAAAAACTATAAAGCTGTGGAATATACTGGGACAACTAAAGTTGATGGGGAAGCAAGGGATATTAGCAGACGGGTTTTTCAAAGGTTAGATATTGATTACGAGAGAATTGACTTGAAAACTGGTATGACGAACGTTCAATTGATGAAAAAAGGAAGAGCACCAATTTGGAAAGATGGAACCGCTATAGAGCTTCATCATTTAATTCAAAGAGAGCCAGGCTCAATGGTGGAAATTCCAGCGAGTATGCATGATGAGTATAATAAAATTTTGCATGGTTTAGTGGAGAACGGTGGGAGTTTTAGGAATAACCCTGTATTAAGGAAGCAATATGATAACTTTAGGACAAAATATTGGAGATGGAGAGCTAGACAAATAGAGAATGAACAAATTTAAGAGGTGAAAAGAATTATGGGTCAGAAGGAATTAATTAATTTTATTAATGAAAATATGGAATTAGATGATTTCACAGGTGGGATAGATGAAAAGCAAATAAATACTATTCAAAATAAGCTAGGGGTAGTATTCCCTAAAAGTTATCAATGGTTTCTAATTAACTATGGATCTGGGGGGATGTTTGGTGTTGATATTTTAGGAGTAGCAAAGTCAAATATAGCTTCTGTTGTTATTGAAACAGAAAGGTTTAGGGATTTAGGATTAGATAAAAATTTAGTTGTTATCGAAGATAGCGGAGAATACGCTTATTGTTTATATACAGATGAAATGGAGAATAATGAGTGTCCGGTAATAGTATGGGATAGACAAATGGGGATTGATGAAACAATTGAAGCAAATAATTTTTATGAGTTTTTTTTGCGAAGATTAATAGATGCAAAAGAAGCGTGGGAAGAAGATTTTTAATGTAGATAAGTGACCTTATAGAGAATCGTTGCAAGGAAATAATAGTATACTCGCAGAGTCGGTAGACAATTATGTGAAAGAGAAACTCGGTGTAGATGAAATTCCCGAAGAAATAAGTGAAACATTACAAGAGGGAATGGAAGAAATTATGGATGAACTTGCAAGTGAAATAACGGAATGCATATTAGGAGAAGTTGTTCCGTTTCTTCGTCACATTCGTACACGTGTTGAGGAAGGGAAAGAAAATGGTGAAGGTGATACATTTGTAGAACAATGGAAAAATGCCATTGCGCATTATAAAGAATTATTAGAAAGAAAAGAATTCACGAGGGAATTTGTGAAAGGATTGGGAGAAGAAGCTCAAAATTTAGGACGTCACGTTACGTATGCTACGATTGCTATCCCTCGCCTGACTATTAAATTAGGAAAACTGTTGTATAAGCGAAAAAGATAGTAGTTTAATAAAATATTTATGAGGTGGATAAAATGTCAACATTAAAAACAATAAAAGAGAATTTAATACAATCTGTAATTGCATCGGTATTAGCGGTGATTTCGGAAAAAGGATTAAAGCCAGTAGAAGAGTTGAAGATAGATGGATCACCTGTTGCATACACTGGGGATGTAGGGATGTTCATTTCGGCTCTTATTGAATTACATGATATTTTCGAGTTGAACTTTGAAATGGACTTGAACGAAGTTGGGACTAAGTTTCCAACAATTGAATCGCTTGTTGAGTACTTTATGATTCGCATTGTAGATGAAAAAATTTAATGTATTTGTAGTTAAGGTGGCTTGTAGCGTACTTGCTAAAGCCGCCATATTTTTATATCAGAAAATATTTTATGATTTTTCTGAAAAAACACAACAAAAATGGTTGTAGAAGGTATAAAATATACATAAAATGATGTAGTTAAATTACGGGAAATTTTCATTGACGGAACTTTTTTAACTATTTATTATAATTAATGAGTCGTGATTATGGTAAATTTGTGAAAAAAATGTTAGATTTATCTTATTTGTTATAACAATATGTAGTGAAAAAAGGATATTGAGGAGCTGATTAGGTGATTATTGGTATCGATTTAGGAACAACCAACTCGGCGGTGGCATACATAGATGATAGTGGAAACCCAACAATTTTGCCAAACCGTGAGGGAGAAAGAGTTACTCCATCAGTTATATTTTTTGAAGATGGATCACCTGTTATAGGTTCAACTGCAAAAAGTATTTCTGTATCAGACCCAACGAATACTGTTCAATTTGTGAAGAGACAGATGGGAAATGCAAGTTATAAATTCCCGATAGGTGGAGAGGTATTTACACCTGAGGATCTTTCGGCTCTTATTTTGAAACGTTTAAAAGAAGATGCAGAAGAAGCAATAGGCGCTAAAGTGACGAAAGCTGTTATTACAGTACCAGCTTATTTCGATGATGCGCAAAGAAAAGCAACGCAAGATGCGGGCAGAATTGCTGGTTTACATGTACTTAAGGTAATTAACGAACCGACGGCTGCTGCATTAGCATATGGTTTAGCGAATCGTGAGCAAAAGCAGAATGTAATGGTGTACGATTTAGGCGGAGGTACATTTGACGTGACGCTGATACAACTAAATCAAGATGAAGTAGTTGTTAAGGCTACTGGGGGAGATCGTAACTTAGGCGGTTTCGATTTTGATAACAAAATCTTTGAATTAGTAGAACAGAAATTTGAAGAAGAGCATGGATTAGATTTATATGATGATTTAAATGCAGTACAAGATTTACGTGAGAAAGCGGAAGCTTGTAAAAAAATGCTATCATCTCGTAAAAAATCGGTTATTACACTTTCATCTCAAGGGCGTACAGTAAAAGTCGAAGTGACAAAAGAAAAATTTGATGAACTTCTTTCACCTCTTTTAAGTCGTACGGCTTTAATTATGAAAAATGTTTTGATGGATGCTGATTTAGCTTGGGAAGACATTGATAAGATTGTACTTGTTGGTGGATCGACAAGAGTTCCAGCTGTATCAGATTTAATTGAACGTACAACAGGAATTAAGCCTTCAAAAGATGTAAATCCTGATGAAGTAGTTGCATTAGGAGCTGCTATTCAAGGAAGTTTATTACAAGTAGATAATGAAGCGTCTAACAATGCAGAAGAGTTTAAACCAAAAACGAGAGTAGTAGATGTAAACTCACACAGTTTAGGGATTTTAATTCATGATAATAACACTGGTGGATTCATTAACCAAAAAATGATTGTTCGAAATACACCAATTCCAGCTAGTGAAGAAGCTGTCTTTTATACAGTTAATGATGGGCAAACATCTCTTCACGTTCAAGTAACAGAAGGGGAAGACAGTGACCCTGACTTTGTAAAAGTTATCGGTGAATCGAATCTAGATTTAAGAGGACCAAAACCACAAGGATACCCAGTTCGCTTCATTTTTACATATGACGAAAATGGCGTTGTACATGTTTATGGAAAAGATGAAAATACTGGTCAACATTTAGGTGAAATGCAAATTGAAAGAAAATCAAATTTAACAGAAGCAGCAATTGAACAAAAAGCTGAAAAATTAGCAGGAATTTCAGTGGAATAACGATTTTTTTTTGATGTATTTTATACGGATAGGGGTGTTTAACCGTTGGAGAATTATTATGAATTGCTGCAGGTCAATCCGAATATTGGAGCAAGCGAGCTGAAAGAGAAGTTAATTGAGGCGCAGCGAAAATGGTTAGGGAGAACGAATGCACCTGATTTAAAGCGTAGACAGGATGCAGAACGAAAAGTTGAGATTCTTGCTGAGGCTGAGGTAATCCTTTTGGATGAAGCGAAGAGAAGCGAGTATAATCGTATGTTAGAAGGTTCTAAACCTGAAGTGAATACGAATCAACAAGAACAGTTTGATAATCCAACAGAAACTACTGCACAAGAATTAATAGATCTTGCATGGAGTCTATTAGAAGAAGGAAGAGTTGCAGATGCGATTGTTGTAGGAAAAAAAGTCACTGAAGATTATGGAGCTAACGCACACGGATGGGCGATATTAGCGAGAGCACATTATATGTGGAATGAGTTTGATGATGCGATTTATGAGTATAGAAAAGCGATGGATATCGAAACGAATAACGATGTATTCTATTATGATTTATCTGATGTTTATTTGGATCATCCGAAATTAAGCTTCGAAGAGCGATTAGATCACGCTGAAAGATTAACTCAACAAGCATTAAGTATTAACCCGAATGAGCGAGCATATCGTTTCAGAATGGCAGTTATCGCAAGACATAGAGATAATTATGATCAAGCGATTGACATTTTACATCAATTAATTGAAACATATGGGAAAGACCCAAGTCTAGGCAATGAATTAGCTTATAATTACTACTATAAGTGTTTATCAATGCTTTACCCTCAAGAGAGTAATGGTGAGACTTATTATAGCTTTATTTCTCAAGAGAGCGCTGAACAAGGACTAATCTTATTAAGAGAAGCTAAGATTTATGCGACAGATAGAGAGTTACTTGGATACATTCAAACATTTATTGATTTGGGTGAAAAAGCATTACAAACAAAGTTCCTTGTAGGACGTTTTGTTGGTTTAGGATTCATTCCAGCAATATGGTTCTTAAATGCACTATTTTCTTTCTCATTTATTAGTTTATTAATTAGTGGAGCTTTGCTTTATTTTGTTTGGAAAATTAGTAGAATTCCAGTTTGGCTTGATAATAAAGAAGTTCATACAGGCCAAAGAGAGAAGCGAAATCGAAGTATTTTAACCGCCATAGCGGTTGTATTTGGTAGAAGATGATGAACACTTTGAAAACTCCTATATAGGAGTTTTCTTTATTCATAAATCTTTAATTGCTTTATAGGAGGGATACAATGTCAACGGTAAATTTGTATAACAAAGAAGAGTTTTTGGCCTTTAAATCATTATTTGAAGCAAATGTCCATTCAGGAGAGTTGTCAAAAGCATTGACTCAAATTGAAGGATTACTTACTCAATATTCTGATCATCCGGGGTTATTTTATTTAGCTGGGTTGTTATTTTTACATAATCAAAATTACGATAAGGCAAAAACGTATTTTGAGCAAGCGCTATCATTAGATGAGAGTAATAGCGAATATATGGTGTATTTAGGGATAACATATGTAGAACTAAATCAGCTTAATCAAGCAGAGACATTGCTTCTAAGTGCATATAATTTAGGTGAAGCAGATATTACTACGTTAATGGGGTTAGGAAAATTATATTTAAAACAAGAAAATTATGAGAAAGCTAGATTTTATTTCAATAAAGTTTTAAGCCAAGATTCATTGCACCATGAAGCGAATGTTAGAATGGGACAAGCCTATCTGTTTGAAAAAAAACATGTGGAACAAGCGATTACATATTTTGAACAAGCGTTGAAAAACGGAAAGAGTGACGAATTAGAGTATTACTATGCGAAAGCTCTTTTACAATCAGAAATGGAAGCGCAATGCATAAAGTGTTGTAAGAAGTTCTTAATGAGAAATCCGAATTCCTCGTGGGCTGATCGATTCCGTGAGTTAATGTTAAATGCTCAAAGAGTAAATGTGAAGCAACCCCCTAAAGAAGAATATAAGCAACAAAGAAGAAGAGACCCAAATTACGATTCAAATACGGGGGAGCAAAATCGTAATAACGAAATCGATAAGTATAAAAGTGTATTTGAAGATGGGAAAAAACGTTTAAATAGCTATATACTCGGGCAGGAAGAGTTTATCGATCAGTTATGTATGGGCTATATGAGAAGCTTTATTTACGAACGTCCAGATGCGAACTTAAAAAATGTTATTTTTGTCTCTGGTCGAAAAGGTACAGGTATATATAAATCCGTAAAATATTTAACGGCGATTATGAATGAGTATGATTTATATGAAAAACCAGATGTACACTATATTGATATTAGCAGTTCGCTTGGTGCATCAGATATTGAAAGTACTTTTTTATCAGATGTGTATAGAGGAATCAAGTCTGAATCAGATGTACTGTACTTTGATAATGTCGATAAATGTCCACCTGATTTAATTTCTAAGTTATCAGAATTAATTATGGATGGAAAAATTAAGTTGAAGGATCGTTATGTTTATAATGCGAATTGGCAATCGCTCGAAAAAACATATAGCAGCTTAGCGGAGAAAAGCATTGATTCGATTCAAATAGAAAATAAGTTAATTATTTTATCTACCGAAAAAGATTTGAAAGATATTCGTACAATGTTTCCAGCCACAGTATTAGAGAAAATAATAGATTATCCACAAACGTCTGTATTACCGCCCCGTACTTTAACAAAAATATCAGATCGCTATTTGAAAAAATATCAAAAACGTATTCATACGAAATTACAAGTAAATATGAACTACACACATGGTGTATCTGACTTTATTGTTGAGAAAGCTAATTTAACAATGGGGGTACATGGGATTAAGAGTTATATAGAAGACGATATTTATCAATCCATTACAAATTTACGCATATCAGGAAAAATAGAGCCTGGCATCATTTATCAGCTTACAGCATCAGATGAATTATATTTAGATGATGGTGTGGAGAAAATACAAGTTACTCGTAAAAAAGCAGGGGCAGAGAATTTAGAAAATATTAAAAAAGAATTTGAAAAAGTCATTGGTTTAAATGCAGTGAAAGAAAGAGTTTTTCAGCTGGAAGAGTTCTTGGCACTACAAAAGATTAGACAATCTCGCGGGGCGAAACAAACACGTTTAACGATGAATTTTATCTTTACAGGAAACCCAGGTACCGGTAAGACTACTATCGCAAGGTTAGTAGCGAAATACTTAAAGGCATTAGGTTATTTATCAAGTGGTCATTTAGTGGAAGTGGACCGAGCACGTTTAGTTGCACAATATGTAGGGCAGACAGGGCCAAAAACACAAGCTGTGATTGATTCTGCAAAAGGCGGGGTTTTATTTATCGATGAAGCATACTCCTTAGCTAGAGGTGGAGAAAGTGATTTTGGAAAAGAAGCTATTGATACTTTAGTTAAAGGAATGGAAG
This sequence comes from Bacillus cereus group sp. BcHK124, assembly GCF_027712065.1. Classification (NCBI taxonomy): domain Bacteria; kingdom Bacillati; phylum Bacillota; class Bacilli; order Caryophanales; family Bacillaceae; genus Bacillus; species Bacillus cereus group sp. BcHK124. The sequence goes on from NZ_JAQFPJ010000029.1 coordinate 9,302, forward strand.
ACCTTAGAGAAGATTTAGTTGTCATTCTTGCTGGATATAAGGATGAAATGGACGATTTTTTAAAGACAAATCCAGGCCTGCAATCTAGATTTAATAATCATATAGATTTTCCAGATTATACATCTGAAGAACTCTTCATGATTTCTGAAAAAATTGTAGAAAGTGAAGGGTTTACGATTGCAGATGATTTAAAAGATGATTTGATTGAAGAATTTATGAGAAAACAAATACCTGGGAAAAATGATTCTGGAAATGGACGATTGGCAAGAAATATTGTTGAGAAAGCTATAGCAGAGCAATCAGGTCGACTCAAAAATTCTGGTGAATCTTTAAAATTTTTAAGTGATGAAGAATTAAATATGTTAACGAAAGAAGATTTTGGATTAGGTGCCGAAAATACATTTGACTTAAATGCTGAATTAGATAAAATCATCGGTCTCAATCAAGTGAAAGAGTTTATGAGGGAGATGGAACTTCAGCTTGTAGCGCAAAAGAAAAGGAAGACAGCTGGATTACACTCTACGATGAATCAAAGCTTGAATATGATCTTTACTGGTAACCCTGGAACTGGTAAAACAACTGTCGCTAGATTATTAGGGACAATGATGAAAGAGATGGGAATTTTAAAATCAGGACACTTTGTTGAAGTAGATCGAGGTGGACTTGTTGGGAGATATGTAGGAGAAACAGCACCGAAAACAACTGACAAATTTATGTCAGCTTTAGGTGGGATTTTATTTATAGATGAAGCGTATGCGTTAGCTACGGATAGTTTTGGGAAAGAAGCGATCGATACGATTGTAAAACTTATGGAAGATCATCGAGAGAATATAATCGTTATACTAGCTGGGTATGAGAAGGAAATGAAAGAATTCCTAAAAACAAATGCCGGCCTAAAATCTCGATTCCCTTTAAATGTTGACTTCAAAGATTACTCATTACATGAGCTTGTTGCGATTGGAGAAAGCATGATTAAAGGTAGAGGATTCCATTTATCAGAAGAGGCAAGAGAAGCTTTAGTGGAAAGAGTAGAATCTGAAATGCAGCTATCTTCCGCAGAATCAGGAAACGGAAGAATGATTAGAAATATTGTGGAAGAAGGGGAGCGTAGACAGTCGGCACGAATTAGTGAAGATGGATACGAATACACGGATTCAACAGAACTTATTACTTTTAAAGCATCAGATTTTCTCGTAGATACAAGAGATAAAGATTTTGATTTAGAAAAAGAACTAGAAACAATTGTTGGATTGACAGACATAAAAGATTTCGTCCGTTCATTAGAAAAACAACTAATTGCCCAGCAACTTCGCCAAAGCGTTGGGATTAGGCAGAAGTCTTCTCAAAATTTAAATATGATTTTCACTGGGAATCCAGGGACAGGAAAAACGACGGTAGCTCGTGTAGTTGGTGATTTATTAAAGAGAATGGGGGTTTTAAAAAGCGGTAAATTGGTTGAGGTGGATAAGAGTAATCTTATTTCTCCTTACGCTGGTCAAACGCCTGAGAAGGTAAGAGAAGTATTTATGTCTGCACTTGGTGGAGTACTGTTTATAGATGAAGCATATGCGTTGAGTACTGATAATGTTGGTAGAGAAGCGATTGATACGTTAGTGAAACTAGTGGAAGATCATCGAGATAGCGTTATCGTTATACTAGCTGGATACGAGAAAGAAATGAGGGACTTTTTACAAGCTAACTCAGGTTTGAAATCTCGATTCCCGAATGATGTATATTTCCCAGACTATTCGGTTGCTGAATTAGTAGAGATTGCAAAGGTAGCGACAGAAAAAGAAGGACTTGTATTAGCAGAGGAGTCAATTGCACCGTTGTCGAAAGTGCTTGCGAGAGAGGTTAAACGCTTGAAAGCCGATGCAGGAAATGGAAGGCTAGTACGAAATGTGATTGAGAAAGCTAAGAGGGAGTTAGATAATCGGATTGTAAATGAAGGAATTCTAGATGAAAATGAAATGGTTACTTTACTTCCTGAAGATTTTGAGAAGGAACAAAATAATGCAACTGCGGAATTCCAATTAGAAGAACATTTACAGAAAATTATTGGATTGAATGAAGTGAAAGACTTTATGAGAAGTTTACAAGATCAAATTCGAATTACACAAACAAGGAAAAACTTAGGTTTGCCAGTAGATGAAGGATCCGCATTACACATGATCTTCACTGGTAATCCAGGAACAGGAAAAACGACTGTAGCAAGAGTTGTGGCAGAGTTACTTTATCAGTTAGGAATTCTCTCTTCTAATAAGGTAATTGAAGTAGATCGTTCTGGCCTTGTTGCTGGATATGTAGGTCAAACGGCTATAAAAACAAAAGAAGTGATTCAATCGGCTCTTGGTGGAGTGCTATTTATTGATGAAGCTTACGCCCTAGCTAAAGATGTAAATACTAGCCATGGTTTTGGGAAGGAAGCGATTGATACGTTATTAAAAGCGATGGAAGACTATCGTGAAGATTTAATTGTAATTCTTGCTGGTTATACGGATGAAATGGAAGGATTTTTAAATACAAATCCAGGACTGCGATCACGTATTCCAAATAAAATTGAATTTAAAGATTATAGTGTTGATGAGCTACTGCAAATGGGAGAGAAAATGTTTAAAGAGAACGGATATGAGCTAACAGAGGCTGCTTATGAGAAACTTCGAGAGAAAACCGAAATAGCTCGAACAGCAGAACAGTTTGGTAACGGAAGGTACGTACGTAATGTATATGAGGAAACAAAACGAAATCAAGCAGTACGTTTACGAGGGGTAAATTTAACTCTTGATAATTTAATGAAAATCGAAGAAACTGATATTAAGTAAAAAGCTCGGGCCTAAGCCCGAGCTTTTTATTTCATTATTTCTTTTCGTCTTTTTTAGCGTCAGCTTTTGGCTCTTCGAAAAGATCTTTTAAATCTTTATCGTCAACTTTTACGTCAGCTTTTTTGATTTCTTTCATCATAAGATCGTTCATGAATTGAGCATCTTGAACTTTTTCTTGAACTACTTCTTTTTTGAGGTCAGCTTTTGCTTGATCGAAAGTTTTGTCAGCGTGAGTATCAGTTACTTTAATGATATGGTAACCGTGTTCTGTTTTTACTGGTTCACTTACTTCATCTTTTTTCAACTTACGAGCAGCTTCATCGAATTCTTTTACCATTTTATTTGGTCCGAAGAATCCTAAGTCGCCACCTTTTTCTTTTGAACCTGGATCTTGAGAGTACTTTTTCGCTAATTCTTCAAAAGATTTACCTTGTGCAAGTTCTTCTTTCACTTTTTTAGCAGTCTCTTCGTCTTTTACAAGAATATGGCTAGCTTTAATTTCTTGCTTGTAGTCCTCGTATTTTGCTTTTAAGTCTTTATCAGTGATTGCTTTTTCAATCGCTTTTTCTTGCGCTAACTGAGCACGTACACTATTTTTTAAAGTTTCTTCTTTAATACCTTGTTGTTTTAATAGTGTATCGAATTGATCACCGTATTGTTTTTTCATTTCATCGTACTTTTTATCTACATCTTTGTCTTCAACTTTGTAGTTTTTAATAAGTACTTTTTCCATAACCATACCATTTAGAACTTGTTTACCAGTCTGTGAATTTTTCATTTGTTCGTAGAACTCTTCTTTTGTAATGTCACCAGCTTTAGATGTAACGATTTTGTCTGATGATGATGTTCCACATGCTGATAATGCGATTACACTTGTTGCGGCTAAGGCAAGCATAGCTTTCTTCATTCGATAAACACTCCTACTATTATGTATTTTTAATTTATCCTATACCAATGAATTTTAGTTCATCAGAGCCCGATTAAGTCTCACTGATACTTTTGCTTTTTTTGTTGGTAAAGCGCGCTTAACAGGGCTTACCGAGGCTTTAGGATAAAGTTAAGATGCGTGTCATGTATTTCATAGTATAAGCAATATGTACAAAATTTAATATATCATATTTCGACGTGTTTTCATATTGATAAAGAAAAATTAACCAGTACGTGTCAGATTTTGAAGGTGTACCATATTGGGCGTATGCCGCATATACAGAATAGAGGAGGGGATGGGGATGAATTCTCAACTTATTTTATTACTTGTACTGTTTATTTTATTGGTTATAGTAGGTATAATTTGCTTATAGAGGAAAAAAGTGAGGAAGGGGCTTTCCTTCCTCACTTTCCATGAAATATAATTTCTATATAACTAGAAATTAATAAAATTGTTATACATACATTAATAACCCGAAAGACACCGGGTTGGCGGCTCGCAGATATTTGTTTTCGTTCACACAGTGTATGTGTCATGAAATTCGTGTAAAATATAACAAGAAGTGCGAATGCGACAAAAACAACTGTTATAAGTGTCATGAGGCGAGACCTCCTTTTGGCTAAAATACATATACTTTATATATTGTATCATACGATATTTTGTTCGTGTTATAAAATTCAGAAATAGAAGACTTTGTGTTAGAAAGTGAGGGAGAAAATGGACGTTGTTAGAAGATTAGAACAAGCTGAATACTACGTAGACCTACTATTTAAAATGATTGATGAAGAAAAGTGTCCATTTTATTCTTTGATCATAAAGAAAAAAGCTCGTAAAAAAGATGTTGAACGTATACTACATCTTTGTGAAAAGCTGAACGAACAATATGTAGTGGAGAAAGCAGAAGGACTTCTTTTGTTCGATGCGCTATTAGATCAATTTGAAAAAGCGCTTCCACATCAGCTCGAAGTACACGAAACTGCGGAAGCGCTAGCAAAACAAGGTTTATTCAAACCGCTTATGAATGAATTCTTAAGCATGATTGCGAAAAAGTAAATAGATTACTTCTTAACTAACTTCTGATCGGATTCTGTAAAGTTCTCTTCAATATCTTCTAATGATTTCTCAAAAATATCGATGAAGTCTTGTCCGTAAATGTTACGCAAGATAGCAATCAGTTCGATATTTTCTGGGAACTTCCCATAAAAATTACGAAGTGCAAGAGCCCCATTAAACACTGAATTATTTTCAGGGTCATACTCCTCCATTAAGCGAAGTAGTAATTCTTCCCCTTTGTCTGTAATTTCAATGTACGTATTTCGTTTATCATCTTCTTTTTTCGAGAATACAAGATAGCCGCGTTCCTCAAGCTTTTTCGAGAAGTTAAACGCAGTTGATACGTGCATAACTCCAAACTTAGCAATCTCAGAAATAGAAGCCCCTTTTAAATGATAAGCGATTGTTAAAATATGATGCTCATTAATGTTTAAATCATAAGGTTTAATCCACATCTGCCAATCTTTCTCTACACATTTCCATAACGCTTTCGATAATTGAGCAATGCGTTGGCTGAAAATCATCGCTTCTTTTACCGAGTAATCTTTTTCTCCACTTTTCATATACTCACCCACTTTAACATTCTTTTTCATTACTATCTATTATGCCAGTAAAATAAAAATTAATAAAGTCTTTTTGTGAGAATTGTGAAAATTTTTTAAAAAAATGACATTCTATACAAATCATGCATAACTATGGAAGCGGTTTATGAGTCGTGAATACATGTGTTGTCCATACATGTTAAGTGATAACATATATTGTAAATGCATAAAAACACGGCATATCTATGTGATATGCCGTGTTAAGGTCAATTTATATAAAAAATATTTGTTATATGCAAAAAACTAAGCAGGAATTTGTTTACGCTTTTTCCGGAACAGCTTCTTGTAGTTTCTCAATTGATTTTTGAATGTCCAAAATCTCTTGCTCAATATGTCGTTTGTTTTGAGAAATATCTTGCTTCCAGTTAGAAAGTGTATCGTGCATGTCGTCTTTTAATTCTTGGAACACTTCTTTACCTTCTGAAGCAGTTTCAACGATTTGACGTTTTAATAATTTTGTATCAGCTGTAATATCAGCTAAAGTCTTTTTAATATCATTTCCTTTTTCTTTTAACTTACCGCGCATGTCTTTGCCAGAAGAAGGAGTTGAGAAAAGAACAGCTAGTCCAGCAACTGCTCCGCCGCAAATGACACCTGTAATAAAGGATTTAGCTTTTGACATAAAAGGAGACCTCCTTATTTTTTGTTCGTATTCATGATGTGAAAAAATATGCATATCTTTAAGAAGAGGGAAAGGAAAGTGTGCAGTCCCTGGCATCTTAAGTGGAGAAACAAGCCGTGCCATATTTAATCACTTTAGGAAAGTGGCTTGTTATGTATGACTACTTATTATAGTGTCACTATTTCACGCTATTTGCAATTGTACTTGCGATGTTTTGTAAATTTTCCATAGTGTATTCATTCTGATGTGATTTCCAAACAGCACCGAAACCATCGTTTTCACCGTAGCGTGGAATTAAATGAAGGTGGAAGTGGAACACAGTTTGTCCAGCTTTTTCACCGTTGTTGTTAAGTAGGTTAAAGCCAACTGGATTAAACTCTGCTTTAATCGCATTTGCGATTTTCGGAACGACAGAAAAAATGTGTGATGCGATTTCTGGCGTTAACGCAAAAATGTCTTGTTTGTGAACTTTTGGAATAACAAGAGTATGTCCTTTTGTTACTTGACTAATATCTAAAAATGCAAGCACATGTTCATCTTCGTATACTTTTGAGCAAGGGATTTGCCCGTCAATAATTTTACAAAAAATACAATTGTCCGCTGTATGATTCATTGATCTCATCCTTTCAAATATCCTTAGCCGTATTTTACCATAATTACATAAGAGAACAAACACGAAAAACAGGAAGCTGACTCAGCTTCCTGTTTTCTGAAGAGGGATTGAAAAAGCATTATCGTAATTTACGTTTCGCAGACACCTCATTTATTTAAGAAATGCACGGTAAATCGGCTAAAGTTTCTGCCGTAGACACCCCATTTTCAAGTGAAATGAATTGCAATCTTTTATAAAATGAAATTGTTTATTTTTTAAAACAGTATATGCTCTTTCAGAGACACCCCGTTTCGAAAATGAAACAAATGATCTGGTTATGTGTAAATTTCTTTGTCCAACATGGACACCCCATTTCATGATGACTTCACTATGTTGTTGTACTCATCAATAGGTGGTCGCTTTTTCAATGTGTTCCTTCTTCAATAATTATGATGTCCGCTTTCGTAATAATATATGCGAACAAATTTAAATTTTTTTTGAACGCATCGATACTATGTAGTACAGCGTAATTTTTGGTAAGATAAATATAGAACGAATATAAATGAAGAAAGTGGTGTCGTATGAGCGAGTTATTGCGTGTAGAAAATGTTACAGGAGGATATACGAAACGACCTGTATTAAAAGATGTTTCGTTCTCTGTGAATAAAGGCGAACTTGTCGGCTTAATCGGTTTAAATGGAGCGGGTAAAAGTACGACGATTAAACATATTATCGGTTTAATGGAACCGAAAAAAGGAACTGTCACAATTAATGGGAAAACAATTCGTGATGATATGACAGCGTACCGTTCTAGTTTTTCGTTCATCCCAGAAACACCAGTATTATATGATGAGCTAACGCTAGAAGAACATTTGAAGTTAACAGCGATGGCGTACGGTGTAGATGAAAAACAATATGAAGAACGTGTAGGACAATTATTACAAGAATTTCGTATGAAAAATCGTTTGAAATGGTTTCCGTCTCATTTCTCAAAAGGGATGAAACAAAAAGTAATGATTATGAGTGCATTTTTAGTGGAGCCATCTCTTTATATTGTGGACGAACCGTTCGTTGGGCTTGATCCGTTAGCGATTCAATCACTCCTTCAAATGATGGATCAAATGAAAAAGAGCGGTGCGGGTATTTTAATGAGTACACATATTTTAGCGACAGCAGAGCGTTATTGTGATTCATTCATTATTCTGCATCAAGGCGAAGTAAGAGCGAAGGGAACGTTATCTGAGCTGCAATCACAGTTTCATATGCCAGGTGCAACGTTAGATGATATTTATATTGCATTAACGAAGGAAGAAGATTATGAATAGCACAGCGTTATGGAAAGAACGATTTCGTCACTTTCTACAAGAAGTTCGTACATATAGTAAATACGTATTTAATGATCATTTAAAATTTATTTTCGTATTCATCATCGGCGCAGGAGCGTATTATTACCAGCAATGGTTACAAACGTTAACACCTTCGTTTCCGACTGCGCTCGTTATGGCAGTGTTACTTGGACTCGTATTAACGGCCGGATCTATTCAAACGTTATTAAAAGAAGCGGATCTCGTTTACTTACTGCCAGTTGAACAAAAATTAAAACCATATTTTACAAAGGCGTTTCTTTTTACGTTTATGATTCAGTTGTACATAATCGCAATTGTAGCGGCAGCGCTTGCCCCGTTATACTTCCAGCAAATGGAGCAAACAGGAGCGACTTACATATGGATTGTAATCGCATTTGTCATTGTAAAAGTGTGGAATTTATTTGTAGCGTGGGAAAAATCATTTTTAACAGACCAAAATATACAAAGAGCCGATTGGTTCATTCGATTTATTTTAAACGCCTTATTTGTGTATTTCCTTGTAGAACGTACTTCCGTTATCTTTATTGCCGGAATCGTCCTTCTCATGGTGTTATACCTTGCAATTATGTATCAAATGGTGAAGGGAAAACCACTAAACTGGGAGTATTTAATTTCTGAAGAAGGTAAGAAGATGATGTTGTTGTACCGCATCGCGAATATGTTCGTTGATGTACCAGCATTAAAAGAGAGAGTAGCACGTAGAAAATGGCTTGATTTTAGTCTTTCAATGATCGGCGAAAAGCGTACATATTTATACTTATATACGAGAACTTTCTTAAGATCTGGTAACTATTTCGGCTTATATGTACGCCTGCTCGTTCTTGGCGGAGTTATTCTTTACTTCATTCCGTTTTTATATGGACGATTTATCGTAAGCCTTATCTTCCTATACTTAATCGGTTATCAGCTATTAACTTTATGGAAACATCACCGCATGAAAATTTGGCTTGATTTGTACCCAGTAGGCGGAGAAGAGAAGAAGAAAGATTTCCTTACTTTATTAAATGCGATCCTTATTACAGGTAGTATTATCTTTACAATCATATTTGTACTTGCGACGAAAGATTTCATGATGACGGGAATTTTATTAGTCGTAAGCATAGTATTTAGTATCGGCTTCGTTTATCAATACGGGGCAAAACGTATTGAGCGTTTAAATTGAAGGGAATGAACCTATGATTACATATGAAGAAAAGGTTATAAAAGAACTGGAGCAGTGGAAAGCTACATTCATGAAAGATTCTTCTATGATGACACGGTTCTCAAAGAAAGTGCAGACGAAAGTACAACAGCTTATTCCGGCGAAAGTACAAAAAGTATTAACAGAAACGATTCGGATGATGGTACAAACGATTAGCGCCGGATCAAACTTTATAAAGCCGAAATTAAAAGAGACGAACTGGTCATTGCAAAGACGAGACGACGAAGTACGTAAAAAAATGGATGAGTACAAAAAAATAGCAGCGGCAGAAGGAGCAGGGACGGGAGCAGGCGGTATTCTCCTTGGCCTTGCTGACTTTCCGCTTCTACTCGGTATTAAAATTAAATTTTTATTCGATGCAGCAACATTGTACGGATTTGATACGAGCGACAAAGAAGAGCGCCTTTTTATCCTTCATGTTTTCCAGCTTGCCTTTTCAAGTGACGACCACCGAAAAGAAATATGGAAAGCAATCGAAACGTGGGATACAGAAGAAGAAAATCATATGGACTGGGAAAAGTTCCAAACAGAGTACCGAGACTATATCGATTTAGCAAAAATGCTTCAGCTCGTACCAATAATCGGTGCCCCGGTCGGCGCATATGCGAACTATCAATTATTGCAAAGACTTGGAGAAGTAACGATGAATTGTTATCGTATGCGATTATTGAATAAGGATTAAAAGGAAGGCGTCCTACATGTGTAATGTAGGGCGCCTTTTCTTAGAAGCTAAGTCCGATATAGCTAACTCCAACTATAATCAATACGATAAAAAGTACAATGATGAATGAAAATCCGTTCTTACCAGCTTGTCCAGCTTCACCGCCGCCAGTGCCACCACTACCGCCTTTACCACCAAGTCCCATATGATATCCTCCTTATTGTTATATGTTGCTTTTACTTTATAAATTTCTACATTTTCCAATAAATACCTCCTGAAGCGCTAACTAACTTGAAAATCATTTTGTTTCATTTTATAATTTACTTACCGACCGGTAAGTAAAAATAAGTGAGGTACAGTATGACAAAGAATTTACAAACATCGCAAAACATTGTAGAGGCGTCATTTAAACTCATGGCAGAGCACGGCATTGAGAAGATGAGTCTTTCCATGATTGCGAAAGAGGTAGGTATTTCAAAACCGGCTATTTATTATCATTTCTCTTCTAAAGAAGCGTTAGTTGATTTTTTATTTGAAGAAATTTTTTCTGGTTATCATTTCGTGAGTTATTTTGATAAAGAGCAATATACGAAAGAAAATTTTGCAGAAAAGTTAATCACAGATGGTTTACATATGCTCTCTGAGTATGAAGGACAAGAAGGAATACTGCGCGTTATAAATGAATTTATCGTAACTGCGGCGCGAAATGAAAAGTATCAGAAACGCTTATTTGAAATACAAGAAGAGTTTTTAAATGGTTTCCACGAATTATTGAAGAAAGGCGCAGGACTGGGCGTTGTGTCACAAGATGCAATGGAAGAAAACGCTCATACGCTAGCACTTGTAATTGATAATATGAGCAACTACATGCTCATGGGATTCCAGTTAAAGTATAAAGAAATTTGGATTCGGAATGTGAAAAACGTCATGAAGGAGGAGTAAAGATGAAAATGCAAAAAAACTGGTGGCTCGGTTTTCTTGGGTTTATTGGGGTGTATAAAATTCCAGGCATGATAGAAGCTTTTCAAGCGGATGGAAATTGGATGAAGTTAATCGGTTTCATTTGGCTACTTTGGTTCGGATATTTTATTCCTGAGAAGAAAGAAGATTAAATTTCAATTTTCTGTAAGGTTACGTAAAATATAGATTGAGACTATTCATATATTAGATTACTAGATTTGGAGTGGTTACATGGAGCCATTGAAAAATGAAATTCACCCTGACATGGTCAAGGTGTGGAAAGTTCGGGCTGTAATAGAAGAAGGGATCGGTATTCTTGTCATTTTAGCTTACCTTTTCCTCATGATAAAGTTTGATTGGTGGGCGTGGATTTTGTACGTGTTAATCGGGTTAACAGTTGCGTTAGCACCATTGGAGTACTTCGTATTCCCAAAACTACGTCAGCGTTATTACAGCTACCAACTAAATGAAGAAGAACTTGAAATTCAGCACGGCCTTTTCGTCGTAAAGCGCGTCTTAGTACCGATGATTCGTGTACAGCACGTTACGATTGAACAAGGGCCGATTATGAGAAAATATGGCTTAGCAGAATTGCACATTTCAACAGCAGCAACTTCTCACAGCATCCCAGGCTTAACGATGTATGAAGCAGAAATGTTGAAAACGAAAATTGCAGAATTAGCGAAAGTGAGTGATGAGGATGTATAAGAGGCAGCATCCAATCACGATGTTATTAGAATTAAAAATAACAGACTTTATCCCACTCATTATTTTCATGTTTAGCTTAAACGGAAAATTTCCGTTTTGGTATTTAATTCCCGCTGCATTCGGTTTACTCACCGTTTTTTCAGCGTTTGAAAAATGGTATTACACAACGTATTGGGTTGAAAATAACGTATTACATGTGAAACAAGGTCTCTTTGTGAAGAAAGAGAGCTACTTAAATAAAGAACGTGTGCAAACGATTAATACAAGTTCTAACGTGATATATCAAATGCTTGGCTTAAAGAAAATTCAAATCGAAACAGCTGGCGGAGGCGATGATGCAGAAGTAAGCTTAGCTGGAATTAAGGAAGATGAGGCGAAGGAGCTTATTTCCTTACTCAATGAGCCAACTCCAGAAGTGAAAGCAGAAGAAACGGTAGACGAAGCAATAGAAAATACAGTAGAAAAAGAAATCATTACAGAAGAAAAACAAACGACAGAATATAAATTGACTTGGAAGGAAATTTTATTAGCCTCTGTGACATCGGGTCAGTTTGGGCTATTATTCTCGTTAATCTTTTTCGTGTATCACCAAGTAGATGAGTATATTCCGAAATGGATAGAGAATAGCGTAAAGTCGTATGTAATGAAACATGATATATATGGCTGGATTTTCATGGTAGCTATTTTGCTTGCCCTTTCGTGGATTATATCTACAATCGGGTATGCGCTAAAACATGGGGATTTCACAGTAAATCGAAGAAATGACGAAGTCCGCATTTCACAAGGATTACTTGAGAAAAAAGAACTCGTCCTAAAGTTACATCGTATTCAAGGGATTACGATAAAAGAAGGCATTTTCCGTCAAATGTTCGGCTATTGTGCTGTGCAAGTAGAAGTCATTCAAAGTGAGGGGAAAGAGGAGAAAGTTACACTCCATCCAATCATTCGAAAAGATCGAGTACAACAGTTACTCGCGCATTTACAACTACCATACGAACTGAATACAAATATTATTTCATTACCAAAAGCAGCATTACGCCGCTATCTCATTGATAGCTTCATCTTCTTCGCAATGCTAGCTATCCCGCTTATTGGAATAAGTATATACTTTGAAAAGCACTTCATTATGTGGGCACTCATTCCGCTCGCGATTCTCATCTTTACACTTGGATACGCAACATTTAAAACAAATGGTTACAGTGTAAATGGAGAGCAAATTACGCTTGTATATCGTAGCGTCGGAAAATATACCGGACTTGTCAGAAGAAGACACGTCCAATCAATGGAGAAGACACAATCCTATTTCCAGCGCCGCGCGGATTTATGTACGTATAAGTTTTCCAGTGCATCATCAAGTTATAAATTAGAGCATACGAGAGTAGAGGATGCGGAGAGAATGCAGGATTGGTATAAGAAGAGAATAAGTGAAAATTAAATGGAATGGCTCGTCTTTTGCGGAAGGCGGGCTGTTTTTTATGTGAAAATAATGAATAATGTATTTTGACGATATAGCTGATTCCTTTTATAGAGTTATTAAAAAACAGTATAGTTTCTAGGGAGCTAACATAGGATTTGAATTGATTTAAAGATGATGGAACAAAATAAAGTGAAACTTTAATCAGTTTGGGTTTTCTTCATCCCCACTGATTATTAGTTGAACTAATCGGACTTTAATGGGCAGTTGATCCCCACTTAAATTCTTTGCTCTCGCTGAATTTTGAGATGGTGGTCTTACTGCCCATTAAAGTGGGATAAAACGAATTGAGCAAAAAAACTTGCAAAACTAAAAGGGGAGTTGTACATTAATTGATATATCAAATATTGATATGTCAATTAATGTTTTAATAAGTAAGAAGGAGGAATTTTTGAAAACGTGTTATTCAGACGATGTCGGATTTTTATATAAGCTATAAGATTAAAGCGAAGATAGAGGGGGCACAATACTGTGGAAATAATCGCAGCTATTTTAGTCGGGATCGTAGCATTAGAACATTTATTTATCATGATCCTCGAAATGTTTTTTATGAATTCAAAAGTGGCAAAACGTGCTTTTAAATTACCTGAGCATTTAGAAGGAGATCGAAACGTAGCCATTATGTTTGCAAACCAAGGTTTATATAATGGATTTTTAGCCGTTGGTCTCATTTGGGGACTTATACTTGGTTTCAATTCAATTGGTTATATGGTTCAATTATTTTTTGTAATGTGTGTGGTAGTAGCAGCTCTGTTCGGCGGTTTCACATCTAATAAATCAATTATTGTGAAACAAGGGCTTCCAGCTATATTAGCGTTGATTGCCCTTTTAATTGTGATATAGAACTAAAGCGTTTGTATAAAAGAACTCATTTTTGAAAAATACGTTATTCTTTCTTCCTGTAGGCTCATAGGAAAGAATAGCGTGTTTTTTCATTTTCATATCCTTCACATTAAGAAGTTTATAATATTCGAAAGTAATCATTTTGTACCTGTTCACTTAGAAATGTAAATTACCGCTTTTTTGGGGGGCGTGATTGTTATAAAAAAATGCTTATTACACTAAGGGGGAACCTGATTAACGCTTTAAAATATAGAAAGCGGGGGGGGGGAATAATGTAAAAAAACTATTGTGTGTTTTAAAATCTTATGTTACATTTGTGTTACAAATAAGTTACAAGGTGTAACTTTTGTTACGGTTTGTTTTCTGTTGTTTTTCGGTATGTTACGGATTATCCGAGAATATACACATAGAAAAACTACCAAACTAAAAATAATTTTTCTGTGTGTATAAGAGCGTGTGTAGTAAAGAACCTGATGAGAGCTTTACGCACATTATTAAAATTCCTTTCTGTCTTAAAAGAAGAAAACCAACTACCAACTATTTAGGAGTTTTAACTAATGATAGTAAATGAAATGTACTTCCTTTCCCACACACAATGTAGTACATATTTACTTTCAGTCTAATTACTACGCAGGCTTTTATACATATGACGTTATTGTTTTAGGAATACATAGGGGGAGAAACAATGAGGAAGTTATTAACGGTAATTGGAATTACATGTTTAATGTTAGCAGGATGCAGTAATGGAGATTTTGAAAAAGAAATGGATGCAGGAAAGACTGCGTTAACGAATAAAGAATATAAAAATGCCTTATCATCATTTGAACGAGCGCTGGATGAGAAAAAAGACGATTCAGATGCAATAGTGCTTGTAGAACAAACGAAAATCATGATAGAAGCGGTGAAATTAAAAGAAGAGACAAAGATAGAAGAATCCATTCAATTATTTGAAAAAGTAGAGAACACGAAGAATGGAAATAATGCGCTTATAAAGCAGGCAAAGGAAGAACGAACAGCATTACTAGCCATTTTAGAGCAAAAAAAGAAGTATAGCGAGCAACTGGTGAAAAGCGAAGAGTTAATAAATAAGAAAAATTACGCAGAAGCGAAAGATATATTAAATAAGCTAGTTTCAGAAACAAAAGATAACAAAAATCTTGAAGAATATAATAAAAAGGCTTCAGGATTAATTACTAAAATTGGTGAAGCAGAAAAGAATGCAACAGTAGCGAAGGCAGAAAAAACGAATGTAGCAACGAATCAAAAGGTAACAACAGAGAAGTCTCAAAAAGTAGAGACAGAAAAGAACCAGGAGGTAACGACAGAGAAGAACCAAAAGGTAGAGACAGGAAAGACTCAAGATGCATTTACTTTTGAGAAAGCGAAAGAATATATTAAAAATGAATATAAAGAAGACTATGATTATACGCTAGAAAATACGCAAGTAGAGAATGGAAAGAAATATTATCAAATTAGAGTGCGTACGACATATAAAATAGAAGGCGCAGCTGGATCAGGATTTACTGGCGTATTTAAAGTATTTGAAGATGGTACAATTGTTGAAGTGCACTAAATTAATGGAAAGGTATCCTCAAAGTGTTTGAGGATACCTTTTTAGCATAAAAAAAGCATCTAGCAAAAGTACTAGATGCAAATAAAAACACAAGGGAAGACAAAATTCTTCCCGTTTCCCGTATGTAATTATATCAAAAAATTTATAAAAAACTAGCTTTATTTTTAATATAATTGATGTGTGAAGCTATGAAAGTATAAGATTACACTATTTTTGTAGTGTTTTGTTGAAAAAGGAGCCACGTATATGATTAATTTTAAACCAGAAAATTTGAACCAACTATTAAAAGTGATGTTAATTAGTGCTAATAAGTCTTATGATGCGATTAAAGAGTATGAATGTACGGGAGAAGCAGTCATATTCTGTGTAGACTTCGAGTATATTGACGTTTCTCTTATGATTGTAGATATGCTAGGAAGATCGGCTTCTAGATTTAACATTTTGCCATTTGCTAAGCCAGATACGAATGAGATAGATTACATTCAGTTTCAAGTGTATTCCATTAATGAAGGGAATTTTAAAGAAGTTCTCGATACGATGTAAAAAACTATAATTTTACAAAAATGTATATACCAACTAATATATAAGTAATAAATTCATATAATTGGAGTGATGAGATGCAGCCGTTAGAAAGGGAGATTCATTCTAATATGCTGAAAGTGTGGCGAATTCATGCTTTAATTGGGGCGGCAGTTATACTAGCAGTCGTAATTGCGTATTTCTTTTTTATGATCAATTTTAATTGGTGGGGTTGGTTGTTTGGCTTGTTAGTCACAGGAGCTATTCTATTTATTCCGCTCGATTATTTTGTATTTCCAAATTTACGTCAGCGCTATTATAGTTATAGATTAAATGAAGAAGAGATTGAGATTCAAAAGGGAATGTTCGTTGTAAAACGTGTGCTTATTCCGATGATTCGTGTGCAGCACGTAACGATTGAACAGGGCCCGATTATGAGAAAGTACAATTTAGCAGAATTACATATTTCAACAGCAGCAACTTCTCATAGTATTCCAGGTTTAACGAAAGAAGAAGCAGAGCAGCTGAAAAGACAAATTGGAGAACTTGCGAAAGTGAGTGATGAGGATGTATAAGAGGCAACATCCGATCACGATTTTATTAGGTATTCGAATTGCGGGTTTATTGCCTTTTATTTTCCTTGTTTTATTTAAATCAGATGGTCAAGTAAAACCTTGGTATTTCTTTCATCTCGTTCTTTTAGCCATATTATTCATTATGGCAATTTTCTCAGCGATAAAATGGTATTTCAAAGTGTACTGGGTCGAAAGTAATATTTTACATATAAAGCACGGTGTGTTCGTTAAGAAAGAAAGTTATTTAAATAAAGAACGTGTGCAAAATATTAGTACGTCTTCTAACATCATTTATCAAGTGCTCGGACTGACGAAATTAAATATTGAAGTGGCAGGCGGCGGTACTGAGCCAGAAGTGATGTTGGCGGGTATTAGAGAAGCAGAAGCGAAGGAACTCATTGCTTTATTACATAAAGAAAGAAGTGTTGTGAGTGAAGAAGGGCCTGCGGAAGAAGGAAGTAAGACGGTATATCAGTTAACAACGAAAGAGATTTTAGCAGCATCTATTACATCTGGTAGATTCGGATTAGTGTTTTCTATGTTAGTCATCCTTTACACAGAGTTTAATCAATTTCTACCAGAATGGCTTATCAATAAAGTAGAAGCGTATGTGATGGATAACGGTGTATATGAATTAATCGTTATGGCGGCGATTTTAATGGCAGTTTCGTGGGTCATTTCAACAGCAGGTTATGCATTAAAATATGCGAACTTTAAAATTGAGCGAAACGGAAATGAAGTTCGCATCGTGCAAGGTTTATTTGATAAGAAAGAGTTTGTTTTAAAATTACACCGTATTCAAGCGATTACGGTGAAAGAAGGCATTCTCCGCCAGCCTTTCGGATATTGCTCTGTCGAAGTAGAAGTCATTCAAAGTATAGAAGCGGCAGGAAATGAAGTGATGTTACATCCTTTTATGAAGAAAAAAGATGTGCAGCAGTTACTCGCATATTTACAGTTGCCGTATGAAATGGAAGCGGAAATCGTTCATTTACCAAAAGCAGCATTACGTCGTTACGTCATCATGGGCTGGATTACAAGTGCCGTACTCGCTGGGCCAATCATAGGTGCGAGTATATATTTTAAACAAAATATCGCGTTATTCACTCTCATACCACTATGTATTATATTTACGTTACTTGCATACGCGCGGTATACAAGTAGTGGTTATATGATACGAGACAATCAGTTAGTCATGGTGTACCGAGGACTCGCGAAATATACAGGAATCATGCGAAGAAGGCATGTTCAAGCAGTCGGATACAGTCAATCGTATTTTCAAAAGAAAGACGAGCTATGTACAGCTGTCGTATCGGTAGCGGGGCACGCTTACAAAGTGAAACATATGCAAAAAGAAGACGCGCTTTGTATATATAATTGGTATAAAGAAAAAGGAAACACTGGCGTGTAACGGTGTTTCCTTTTTTATGTCGTCATTTGTCGATAAGTCGATATATTCGGAAAATCGCCGATATATTTCAAGTTGCGCCGATATATTCGGAAAATCGCTGATATATTTCAAGTTGCGCCGATATATTCGGAAAATCGCCGATATAATTTCACATACCGTGGCCTTCGAACTCCAAAACCCTAAACTAACACATCAAAAGTAGTCACGAAAGATGGACGAGAGAAAATACTCTTTTGCTGTTCTGCATGTGGATGCGCCGGAGCTTGTCCTTCTGCTTGGGCAGGACGTTTTTTATGAGCGTTTTCGAATGAACGTGATTCTGTCCAGTCTTTAAAGTTTTGCTCTGTTTCCCACATCGTTAAGATGACATATGTATCGTTACTTAATGGGCGTAGAACACGGATCGCTTGGAATCCTGGTTCGTTTTCAATAAGGCCTGCGCGGTTTTTGAAACGGTTTTCAAATACAGGGCGGCCTTCGTCTGTGACAGAAATATTATTACAAACGATATAGCCAGGTTGACCTTTAAATTCTCCAACAGCGTCTAGTACGTCATACTTAAGAGATCCTTCTACAGATTCTTCTGTATTTTCTTTATAAAACATATTTTTTTCATCATTTTTTGCAGTGAAATGTGCTTGTTCTAGAGGTGTTTCGTATGAAATAATAGCCTTCATTTTAATGCCCCCTTATTTATTTGTTTCTATTATATCAACTCTCTTAAAAAACTTCGAAGATTATATACATAAAGATACCTCTTTTTCAAATAATAAATGTACCATCATTTGGAAAGAAGGCCGATGTATGAAGAAAGTAAAGTGGACTTTATTAGGTGGGTTAGCAACGCTACTATTAGCGATTGTCCTTTATAAACTAATTGTGTTAGCTGGTGGCTATATGATGGATGAAAAGCAGCTCGTTTTCCACTCTTCATCACGTATCGTTGACCAGAAAGGGAAAGAAATTACGAAATTATACGTAGAAAATAGAGACTTGGTGCCAATCGAGCAAATTCCGAAATATGTGCAGCAGGCGTTCGTTGCGGTGGAAGATTCTCGTTTTTATGAGCATCAAGGAATCGATTATCCGTCTATATTCCGCGCTCTGTATAAAGACACGTTAGCTGGAGAGAAGGTCGAAGGCGGTAGTACGATTACGCAGCAACTTGCTAAAAACGTCTTTTTAACTCGTGAAAAAACATTTACGCGTAAGTTGAAGGAAGTCGCAATTTCCCTTCAATTAGAGCAAAAATATACGAAGCAACAAATTCTTGAAATGTATATGAATCATATTTATTTTGGCCATGGAGCTTACGGTATTCAAGCTGCAGCAAAGTTATATTTTAATAAAAATGTAGAAGATTTAACAGTAGAAGAAGGGGCAATGCTTGCAGGTCTTCCGAAGTCACCAAACGGATATTCACCTTATTTTTCTCCAGAGAAGAGTAAAGAGCGCCGTGATCTCGTATTGTCACTTATGCATAAACAAGGCTATTTGACTGCCGAAGAAAGCGTACGTTATCAAGGGAAGACAATTGCTCTATATAAAAACTTAGATGAAAATGAACTCGCATATATGCCGTATATTGATATGGTCATAGATGAAGCAGCACGTTTATACGGATTGTCTCATCAAGAAGTACTTCGCGGAGGATATACGTTTGTTGTACCGATGGATGAAAAGATTCAAAAGGTAGCATATAACCAGTTTCAAGATGTAAGGAATTTCCCTGGGAAAGAAGAGGGGGCGCAAGGTGCTTTTTTATTAATGGATAATCGTACGGGCGGTATTAAAGCTGCAATTGGCGGAAGAAAGTACGTTCCGAGAGGGTTCAATCGTATTTTTGCAAAAAGACAGCCCGGTTCTGTGCTAAAACCACTTATCGTTTATGCGCCAGCACTCGAAACGAAAAAGTATAATCCGTATTCTTTATTAAAGAATGAAAGACATTCTTTTGAAGGGTATGAACCTCGAAATTATAATCATGAGTATTCAAAAGAAATGACGATGTACGATGCGATTTTAGAGTCAGCAAATGTACCGGCAGTTTCTTTATTAAATGAGTTAGGGGTAGAAGAAGGAAAGCAATATTTAGAGAAAGGAAATGTTCATATTGCCGATGTTGGTTTAAGTACAGCGCTTGGCGGATTAAAAAACGGGGTTTCACCATTTGATCTTGTGAAAATGTACCGTGCGTTTTTAGCAAATGGTGATATTATTGAGCCGCACGTGATTGATAAAGTGTTAAATAGACACGGCGCAGTCATTGGAGAATCGCCAAAAGTAGAAACGAAAATTTTCTCGAAACAAACGGCTTGGTATATGACGAAAATGCTTGAAGGAGTTGTAAAGGAAGGGACAGCGAAAGCCGGTGTATATAACGGGGCGTTAGCTGGGAAAACAGGTACAACGTCCTTACCAAATGACGATAATGGAGCTAGAGATATGTGGTTCGTTGGCTATACGCCAAATTTAGTAGGTGCTGTTTGGATTGGCTATGACCGCATAGATAAAGAGCATCAGTTGCAAGGAGAAAGTGCGTCAGCAACGAAATTGTTTAAGAAAATTTTAACGAAAGCAAATGTAGAACAGAAAGAGCAATTTAGGAAGCCAGAAGGTGTGGAAACAATCGGTGCTCCGATTCGTCTACGCAAGATTGAAGATGTGAAAATGAAATTAGCATTTAGTCCTTTCGGTTTATTTAAAGCGAAATTAAGCTGGACACCACTTCCAGATGAAAGAATTATGTACCGTATTTATAGAGTGGAAAACGGAATTCATACGCATGTAGGTACTGTAAACGGTGCCGGGGAATATGAGGAAAAGTTCGTTAACATCTTTTCAAAACCGAGTTTTTACGTTGTGCCATATAACACACAAACGAAACGCGAAGGAGAAAAGTCAAAAGTAGCTAAACCATAGTTTTTCTCTGTGTTATAATAAGAATGTTGTGAAAATAGTAAGCGTTTTTAAGAATGTTTGTGTCAATTTAATGAACAACGTACATAATATTATGCATTTTGTTTTTACAAGCTGTATAGTAAAAAAAGATAAATATCGAACGTATTCGAAGCATTGGTAAGGAAGGGAGCAAGGGTCTTGGTAAGAACTATAAATGAGACATTTTTAAAAGCATGTAGGGGGGAACGTACTGATTATGTACCAGCATGGTATATGCGTCAAGCAGGTCGTTCGCAGCCGGAATATAGAAAGATAAAAGAAAAGTATTCTTTATTTGAAATTACACATAATCCAGAGTTATGTGCTTACGTTACAAAACTGCCAGTTGATCAATATAACGTAGACGCAGCAATTCTATATAAAGATATTATGTCACCACTACCTGCAATTGGTGTGGATGTAGAAATTAAATCAGGTATTGGCCCAGTTATTGATAATCCAATCCGTTCTTTACAAGACGTAGAAAAACTAGGGGAAATCAATCCAGAAGATGACGTACCGTACATATTAGATACAATTCGTTTATTAACGACAGAAATGTTAGACGTACCGTTAATCGGTTTTTCAGGAGCTCCATTTACGTTAGCGAGCTATATGATTGAAGGCGGTCCATCTCGTAACTACCATAATACGAAAGCGTTCATGTATGCAGAGCCGAAAGCTTGGTTCGCATTAATGGATAAACTAGCAGATATGGTTATTACATATTTAAAAGCGCAAATTAACGCAGGAGCAAAAGCAGTTCAAATTTTCGATTCTTGGGTTGGAACAGTAAATGTAGCAGATTACCGCGTATTTATTAAACCAGCAATGGAGCGTATTTTTGCAGAAGTTCGTACGATGGGTGTACCGATGATTATGCACGGCGTAGGAGCTGCACACTTAGTAAATGAATGGCACGACTTACCGCTTGATGTAGTCGGTTTAGACTGGCGTTTACCAATTGAAGAAGCACGTGCACGCGGCGTTCATAAGGCGGTACAAGGTAATATGGATCCTTCATTCTTACTTGCGCCATGGTCTGTTATTGAAGAACATGTAAAAGGTATTTTAGATCAAGGGATGAAGCAGCCGGGTTATATCTTTAACTTAGGTCACGGTGTATTCCCAGAAGTAAATCCAGATACATTAAAACGTTTAACTACATTTATTCATGAATACTCTAAAGGGCAGTTAGCGAAGTAAAGGAGCATTGCTGTATGAAAAAGAAAATTGGTTTGCTTGTAATGGCATACGGAACGCCATATAAAGAAGAAGATATTGAACGTTACTATACACATATTCGCAGAGGAAGAAAGCCAAGTCCTGAAATGCTAGAAGATTTAACAGAGCGTTACCGTGCAATTGGTGGTATTTCTCCTTTAGCTACTATTACATTAGAGCAAGCTAAAAAGTTAGAGAAGCGTTTAAATGAAGTACAAGATGAAGTAGAGTACCATATGTATCTTGGCTTAAAACATATTGAACCGTTTATTGAAGATGCAGTGAAAGATATGCATAACGATGGTATACAAGATGCAATCGCGCTTGTTCTTGCGCCGCACTATTCTACGTTTAGCGTAAAATCATACGTTGGACGAGCACAAGAAGAAGCTGAGAAACTTGGAAACTTAACAATTCACGGCATCGATAGCTGGTATAAAGAACCGAAATTTATCCAGTACTGGGTTGATGCAGTGAAAGGTATATATAACGGTATGTCAGACGCAGAACGCGAAAAAGCAGTATTAATCGTATCAGCTCATAGCTTACCAGAAAAGATTATTGCAATGGGCGATCCATATCCAGATCAATTAAATGAAACAGCGGACTATATTGCAAGAGGTGCTGAAGTAGCAAACTATGCAGTAGGCTGGCAAAGTGCAGGAAATACACCAGATCCTTGGATTGGTCCAGATGTACAAGATTTAACGAGAGAATTAAATGAAAAGTACGGTTACACTTCATTCGTATACGCACCAGTTGGATTTGTTGCGGAACATTTAGAAGTTTTATATGACAACGACTTTGAGTGTAAAGTTGTAACGGATGAAATTGGCGCGAAATATTATCGTCCAGAAATGCCAAATGCATCGGACTCATTTATTGATTGTTTAACAGATGTTGTATTAAAGAAAAAAGAATCTGTACTGTAAGAAGAAAGGGGGAGCCTGCTTGAGGAAAAAAGTTGTAATCATCGGCGGAGGCATCACTGGATTAACAGCAATGTATAACTTACAAAAACATATTCATGAAAAAAACTTGCCGATTGATACATTACTGATAGAAGCATCGGGTAAACTTGGCGGAAAAATTCAAACCGTTCAAAAAGATGGATTTACAATTGAGCGCGGACCGGATTCTTTCTTAGCACGAAAAGAAAGTGCAGCTAGATTAGTGAAAGAATTAGGTCTTGGCGATGAACTTGTAAATAATCAGGCCGGTCAATCATTTATCCTCGTAAACAATCGGTTACATAAAATGCCGAATGGATCAATGATGGGAATTCCAACGCAAATTACGCCGTTTCTATTCTCCGGGCTGTTCTCCCCAATTGGTAAACTAAGAGCTGGTTTTGATCTATTAATGCCGAGGTCAAAGCCAGTATGTGACCAATCACTCGGACAATTTTTCAGACATCGTCTTGGAAACGAAGTGGTTGAAAACTTAATAGAACCGTTACTATCGGGTATTTATGCAGGAGATATTGATGAAATGAGCTTAATGTCAACATTCCCGCAAATGTATCAAATTGAGCAGAAACATCGCAGTATTTCACTTGGTATGCGTGCGCTCGCTCCGAAAGCAGAGAAAGCTGAACCGAAAAAGGGAATCTTTCAAACAGTGAAAACCGGTTTAGAATCTATAGTAGAATCTCTCGAAATGAAGATGCATGAAGGTACGATAATAAAGGGAACTCGCATTGAAAAAGTTGCAAAACAGGGTGATGGCTATACGATTACTCTTAGTAACGGCAAAGAAATAGAAGCGGACGCGGTCATAGTGGCAACTTCGCATAAAGTATTGCCATCTATGTTTGCGCAGTACAAGCAGTTTCGTTTCTTCCGTAACATCCCGTCCACATCAGTCGCGAATGTAGCAATGGCTTTCCCGAAATCAGCCATTCAGCGCGATATTGATGGCACAGGGTTTGTTGTCTCTCGAAATAGTGATTACACAATTACAGCATGTACGTGGACACATAAGAAATGGCCACATACAACGCCAGAAGGAAAAATGCTACTTCGTTGTTACGCTGGACGACCTGGTGATGAAGCAGTTGTAGAACAAACAGAAGAGGAACTCGTTCAGCTCGTACTAGAAGACTTACGAAAGACGATGGATATTACAGAGGATCCAGAGTTTACAGTCGTAAGCCGCTGGAAAGAAGCGATGCCCCAATATACAGTAGGCCATAACGAGCGAATGAAGAAACTCACAACATTTATGGAGAAAGAGTTACCAGGTATATACTTGGCAGGTAGTTCCTACGCTGGTTCTGGTCTGCCGGACTGTATTGATCAAGGTGAGAAAGCAGCAAAGCGTGTGCTAGCTCATTTGGAGAAAGTAATGGATACAGAATTAATCGCACAGTAAAGAGAAACGCCTTCAATCACATTGAAGGCGTTTTGTTACTTATTCACCAATAAACATATATAAGTTATTTGGATTTATAACGGCATCTCCTGCATAAATAACCCATTCTGTTAAGTCATCAAAATCTAAATGATAACTATTTCCTTCACTCATATCTTTTATAAAATATGGTTCGTTAATGAGTATTCCTTGAATGAATTCTTCCGTAATGTTTTGCATTTCAAACCACATATGTTCACTTTTTCCCTCTTCGTAGGAAACACCAAACTTAGCGAGAAAACGAAAATCTTCATTCGATTGTTCAATTTGAAAAATGTTGCTGAAATACCCGAAAGTATTCTTCGCATTGTAAGCCATACGATCGGTTTCACTATTTGTTTTATAGAACATAAGTCCTGTAGCTTCCTCGTGTTCTTTAAAAAAGCTTTCGATACATTCTTCTGAAGTATGAAATTTGAACAAGAGAACAGATGGTGATTGATGGTATTCATCTCGGTCATCCATCCCGCCTAAGAATGTGTTTTGTGCATCTATTGGTTGTAGCTTCACTTCTTCATTCTCAATTGAAGATAATTGATCCATACTCGTTTTATGCCCAATATAAGATAATCCTTTTTCCCACGGAACAGCTACTGTATGTATCGAACCTTGCTGACTATGCGCGATAACGATAGGCTCATTCATAGGGACTTGTCCATTCTCAACGGCATTATTCGCAAATGTTTGAAAGAGGTCACCAATGCCGTAGTAGGAAGAAATACGATTTGGAATAATTAATTCTATTTCTGTTACGCCCGCTCTTAAAAGGCCGTGTGTATGAAACCAATATTGCGTAGGCTCGCCTTCTTTATCGTCTTCATAAACGGAATGAATAACGTATAAGTCAGGAATGTCAGGTAATAATTCATTTTCAACGTGATATTCAATATAGCTTCTAGATATCACCTTCATTGCGGCACTTGAATCGATTACAAATAACAAATCTGGGGCGAGGTTCCATAAAAATTGTAACTGTTGGAAAAAGCAGTCCAGTACATCGCCTACAAATAGCGTACGAGTGAAAATTTCAGTACCGAAAGCCGCATCTTCAAAATTACGATCTACGATTGTAGAATCTTGTCTATTGTACATTTTATATTCTTCTGGGTCATTCGCCTCATCAATATGCAGTTCATATGGTATAACTTTATCATCCATATGTAACTCAACGATAAGGCTTGTCTCATCACTATAAACAATTTTTAACTCATCAACTTTAGTAGCGATAGTTTCTAGCCGCTGTTTTAATTGCTCAATTGTAATTCTAGTTGGTATAACAGCAATCATATCTGAAAAATGACGTTCTAATGTTCCATTCATAGCTGCGCGGTATGTTTCTGTTTGCACTTCCATCCAATCACTCCTATTCAAATGAATCCATTTTACATGCCAATTAAAATTCGATATTTCTGTTTTTTTCTCTTTCATATTATAAAACGCATTCGTAGAAGGTGTAAAATTATTATTTTGTATTATAGTTTGAAAGCTTGTAAATTAAATGAATTTTTTGTAAAACTTGTCGAAATATCATTCTATATAACGAATCATTTGATATGATAGAAATGCTGAGAAAATATGAAATAGGGAGAGGGAAATGGCTGTGAAGAAATTGTTAAGTGTCTTTTTATCATTCATACTATTGCTTTCATTTACTGGAACTTTAGTACAAGCAGAAGAAACTACTTCTATGTCAGTAGAAAAAGCAATTCAAGTATTTAAGCAGCAAGGGAAAACGAAGGGGATAGTGGAAGGATATATCGTTGGATATACGCAAAGTCCTTCTAAATACACGAAGGATCCGGCTAAGTTTGACGACACAAATGTGGCAATTGCCGATTCGCCAAATGAAACGAATCCAGACAAAATTATGCCTGTTCAGTTGCCAAAGGGCGATGTGAGAGCGGCAGTAAACGTAAAAGATCATCCTGAAAATATTGGGAAGAAAGTTAGTTTAACAGGGACACTTGAATTATATTTTAGTAGCCCAGGTTTAAAATCAGTAACAGCTCATAAGTTTCAAGGAGAAGGACAAAACCGTGTTAGCGATGTAGTAGCTTCACCTAGTGGCGGAGAAGTTGCGAAAGGAACAGCGATAACGTTAACAACGAATACAGAAGGAGCAACAATCTATTACACGTTAGATGGTTCTAATCCTACAAATAAAAGTGTTCGTTATAATGGACAAATTATAGTGAATGAAAACAGTGTAGTGAAAGCAATTGCTGAAAAAGAAGGGCTTACTTCTTCAGCAGTTTCAACTTTTTCATTTATTATTGTAAACAATGAGCCAGTTCGTATTCATGATATTCAAGGAAAATCACATATTTCTCCTTACAACGGGAAGAAAGTATACAATGTGGAAGGCGTTGTAACAGCGCTTGATAAAAATGGTTTTTATATAGAAGACAACCAGCCAGATAATGATCCAGCTACTTCAGAAGGTATATACGTATACAAAAAAGATGCGAATGTAGCAGTAGGAGATCTTATTCAAGTTGATGGAGTAGTAGAAGAATATGTTGGACCTGGATATGCAGAAAGGTTTGAAACAGACTTAACGACGACGGAAATTAAAGCGAGCCGCGTTGCTGTAATCGCAAAAGATCAAGCTTTACCAGCACCGATTGTACTTGGAGAAAACGGTGTGAAAATTCCTGATCAAATTATCGATAATGATGCATTTGGTTTATTTGATCCAAATGAAGATGCAATCGACTTTTATGAAAGTATAGAAGGTATGCGCGTTACGATGCCAACGCCAAAAATTATTGCCCCTCAGAAAAACGGGAATTTATATGTAACAGTGAAAAATGGCGGGAATAAAGTCGTAACGAAATATGGCACACCTGTATTAGATGAAAATCAATTAAATCCAGAGCGTCTTTCTGTAAAAGTACCTCGTGATTATGTAGCGAAAGTAGGAGATACTTTCACTGGAGATATAACAGGAGTAGTCGGATATGATTATGGTGCGTTCCGCATTTCGCCAATAACGGAATTACCATCTGTAGTAGACGGCGGATTTAAGCAAGTAGGGGCGAATATTCAGCCGCGTCTTGATAAGTTAACAGTTGCTACATATAACATTGAAAACTTCTCGGCGAATAAAAAAGAAACAACAGATGAAAAAGTAAAGGCGTTAGCGTATTCTATTAAATACAATTTAAAAATGCCAGATATTATCGGGGTAGAGGAAATGCAAGATAATAATGGAACGATTAATGACGGTACAACAGATGCTTCATTAAGCGCAAAACGTATTATTGATGCGGTGCTAGAAATTCGCGGGCCAAAGTATGAGTATGTAGAAATTGCTCCGCATAATAATCTAGACGGTGGAGCGCCAGGAGCGAATATTCGCGTCGGTTTCTTCTACAACCCATCACGCGTGAAATTAGCAGCGGTACCGAAGTTACTTGATAAAAATGTCGTTCGCATTGGAGACGAAAACCCATTGTTTGAAAGTACACGTAAACCACTTGCGGCAGAATTTACATTCCAAGGACAAAACGTTGTCGTCGTTGCAAATCACTTAAACTCAAAACTAGGAGATGCAACGCCATTTGGAAAAGTACAACCGCTCGTATTAAAAAGTGAAGAAAAACGAGTTCAATTAGCACAAGAAGTAAACAATTTCGTACAAGGTATTCAGAAAAAGAACACGAATGCACCAGTTGTTGTGTTAGGGGATATGAACGATTTTGAGTTCGCTAAACCATTAAAAACGTTAGAAGGAACAATCTTGAAAAATATGTTAAACACAGTGCCAAAAGAGAACCGCTACACGTACATCCATGAAGGAAATGCACAAGTGTTAGATCATATTTTAGTAACAAACAACATCGCACCGCACACAATCGTAGATCCAGTACACTTAAACTCAAACATTATGAAAGAACATGGACGTGTAAGTGACCACGACCCAGTACTTGCTCAAATTGATTTGAAGAAAGCTTCTTAAGTAGTTGAGAAAGAGCGCTTAGAGATATACTGAGCGTTCTTTTTCTGTAAAAATTATGTTAACATTATTTAAAAATTCAGTATTATTAACGAGGAGGTTGAAGATGCAAGCATGGTTAAATGGAAAATTAATAAATCAGCTTGCAATTTTTTTTAGTACAATCGTCATGCTCCAATTTGTAGCGGAGGTAATAGGACTTACGCAAAGTTTAGATATTACATATAACTTAATACATACAGCGGCATCTTATATAACATTTAGTTTGGCAGTTATTTTTACTTTAATTGGCGCAAGAAGAGAATTAAGTAAATATGCAATTATTTCATTATGTTTAGTGGTAGGTATTAAAGCGATTTATTTTGTAGCGGTCGTTATTTTATGGGGATTGGCTGGTACGCCGTAAAGGGGAGGGTGATGATATGAATAGTAAAAATATACGATTGATACATGTAAATGATAATAAGAGCGTAATTTCCTAAGCTAACTCAGGGAATTACGCTCTTATTCGCTCAATGATTTAGTCTGAAATTACTTGAAACGCTTTTCTACACCGATCTCTTCTTTGCAGTCTTCTTCTATATTTCTTTCTATCCCGCTTTACTCCTTGTATATACATAAGTAAGCTAACGAGAAGGAAGAAAGCACATTGTATCGTTAAAATGTACGATGACATGCCTTGCAATGGTTGCTTTGGGTCATATAAATGAATAGGTGCTCCGCCTATTGTAGGGAATATTGTATTTAGCAGGACGTACGGAATGGAGTTAACAGCAAATGGAAATAGAATCGCCATATAGTCCTTTTGTGACCATGCAGATGCAGCGAGTCCTAAGAGGGCCATTAAACCTGCAAATAAAAAATTAATTCCGATATATACCGTAATGTAAGTGAGAGGCGCATCTAAATATAGGTTTGCGAACATTCCATCATCATTTATGATGCCTGAACCAGCTATAGGTTCTCCGTCTGGAATTGTTAATTTGCAAAATAATAATGATAAGATGAACGGAAATGTATAAAGAAATCCTCCGCAAAAAAACGTAACGATATATTTCGTTATTGCATAAGGAAATAACGAAATTCCTTTACTTACGAACGGTTTAAAACCATCTGACTTATCGGCATTGTAACTTGTACTAAAGGGGAAACTCGCAATAACTGGCATTAATAATAAATAAACATCCATTTCATTATCACGAAATCCAATCCATTTTATATCTGTTGATATAGGTCCGCTCGCAGCGTCTCCTAAATAACGAATGACATAATAATAATGATAAATACAAATAAGAACGAATCCACTAAACATAATAATTAAAGAAACACGATTACAAAAAGCTTGCTTTATATTTAAACGAAGCGCACGCATCATGACTGAAAAAGCCTCCACTATTTTGATGAACTTGTCTATTTTCTATATTACTATTAAATGTAAAGATTTTCTTGTTTTTTTATTTGATTATTTAAAAAAAGAGAAATTTGTTGTTTGTAAGTAAGGTTTAGCTGTATATCGCAAGAACACCTTTTCCTTTTCTCTTTTCTTCTGATAAACTATGGAAAGTATGATATAACTTGACTGAAATTTTTTATGATGGAAATAATAAAAAAGAGAACTTGTATACAATGTAAGCGTGTGGTAATATCAAAGATGTACTAATTGACTATATTATCCAATTGGTCATTTTTGGAGGTGAAGATGTGGCGATAGATCGAAAACGTTCTATTATTGAAGCTGCAACAAAGTCTTTTTCAGCATTCGGTTATAAAGCAACAACGATGGATCAAGTAGCGAAGTTAGCGAATGTAGGAAAAGGAACGATTTATACTTTTTTTAAAAATAAAGAAGAGCTATTTGGCGAGATTATTTCTAATTTAATTACAGAAATGAAGCAAGTTGCAGAAAATGCAATTCGTTCAGAAGTTTCATTTTTTGAAAATGTACATAGAGCATTATATAGCATATTAGAATTCAGAAAAGAACATCAGCTCATGATTAAGTTAATTCAAGAAGAGCGTGATATGGGAACGAAAGAAGTACAAGAAGTCATGCAACAAGTAGATGTGGAAATCGTTTCTGTCATTCAATCGTATTTAAAGATTGCGATTGATAAAGGTGAAATTAGCAAATGTGATCCAGAAATTACAGCATTTATTATGCTTCGCTTATATGTATCGCTTATTTTTGATTGGGAAAAAAATCATGAACCGCT
This sequence comes from Bacillus cereus group sp. BcHK124, assembly GCF_027712065.1. NCBI lineage: Bacteria > Bacillati > Bacillota > Bacilli > Caryophanales > Bacillaceae > Bacillus > Bacillus cereus group sp. BcHK124. The sequence goes on from NZ_JAQFPJ010000029.1 coordinate 39,960, forward strand.
AGAAAAAGAAAAAATTGCAGAATTATTTGAACTTTATTTATTAAAAGGATTGTCAAATTAAGATAATCCTTTTATTATTATAAAAATGACCATATGAACAAAATGGTCATATATACAATTTAAGGGGGGATAATAGAAATATTACTTTCAAATTAAGGAACAGTTGCATAGTATAAATTCGGGGATAAGGCATATGTATGAATAAGTATAGCCTTTTTGTTTGGGTGAAAATGACCAATTGAACGTTTTGGTCATTTTAAAAAGGGGGAGAAATAATGAAAGGAAATCAGTTACTTCGTAAAGAGTTCACACAAATTATAAAAAGTAAAAAAATATTAATTCCAATTATCGCGGTTTTATTCGTACCGATTTTATATGCAGGTATGTTTTTATGGGCCTTCTGGGATCCGTATAAACAGTTAGATGATTTACCAGTTGCGGTAGTCAATTTAGATAAAGGGGCAGTATTTGATGGGAAACCAATTGAGGTCGGAAAAGGGCTCGTTGATAATTTAAAAGATAATACAAGTTTTAAATGGGAATTTGTAAGTGAAAAAGAAGCGAAAAGAGGAATGGAAGGTAGAAAGTATTACATGTTAGTACGCATTCCAGATGACTTCTCAAGTAACGCTACAACGTTATTAAAAGATGATCCAAAACCATTAAACTTAGAATACATTCCAAACGAAAGCTTGAACTTCTTATCTTCACAAATTGGCGGAACAGCCATTGAAAAAATTAAAGGTGAAGTATCAAGTACGTTAACGAAAACATATGCAGAGAAAATGTTTGATTCCATTCAAGACGTCTCAAAAGGATTAGCAGATGGGGCGGAAGGAGCAAATAAACTTCACGACGGATCAAGTGAGCTGCATGATGGTTCAAGTAAAGTGACGGACGGCCTTCATACACTTCAAGGGAAGTCTGGAGAGATGAAGGATGGAGTTCAGAAATTAGCAGATGGATCTAATAAATTAGTAGATGGGTCAGGGAAAGTGACAGTAGGTTTAAATACGCTAAATAGCAAAACAGGTATAGGGAAATTAGTAGATGGCTCCGGAAAAGTAACAGCAGGTTTAAATACGCTAAATGGCAAAACAGGTGAATTGCAGACAGGTATAGGGAAATTAGTAGATGGCTCCGGAAAAGTAACAGCAGGTTTAAATACGTTAAATAGTAAAGTGGGTGAATTGCGTGATGGATCTGAGAAAGTGACTGGTGGTTTGAACAAATTAGTAAGTAAATCCGGTGAATTAAAAACAGGAACAACGGATCTATCAAATGGTATGGGGAAACTTGTTGAAGGACAAAATCAATTAGAAAAAGTGTCTCAAGAAATTCAAAAGGGTTTGCAGGAATTAAATAGTAACGTACAAAAGTCTGCTGGAGCTTTAGAGGAAATGCAGTTGAAAGTTCCTTCTATATTGAATACAGTAAATGAGAAAATAACTGGAGCTGGAGAGAATGTAAATCAGTTAAATGAACTTACGCAATCAACAGCAGGAGATGCAAAAAATGCAGCGCAAGAGGTAGCGAATTTACAAAAGCAAATTGAAAGTTTACCGAAAGAATATCAAGAGCAGTTACAACCATTCATAACAAGTGCCGTAAAAAGTACAACGACAGTTCAGCAAAAAGCTGCCGGAGTAGCAGGTGGAACAAATAGATTAAATGAAGAAGTAAAACAATTAAAAGGTGAAATCGGTGAAAAGACAAGTGGGATGCAAAGCAAAATGCCGAATCCGGAAGATGTAGGAAATTTAACGAGTGGTATTAAAAAATTAGCGAATGCACAAAGCGAATTTGTAAGTAAGTTCCATGGATTAGGTGAAGGATTAGGTAATGCAAAAATAGGTGCCGATAAATTAAAAGATGGATCAGTTCAATTAATTGATGGAGTAACGCAATTACAAAGTGGCTCTGGAAAAGTGACAGCAGGATTAGGCCAATTATCTGAAGGAGCAAATCAATTAGCAGATGGCTCAAACCAAGTAACAGGTGGTTTAGGTACATTATCTGTAGGAGCAAATCAAATGGCAGGTGGAATAAATCAATTAGCGGACGGTTCAAGTCAAGTAACAGGCGGTTTAGGCACATTATCTGTAGGAGTAAGCAAATTAGCAGATGGCTCAAATCAAGTAACAACAGGTCTGGGCGATCTAAATGGTGGCCTAAACAAAATGTCAACTGGCTCAACTCAGCTAATCGACGGCGTAAATAAACTGGAAGACGGATCAGGGAAAGTAACGGATGGCCTCGTAAAAGTAAATGATGGTTCAGGTGAACTTGCTGAGAAACTTGGCGAAGGGGCAGAGAAAACTAGTGAAGTAAAAGGAACGGATAAAACGTATGATATGTTTGCAAGCCCTGTAAAAGTGAAGACGGAGAAAATGGCAGAAGTTCCAAACTACGGAACTGGATTTACACCGTATTTCTTATCACTCGGTTTATTTGTTGGGGCATTACTATTATCAATCGTATATCCATTACGTGACACAGTTGGTGTTCCAAAATCAGGTTTAGCTGGTTTATTAGTAAGTTCGGCGTTTTACTATCAGTCGGTATTATTCAAGCTGTAGTAGCAGATATCATATTACTATTCGGATTAGGTGTAGAAGTACAAAGTATTTCGTATTTCATACTCTTTAGCATCGTTACAAGCTTAGCGTTTATCGCATTAATTCAATGTTTAGTAACAGCGTTCGGGGATGCAGGACGTTTCATTGCCATCATCACATTAATTATTCAGCTGACAACGAGTGCCGGAACATTCCCGCTAGAATTGATTCCGAAGTTTTTACAACCATTCAATGCTTGGTTACCGATGACATACTCTGTATCTGGATTGAAGGCAGTCGTATCAAGCGGAGACTTTAACTTCATGTGGCAAAACATTGGAATGCTCATAATCTTCATCGTTGCATTATCACTTGGAACAATCGCTTCATTAACTTGGATGCACAAACGACAATTTAGAAATATTGCTGAAAATCAATCGATTGAAGCGTAAATAAGGAACATAAAAAAGTGAACTGTACCCTATAAAATGGACAGTTTAATAAAAAAGCCCTGAAAAATCAAGCACTTAAAAGATGGTTCCGATAT
>NZ_JAQFPJ010000030.1:0-42725 GCF_027712065.1 Bacillus cereus group sp. BcHK124
GCGGCAACGGCTCTGGCGGCAACGGCTCTGGCGGCAACGGCTCTGGCGGCAACGGCTCTGGCGGCAACGGCTCTGGCGGCAACGGCTCTGGCGGCAACGGCTCTGGCAGCAATGGTTCTGGTGGCAACGGTTCTGATGGCAGCGGCTCTGGCGGCAATGGCTCTGGCGGCAGTGGTTCTGACGGTAACGGTTCTGGTGGCAACGGTTCTGATGGCAGTGGCGGCAATGGCTCTGGCAGCAGTGGTTCTGACGGTAACGGTTCTGGTGGCAGCGGCTCTAGCGGCAACGGTTCTGATGGCAGCGGCTCTGGCGGCAACGGTTCTGGCGGCAGTGGTTCTGACGGTAACGGTTCTGGTGGCAACGGTTCTGATGGCAGTGGCGGCAATGGCTCTGGCGGCAGTGGTTCTGACGGTAACGGTTCTGGTGGCAGCGACTCTGGTGGCAGCGGCTCTGGCGGCAGTGGTTCTGACGGCAATCGTGGTAAAGGCGATAGCAGTTCTCAAGGGGGAAATGACTCTCATGGAGGTAACCGTGGTAAAGGCGATAGCAGTTCTCAAGGAGGAAATGGCTCTCAAGGTGGTAACGTAAAAGATAACGCGAAAAAACAAGGCGATAAGTTACCGAATACTGCAACACATTATCCTGCATCTATTTTAATGGGACTTTCAACATTCCTAATTGGTATGTTACTATTCATTCGCCGTAAAAACGCAAAATAAAAACATATCCTTCCATCTTAAAAATACATGAAACAAATTGTAAAACTAAAAAGGACTTTGGATTGCATTTTATTATGCAGCCCAAAGTCCTTTTCATCCTTCCTATCCAAAAGAGCATTAATACGCTTTTCCCCAATACACCATTTGTTTAGCTTCTTTACCACAACAAATACATTCATCAGTTATATGTTCTTGTTCAAAAGGCATACAGCGAGAAGATACTCCGACTTCTTCTTTTAATTTCTCTTCACAGGCTAGTTCCCCGCACCACATCGCCTTAATAAATCCTTGCTTTTCATCAGCTACTTTTTTCATCTCTTCAAACTTCGTCACACTATACGTATTTTCATCACGAAATACTTTTGCTTTATTAAATAAAGAGTTATGAATTTCCTCAAGTAGTGCTGGAATGCGTTCTTCTAATTGATCCATTGCTATAAACTCTTTTTCTTTCGTATCTCTTCTTACGAGTACAACTTGATTCTTTTCAATATCTTTCGGACCAACTTCTAATCGAATTGGAATTCCCTTCATTTCATACTCATTAAATTTCCAACCAGGTGTTTTATTGCTAGCATCTATTTTTACTCGTGCAACCTTTTGAATATGTTCTTGTAACTCTGTTGCTTTCGCTAAAACGCCTTCTTTATGCTGAGCAATCGGTACAATAACAACTTGCACTGGTGCGACTTTAGGAGGCATTACAAGCCCATTATTATCACTATGAACCATAATCAGTCCACCTATCATTCTTGTTGATACGCCCCAAGATGTTTGGTGTACATATTGCCACTTACCGTTACGATCTAAAAACTTAATATCAAATGCTTCAGAGAAATTCGTTCCAAAGTTATGGGATGTTCCTGTTTGAAGTGCTTTCCCATCATGCATTAAGCTTTCAATCGTATAAGTCGCCTTTGCGCCCGCAAATTTTTCTTTTTCTGTTTTTTGTCCTTTAATTACTGGTATCGCTAAGTAGTCTTCACAGAAAGAAGCATATAGATTTAAAATATTTAATGTTTCAGCTTGAGATTCTTCTGCTGTTTCATGAATTGTATGACCCTCTTGCCATAAGAATTCCGTTGTACGAAGAAATGGCCTCGTGGTCTTTTCCCAACGAACTACTGAACACCACTGATTATATAACTTTGGCAAATCATTATAGGATTGCACAATTTTTGAAAAATGCTCACAGAATAAAGTTTCGGATGTAGGGCGTATACAAAGTCTTTCTGCTAACTTTTCATCCCCACCATGTGTCACCCATGCTACTTCAGGAGCAAATCCTTCTACATGATCCTTCTCTTTTTGTAATAAGCTCTCTGGGATAAACATTGGCATATACACATTTTCATGACCAGTTGCTTTTAACTTCTCATCCATCACTTTCTGCATATTTTCCCATAAGGCATAGCCGTACGGGCGTAGAATCATACATCCTTTTACACTTGAATAATCAACAAGTTCTGCTTTTTTTACAATATCTGTGTACCACTGTGCAAAGTCCTCTTCCATCTTCGTAATCGCTTGTACTTGTTCTTTTGCCATAGTCAGTCTTCCTCCTTCTAGAAAATACAAAAAAGCCCGCGCCCCTAAATAGGGACCGAGCTTTGCCGGCGTTACCACCCTGATTCATGCACAAAAATTGCGCATGCTCTCTTTTTGATAACGGGAAATTCCCGCTGCATATGCAGAACGCAAAGGTAGGTTCCATATCGCCTTTTTAAGAATCTTTCAGCCTGACGGATTCTCTCTCTGCTAAAAAGGTTGAACATGTACTAGTCCTTTTTCATCGTTATAACGAAGTAAATTTGTTGAATATCATAATATAAATTTCACCCTAAAACAAGAGTGAATTTTCTTATTTTTTATATATTCTTTTCATTTTTTACAGTTTTATACGTAGCTTTTTCTCGTAATTTTCACAAGTTGATGTGCAATCATACCGATAAGTGTACCAAGTAGGACGAAGAAACCAATAAATCCATATCCCATTCCTTCCCATCCACCAATAACCATCATTGTAACGGGAAAGGATGCTAAGCAAAGAAGTATTAAACTAAGTGCAAATATAATATCAAACTGCTTGTCTGGAAACCTTTTCTTTAGTAAATACGAAATAGCAAATACAAGAATAATCGTAATTCCGCCAATGATGTAAAAGATACTAAATCCATCTAGCAGATCCACAGTATTCCCTCCTTTCATTCATTCCCTTATACTTAATTATATGTTTAACTTTTCTGAAAATAAATAATAAATTTTATTTAAAAACATATTTTTATTACTAGGTATTAATAGTAATATATAGTAATAGGTTTTATATAATTAGGAGGATTACTTTATGGATAAAGCATTAACGAATCGTGTCATCATTTTATCATTCGACTGTTTATCAGCTTTAGATTTTCCTATACTACAAAAATTACCTCACTTCCAATCTCTAATCAAAAAGGGTACGGTTGTCGAAAAAGTAGAGCCCATCTATCCTTCTGTAACCTATCCAAGTCACTCAACAATCGTAACTGGTAATTATCCTAATAAACATGGTGTTGTTAGCAATACGTTACTTCAACCTGGACGTGAATCACCCGATTGGCATTGGTACCGAAAATCAATACAAGGAACAACATTATATGATGAAGCACATAAAGCAAATTTAACGACAGCTGCTCTTCTATGGCCTGTTACCGGCAGAGCAAATATTGATTACAATTTACCAGAAATCTTTCCAAATAGACCGTGGCAAAATCAAGTTTTAGTTTCATTATTTAGCGGTAGCCCGCTATACCAATTAGATTTAAATGGTCGTTTCGGTCATATACGAAATGGACTGTCACAACCTGAACTTGATGATTTCGTACTTGCTTCTGCTGTGCATACAATCCAGACAAAAAAGCCTAATGTCATGTTTGTACATTTCACCGATTTAGACACCCAAAGACACTATCACGGCTTTGAATCCAAAGAAACAATAGCCGCAATTCATAGACATGATGAGCGACTAGGGAAAATTATTCAAGCTTTAAAAGACAGTGGACTATACGAAGAGAGCACCATTATCGCTCTTGGTGATCATAGCGCTTTAAGTGAAAACAAAGCCATTCAATTAAATGTACTATTTCATCAAAAAGGGCTTATCTCTATAAATTCAAAAGGCAAATTAGTAGACTGGAATGCTTATTGCCAAAGTTGCGATGGATCCGCCTATGTATATGTGAAAGACAAAAACGATACCGATACAATTCGAGAAGTACAACTACTCCTTGAAGAACTGCTTCAAAATAAACAAAACGGTATTGAATTTATACTTCATGATGAAGATGCGAAGGAATGCGGTGCAGATGGTAACTGTTTATTTATGTTGGAAGCACGAGAAGGGTATTATTTCACTGAAAACTATACAGGAGATTTTATAAAAGAAATTACTGAAAAAGATGTTACGCCTAGTAAAAAATATACATTTGGTACGCATGGATACTCTCCAGCAAAACCTAACTATGAAACAATTTTTATAGCTGCCGGGAAAGGGATAAAAAGCGGCACTACCATACCGTATATGAGACTTATTGATGAAGGCCCAACTATCGCTAGACTACTCGGTTTACACTTAGGTGAAACAGACGGATCAATTGTAGAGGATTTACTCCAATTGTAAAGAACTGTGTATATATGTAAAAGTTATGTAAAATTCATCATTGTTTCTCTTTTTATAATTTTTATTTTTGTACACTGTTAGTAGAACAAATTTGAGGGGGAACATTATATGAAAAAAATGTCCAGACAAGAAAAAAGCTGGATATTATACGATTGGGCGAACTCCGTATATTCGCTCGTCATTACAACCGCATTATTCCCAATTTACTTTAAAGCAGCTGCAAAGGAAGCTGGGTTATCTGGTGCAACTTCAACAGCATATTGGGGATATGCAAACTCGTTCGCAACACTTTTAATTTCTATACTTGCTCCTATTCTCGGCACAGTTGCTGATTATAAAGGATTTAAAAAACGATTTTTCACATTCTTCTTTGGACTCGGTATCGTCTTTACAAGTATGCTAGCAGTCGTCCCAACATCTCAGTGGTACTTATTACTAGGATGCTATATGCTCGCATTAGTCGGTTTTGCTGGAGCAAATATTTTTTATGATGCATTTTTAGTAGATGTCACTTCTGAAGATAGAATGGATCGAATTTCTACGAGAGGTTTCGCTTTAGGCTATATTGGGAGTACTATTCCATTTATCGGTTGTATCGCTCTTATCATTCTTGCTCAAAAAGGAACTATCCCTTTATCAGTTGGCATTGCTAGTCAAATTTCATTTGCGATCACAGCTCTTTGGTGGGGATTATTCACAATTCCAATGCTAAAAAACGTAGAACAAACGCACTATATTGAACGTCACCCAAGACCAATTACAATGAGCTTCAAACGCCTTGCTGATACTTTTAAAAATATTAAAGAATATAAAACGGTCTTTATGTTCTTAATTGCTTACTTTTTCTATATTGATGGGGTCGATACAATTATTACTATGTCCACCGCTTACGGAACAGACCTCGGTATTAGTGCAACAAATCTATTAATCATATTATTCGTCACACAAATTGTAGCTTGTCCATTCGCTTTATTGTACGGAAAACTATCGGAGACATTTACCGGTAAAAAAATGCTATATGTCGGTATTATTATTTATATCATTATCTGCACATATGCTTATTTCTTAAAAACGACACTCGATTTCTGGATTTTAGCAATGTTAGTTGCCACTTCTCAGGGCGGGATTCAAGCACTTAGTCGTTCCTATTTTGCAAAACTAGTACCTAAAGAATCGGCAAATGAATTCTTCGGATTTTATAATATATTTGGCAAGTTTGCCGCGATTATGGGTCCAGTATTAGTCGGTGTTACAACGCAATTAACGGGAAAAACAAACGCCGGTGTCCTTAGTATTATTGTGTTGTTTATTATCGGTGGATTTTTATTAACTAAGGTCCCTGAAAATAATACATCCGTTACACCACCTAGTCCAAAAACTAAAATGCTATAAGAAGAAGATCCTCTTCATGCAAGAAGAGGATCTTTTTTATCTATAACGTCTTACAATTAAAAACTCAACAGCTGGCTTTACAACTATCGCAGCACATAACGCAAACAAAAGCGGTATGTTATGAAAATCAATCCATCTATTAAACCCTACCGATGCGAAAAACAAGCCAAAAATTAATACAACGAGTACATAATATGTAACATTGGCACTTGTTTTTAATACATGTTTTTCTAAATCCTCTTTCTCCTCAGTATCCCCTTCAACGCTATGTGATGCCAAACTTTTAAATAGATAATGTAACGCGATGCTACAAATAAATAGTGCATACCAGTTTACTTGAAGTTCAGTTAACCAATAGTAAAGTGCAAACACTAACGTACCTATAGCCACTAATACAGTAACGAAAAGGCTTATTTTCTCTTTCCCCAACAACTACTCCCCCTACTGCTTGTACAAAAATAGTTTATCAACAGTTGTTCCTAATACTTCCGCTAAACGAAAAGCTAATGCTAAGCTTGGATCATATTTATTATTCTCAATTGCATTTATCGTCTGTCTTGAAACTTTACACTTATCAGCTAATGCACCTTGTGAAATATTATTCTCAGTGCGTAATTCATAAATTTGATTTTTCACATCTTTTCTCCTAACATGTAAAATCGTTTTTACAACATTAGTATATAGTCGGTACATTTCATTGTCAAAAGACTGTCACAAGAAAAGGGAGCTATTCAGCTCCCTTACAATGGTTATTTCGAGGCTAATGAATTTGTTAGTTCCTCTTTATTAGCGACATCCCCTTTATTTATTTGCATGCGTAGAACTGGCCCTATCGCAAATAAAATAAGTGCCATCGCTATACAAAATACAGTAACTAATGAGGTCATCTCCTTTAATCCTCCAGCTATTGAAGTTCCGATTAACATTGCCCCCATAAACAGTGGTAAAATTGTTCCATTTACTCTTCCAATCATATTTTCTGGTACAAGTTGAATCATAAGCGTACCGACAACGATATTAACACAAGCTAGACAAATACCTGTTCCAAATCTCATGAAACTAGTAATCCAAAATGATGTAGATAGCCCTTCTACTAAAAACGATATCGCTAATATGCCCATACCGAATACGAACATCTTTTTCGGGTTCACTTTTGAAGTGAAAATCGCAGCAACAATACCACCAATTAACATACCTATTCCATCAGCTGCAGCTAAATATTGAACTGCTTCCTTTTCCATTCCAAGGCGTTCTATTACAAGAAACACCTCTAACGGATTCGTTAGTCCAACAGCTAAGCCCATAATGGTGAAAGTGATTGTAATCATACGTAAATTTTTCGTATGAAGAACGTATTTCCAACCCTCTTTTATATCATTTTTTAATGAATCTCTTGCCACTTGCTCTTGTTCAACCCATTTCGGTAAAAATGAAAGAGCGATAGCAGATAACAAAAATAAAATGATTAAACTATATAGCGACGTAAATAAACCAAGTTGTGTATACACAAGCGATCCTACCACTGGTCCAAAGATCAGAAATAATGACTGTAATGTTTGGTTAAATGCAATCGCATTTGCTATCTGTTCTTCTTTCACGTAGCGCTTAAATATACGCGAAGATGATGGCTGAGAGAACTGACCTACAATTGCGGAAATGAGTGTTGCAAAAAATATAGCCTGCCAATAATCCAGTTTTAACAACAGGACAATTCCTATAATAGACATTACACTTAATACATCTCCAGCGACCATTGTTCTTTTCGGATTCCAGCGATCAGCTAGCGCACCACCGATAAACGAGAAAATAAAAATAGGTGCATATTCCATAACCGATAACAATGAAACGGAAACTGGATCATTATTCGTTCGCTCCATTATGAAATACAAAAGAGCCATATTTCTAATCCAAATTGCAAATTGTTGTAAAATATCAGATGCCATAACGAGCATAAATGCTCGGTTTTTAAATAAAGTGTTCATTTTCATTCCCCTTTCATAAACCGACCGTTCGGTCTAATTTATTTTATAGAAAAGCAACTGACTTATTATTCAGCTGCCATTCCTTTTAACAATACATCTATTGCCTTTTTATAAATACGTTTCAACTCTTTATAATCTAACTCGTAGTAAAGTACTCCAAGCCCTGATAATAATCCATTCACAATATACATAAGATCGCGCGTATTATCTTCACGAAACTCTCCAGACTGTATGCCTGCTTCAATTAGTTTCTCAAACATAACATATGATTCTCTAGTTAAAGCTAATAGTTCATCCAAAATCTCTTTACTTACAACTTGGCTCATAGAGAATTCCTCTATTGCATTTGAAATTGGTTGCTGTATGTCCGCTACATGATATTCCGCGAGACCATATAATTTTTCAGTATTCGTACTATACGACTTCTCTTTTTCATTCCATTTTTCAAGCCAATCATACGTATGCTGTTTTACTACAAATAAAAATAATTCTTCTTTACTTTTAAAGTGATAATAAATACTTCCTTTACTTCGCTCTGTAATTTCACAAATCTCTTCCATAGATGTAGCTGCGTAGCCCTTCTGTGAAAACAGACTTTCTGCTTTATATGCAATTTCTTTCTTTATCTCTTCTGCACTTCTTCTCATATTCACACCTCTTTAAACCGACCGTTCAGTCTAATAATAACAAATTAAAAACCTCTATTACAAGAGGCTATATTTCTTATTTAAGAAAACGTACTCTCAAACCACGTTCGAATCATGTGTATTGTTCCAATTTTAAATCCTAATTTAACAAGAAATATGCCTCCCGCAGCTACTAAAAATAACATTACTTTCCCCTTGTTTTTCACTTTCGGTTCTCTTTCCATTTCCATTCCCCTTAGTATATTAAAAATATTTAATCAAACGTTTGTTTAACTGTTTTTATGCATATGTAAACCAACTAATCAAACGTTTGTTTAAAAAGAAATACGCCCCTTATAGGGCGTATTCTCATCAATCACCGCCACCTCCGCCACCATCGCAGCTGCCTCCGCTATCTCCACCGAAAGATCCTCCACAATCATGTGAACCTCCATGCGAGCTATCATTATCAGATCCCGCAAAGAAAAATAATGGTGATGAGTTGTTAGATGAGTTATGAATGTTATTTTGTTTTGTAAGATTTACCTTCTTTTTGTTTGATCGAACTGCTGTTAAGATTGTTCCAACTACAACAAATAATAGTATGAAAATAATAAATTCCATATAAAAGCCTCCCTTATTCCTCGAATAATTGAATGGTTCTCTCTAGATTTTCAAGCGAAATGAAGCGTGATTCACGAAGAATTTCTTTTCCATTATAAAATAATAAAACTGTTGGACCTGTAAATACAGCATATCGCCCCGCAATCTCTTGCATGTCTTGTAGCAATATCTCTATTTTCTCTACGTAATTATAATTCTCTAATACGTAATTTACTTTCCTTAACATAACATCACAAACACCACAATTTTCTGTTTTAATAAACAGAAGTACTAATTGTTGTTCTTCAATATATGTCGCTAATTCTTCTATCGTTTTAAATGTATTCATCTTATCCCTCTTAGCGTAATTTACGAAATACTTTATCTTGATACATACGAAAAGCTGAACTATCTTTAATCTTTCTCTTTTCCATTACCTGCTGAAAACGAAGCGTTTTTGCTGTTAACTCTTCTTGTAACTTTATTCTCTCTACTTCATCATAACAGCACGCAATTAAGTCTTCTATTTTTAATATATCTTTTTGTAGTTCCATTTCTGGTGGAATCATGCCCGCGTTTTTTAAAATTTTATAACTCATTCTAAGTTCTGGAGGTACCATTGAAAGGTCTTCTAATTGTAGTGGTTTTCCTTTTCCCGGAATATGATCAAGGTCTCCATTCCGTATTGCTTGTCGAATCTTTTCTTCGGCAATATTCAAAAACACATCCACAATACTCCCCCCCTTACATATTTTTACTATTATTTTACATGAAATTTCATTATCTTGCTACGCTATTACAAATTGACCTCATACAATTTTTTCTCAAATTTAACTCCAAGAAGCCCTTTCCTCCCTAATCGATATTTTATTTTCATGTGTAATCTGTATTAGAGCCATTTCATATTGAGAAAGTCTTTTCGAATTCAATAAAGCGTTTACACCAAATCTTACATTTGCTACGATTTAATCAGCTTCAGCTCCTTGTATAGACTTCGTGATGTCTGATCATTTTTGTCTAGATTCATTTTGATTTATTGGCGCATGCCTTTAAATATATCTTTTACTTTGAAAGGAGAAATGACTATGAAATCAAAAAAATTCACACTGCTATTACTATCCCTACTACTCTTCTTACCTCTTTTTCTCACAAACTTTATTACTCCAAATTTCGCATTAGCAGAGTCACCAAAGCAAGGTCAAAAAGTTGTTGGGTATTTTCCTTCGTGGGGCATTTACGGACGTAATTATCAAGTTGCAGACATTGATGCATCAAAACTAACTCATTTAAACTACGCTTTCGCTGATATTTGCTGGAATGGAAAACATGGAAACCCTTCTACTCACCCCGATAATCCAAATAAACAAACGTGGAACTGTAAAGAATCTGGTGTACCACTGCAAAATAAAGAAGTCCCTAATGGTACTCTCGTACTCGGTGAACCATGGGCCGATGTCACAAAATCTTATCCTGGCTCAGGTACAACTTGGGAAGATTGTGATAAATACGCACGCTGCGGAAATTTCGGCGAACTGAAACGATTAAAAGCTAAGTATCCTCACTTAAAAACAATTATTTCTGTTGGTGGCTGGACTTGGTCTAACCGCTTTTCTGACATGGCCGCTGATGAAAAAACAAGAAAAGTATTCGCTGAATCTACAGTCGATTTCCTACGCGAATATGGATTTAACGGCGTTGATTTAGATTGGGAATATCCGGGCGTAGAAACGATTCCTGGTGGTAGTTATCGTCCTGAAGATAAGCAAAACTTCACTCTACTCCTTCAAGAAGTTCGAAATGCATTAACAAAAGCTGGTGCAGAAGATGGCAAACAATATTTACTAACAATCGCATCAGGTGCAAGCCAACGTTATGCTGATCATACAGAGCTAAAGAAAATCTCTCAAATACTGGATTGGATTAATATTATGACATATGATTTCCACGGTGGATGGGAAGCTACTTCTAACCATAATGCAGCTCTATACAAAGATCCAAATGACCCAGCAGCGGATACGAAATTTTACGTAGATGGTGCGATAGACATTTATACAAATGAAGGGGTTCCAGCAGATAAACTCGTATTAGGTGTACCTTTTTACGGACGTGGATGGAAAAGTTGCGGAAAAGAAAATAACGGCCAATACCAACCTTGTAAGCCAGGTAGTGATGGAAAACTCGCTTCTAAAGGTACTTGGGATGATTATTCTACCGGTGATACAGGTGTATACGATTATGGTGATTTAGCGGCTAATTATGTTAATAAAAATGGTTTTGTTCGCGGATGGAACGATGCAGCGAAAGTACCTTATTTATATAATGCTACTACAGGTATGTTTATTAGCTATGATGACAACGAATCTATGAAATATAAAACAGACTATATAAAGACAAAAGGTTTAAGTGGCGCAATGTTTTGGGAACTCAGCGGAGATTGCCGTACAAGTCCAAAATATAGTTGTAGTGGACCTAAATTACTTGATACGTTAGTAAAAGAATTACTAGGTGGACCTATTAGTCAAAAAGATACTGAGTCACCAACAAACGTAAAAAATATTGCTGTTACAAATAAAAATTCAAACTCAGTTCAATTAAACTGGACTGCATCTACTGATAACGTAGGAGTTACGGAATATGAAATTACTGCTGGGGAAGAGAAATGGAGTACAACAACAAATAGCATTATAATTAAAAACTTAAAATCTAATACAGAATACAAATTTTCAATAATAGCAAAAGATGCCGCTGGGAATAAATCACAGCCCACTTCTATTATTGTAAAAACAGACGATGCTAGCACAACACCTCCTGGTGGAAATAACAATGCTACCTTTTCAGTCACTTCAAATTGGGGAAGTGGTTACAACTTCTCGATTGTAATTAAAAATAGTGGAACGACCCCTATTAAAAGCTGGAAATTAGAATTTGATTATAACGGCAATTTAACACAAGTTTGGGATTCTAAAATTAGTAGTAAAATAAATAATCATTACGTAATTACGAATGCAGGATGGAATGGTGAAATTCCTCCTGGTGGATCGATTACAATCGGAGGAGCAGGAACAGGCACTCCTGCTGAACTTACAAATGCATCCATTAGTGAAAACTAAACGTAACTTCCACTAATTATTTCACTAAAGTTTGAATTTAGGTTTGATTCCTCTCTCCTAAATTCAAACTTTTAATTTTATGAAAAATCACAAATAAACATTATAATAACCTATTATAATCATATTTAGTTTCCAATATGAAGTTCGCGTGAAGTTCATCTGAATTTTACATGAATTTCCTTTAAGCTCTATTGTCTTCCTATACTAATCACATTATCCTTTACATATAGGAATTATTTTCATTCCATTTCAAACTATCTATATATATAAAGAAAGATAGTCGCCTATTAGGGAAAGGCATCTAGTATTATTATAAATATAAACATAACAAAAGAAAAAGCACGCTTATAAGCGCACCATAAGAGTGCTTCTTCATACAATTCTCATGTAAAAGTTCTCGAAAATCATGTTAATCACAAAGAAAAGGCATTAGCTTATACAAGCTAATGCCTTTTCTTTATTCATATTGTTCAGCGTTCCATTCTTCTATATTCCATACTTTTGTTATCCATCCTTCATAAAAAGCAGGTTCATGTGAGACAAGTAAAACTGTTCCTGTATATTGTTGTAACGCTTCCTGCAAAGACTTCTTTGTTTCTATATCTAAATGATTAGTTGGTTCATCTAAAATTAAAACATTACTTTTCGTTACGATAAGTTCGCATAAACGTACTTTCGTTTGTTCTCCGCCGCTTAATAAACGAATAGGTTTTAATACGTGTTCTTCTTTTAATCCACACTTTGCTAACGCTTGGCGTACTTCTTTCATTGTCATATCTGGTCGCTCTGCCCAAATTTTCTCTAACGGTGTTGTTTCTAAAGCAAACTCTTCCTGTGCAAAATAAGCAGGATTTACTCGTTCTCCAACAGAAATGGAACCACTTAGCGGCTTTATTTGACCTAATAAAGTTTTTAACATCGTCGTTTTTCCAATTCCATTATGACCAACAATCGCTATCTTTTCTCCTTTTTTCACTTGTAAATTCAGCTCTGGAAATAACGGATCACTATAACCTATCCTTAGTTTCTTAGCTTGCAATATACGACTCACCGGCTCCTCATAAACATTGAAATCAAAACGGGATCGAGGTACAGGATGAATCTTTTCAATCCTTTGCATTTTCTCCAATACTTTCTCTCGACTTTTAGCCTGTTTCGCTTTACGAATTTTATTTTTTTGAATAAATGTTTCTAACTGAGAGATTTCTTTTTGTTGTTTCACATACGCCGATTGCAATTGTTTCTTTTGCACTTGATAACTTTGTACAAACTTTTCATAGTTTCCTACGTATCGCTTCACTTTCCCTCCTTCTAGATGAAAAATAACATTTGTAATACTGTTCAAAAATAATTCGTCATGCGAAATGATTACATAAGCTTTTTCATATAGTCTCAAATACGATTGCAACCATTCTATATGGGCTGTGTCTAAATAATTTGTTGGCTCATCTAGTAATAAAACATCAGCTTTTTCTAAAAGAAGCTTCCCAAGTAATAACTTTGTTCGCTGTCCCCCACTTAACTTCGATACATCCTTTTTCAAACCTATTTCAAATAAACCTAAACCGATTGCTACTTCTTCAACTTCTGTATGAATGTGATAGAAATTAGAGCTTTCCAATATAGTTTGTAATTCTCCATACTTTACTAACAGTTTTTCTACTTCTCCTGCTCCATTCATTTCTTCAGCAATTTTTAACATTTCGCATTCAATCACATACAAATCAGCAAATGCACTTTGCAAGTATCCCTCAATTGTAATTCCTTCTTGTAAATCTATATGCTGCTGTAAAAAACCTACCTTCACATGAGGAAACCATTCAATATTCCCCTCATCATGTATAAGTTCTCCTGTTAAAATCTTTAACAATGTTGATTTTCCAATTCCATTTTGCCCTACTAACCCAACATGTTCGCCCTTCAATAATCGAAAACATGCATTATATAAAATGGTCTTCTCACCATACGAATGACTTACATTTTCTACCGTTAATATACTCATTTTTTTCTCTCCTCTACTTATAGTCCATAAGCTAAATAGAGAGAGCAACAGTATAAAGCCTTATTTAATTGTGCATATAAAAAATGGGTAAGGTGAATACACCTTACCCATTACATATTATCGTAAAAAAGGATTAAGGTTCTTTACCTGCTGTCTTCAATTTAGCTTAACCGATAAAAATGGGCAGACTTCTCCCTTATCAAGCTAAAACCATTTGAAGAACAGTTGATAAAGTCATTTTATCCTTTCACTCCTTTAACATTCGTTATATTAAGAGTATAAACTACTCTTTTATATTCTATTCTCTATTGTTCTTTTTGTTCCTTCTACGTTTTATCGTTCTCTGCATAAATTTCTTTATACATCTTTTCTAATGCATATGGACTTGTAAAGATAATTGTTAACGATTTCCACATATAAATTCTTCTTTGTAATTCTATCCCATACTCTTTACTCACTATATTTTTCACTTCTGGGATATGATCTTCAGTTTGAAATTGTTGCACAGACTTCAATTCATTCGTTTTAAAATCTGTTAAAAATCCTATTACACTTCGCCCATGTTCCTGTGACCTTTCTTCTAAATCAAACTGAACCGAATGAATGAAACCTAAAACGTGAAAGATTTGAGCATGTAACCCGACAGCAGCACGCTGTTCCATTAAGTTGTAGCACTCTCGTTTCAACTCTTCTACCATTTCTAAAGAATTTCTATTAACTTTCCTTTTGCCAATAAACATAATTTTTACAATATGAGCGACTGCCCCCATACTTTTTAATACACTCTCTAGAATTTCTACCGCGTCTTCTACATAACCATTTAAAATTATTGAATGAATAAATTCATCTAATACCGCTTGAAACTTTTTAATTAAATGTAAATCACGTAATTCTGGAACATCTTTTCTCAATTGATCCCGGCCTTGAACCCACTTTAAAATTTCTGTCATTTCTTCTTCGTTTAATTCATGATGTTCCATACCATACTTCATTAATAAAATATGATTTTTTAATAAAGATTTTCCTTCTTCGAGATTATCTGCTGTTAATTCATCCACTATTTGCTCTATAGATTTCATCTTTCTCCCCCTATATAAAAAAGCCTCTTAACAGTAATTATACTAAAAACTGTTAAAAGACTTTTTCTATTTTTTCATATAAGGTGCTAATACTCTCAAAATTTCTTCCTTATCCTTCTTTAACTCAAGTGATGTTAACATATCCATCGTTCTCGGCCTAGGTAATTTCACTTGTACCTCACCAACTATTGATGCTGGTCTTTGAGATAAAATAAATACGCGATCCGAAAGCAAGATTGCCTCATCTAAGTCGTGTGTAACCATAACGATTGTTTGCTTCTCTTGGTGCCAAGAGTTTAAAAGCCAGCTATGTACTTCCATTTTTGTAAAAGCATCTAATTTACCAAAAGGCTCATCAAGTAACATAATTGGCTTTTCACATAAATATGTGCGCAGAAAACTAATTCTTTGACGCATACCACCAGACAATTCATCTGGATAATGGTCTGCATATTCATCTAGTTCAAACTGCTTTAATGCTTCCATTCCTTCTGTTAGCCTTTGTTTTTTGGGCTTTCCTTCAATTTCTAACGGAAGGACGATATTTTGCAAAGCTGACCGCCACGGTAGTAATAAATCCTGCTGCGGCATATAACTTACAACATCTTGCTCTTGCATTTGCTTATCGTTATACGTTACACTTCCACTTGTTGGATTTTCAACATTTGCGATCATATTTAATAGTGTACTTTTCCCGCAACCACTCGGTCCTACAAAAGAAACGAACTCTCCCTCTCGTATAGAAGCACTAATATTTGCTAATACATTCTTTCCATCGAAAGATTTCACAATATCTTTTATTTGTAATCCGCTCATTTTTCACTTGGAAGGAACTCATTTGTAAAGGCATCTTTCACATCAATTTTCTTCTTAATAACTTTGTTATCATATAAGAAATTCATGTAATTCGTCCAAACTTCTTCCTTCTGTACTCCCCATGCTTTTGCATCATCTTGATACTTCGTACTTAACCATTTTTGACTTTCTTGTACTAACTCTTTATTTACATCTGGAACGGCTTTAATTAAAATATCAGCAGCTTCTTTCGGTTCTTTAATTGCAAAATTATACCCCTCTGTCGTTGCACTCATAAACTTTTTCACAAAGTCTTTATCTTGCTTCGTATGTTTTTCACTCGTAATAATAACAGGACTATAGAAATCAAGCGCTGGGTCTAAGTCTTTCACCATAATCGTATTTAACTCTTTTCCTTGGCGCTTCGCTTCAATACCGTCCCATCCGTAATATATCCATTCAAAGTCTGCATCACGACCAATTGATTTAAAGAAATCTGTTTGTCCTAAGATGATTTTTTCCACTTTATTAAAATCGGCTTGATTTTTCTCCATAATTGTCTTTAATGTGGCTTCTTCCGCTGGTCCTCCCCAGCCACCATAACGTTTACCTTCAAAATCTTTCGGCGAAGTCATGTTATCTTTCTTAAGCGATGCAAAAGCTGAAGTATTATGCTGAATAATCGCTCCTACTGATACAACAGGAATACCTTCCACACGAGCCAACGTTACATTTTCTTGCGCGCTTATTGCGAAGTCAGCTTTTCCTGAAGCTATCATTTGCTCTGCCGTCACATTATCACCAGGCTGAATAATTTCTACATCTAAGCCTTGCTTTTTATAATAATCTTTCGCTTTCGCTACATATAAGCCAGTATGATTCGTATTTGGAAACCAATCTAGCACTACTTTTACTTTTTGATCTTTACTTGCACTTTCTTCTTTCTTCGCCGGATTACATCCAGCCACACCTACCGCTAATAAGGCAGCCAACATAACTTTTAAACCTTTTTTCATTTTCTGCCGTCCTTTCTATATATCCATGGTGCTGTTATTCTTGCCATAAACTCCACGATAAAATACAGACATAATGTCACCATTACAATAATTGCTGCAACACCAAATACTCGGGCTGTTAAAAAGGATTTCGTAGCCCTTGTAAGCATAACTCCTAATCCTTCACTGGCACCGAGCCATTCTCCAATAATCGCTCCCATTACGCTATATGTAACTGCAATTTTTAAACCGGAGAAAAAGTATGGAAGCACTGCTGGAAACTTTACTTTCTGGTAAACTTGCCATTTCGTTGCCTTCATCGTTTGCAACAACTTCAACATATTTTTATCTACCGTTTGAAAACCTTCTAAAATGCTAAGCGCAATCGGGAAGAAACAAACGAGTATGACTACCATTACTTTCGGTAGCATTCCATATCCAAACCAAATAATAAATAACGGTGCAAGTACAACGATTGGAATCGTTTGCGAAATAACAAGCAACGGATTTATTAAAATACGAAATAAAGGGATAACGTCCATAAGAATTGCAATGCTTGTCCCAATTAAAATCGCAAAGAACAGTCCAATTATAACCTCTTGCAGCGTCTGCATCGTATTCGGTAATAGTAAATCTTTCATTCCAATTAATTCTTGAACAATGGCAGAAGGCTTCGGTAAAATCCACGGTTCAATTTTAAATAATGAAACAGATCCTTCCCATATCGCAATGAGAAGGATAAGCCAAATTGCTGTAATTATTTTAGATTGCTTCTGGTTTTGCATATTCATCACGGTACTTCCAAACTTTTTCATCTATCGTTACACCAGTGCTTGGACGATAATGGATTTTAATAGAAGTAATCACTTCTTCTGCTCCAGCGTCCACACAAGCTTGTTGTGCACGTTTAATGATATCAAGAAGTACATCTAATTCTCCTTCCAGCGTCGTTTCCATTGCCCCTACTTCATAACGAACTCCCGATTGTTGTACAACCTCAATCGCTTTATCAACAACAGAATACACATCTTTGTTCTTTGCTTGTGGTACTACTGAAAACGAAATTGTAACTTGTTGTGACATAATAAAATCCCCCTTATGAAATTAAATTTTAAAACAAGAAAAGGCTTTCCTACTGCGTAGGAAAGCCTTGTATGCAAGTTATTATAGAATAACATATGCTACATCACTTTAAGTAACTCCCTACGCTGGCATTATCCAGATCAGGTTGAGGGTCGATGTTTGCTCACATCCTCTCAGCCAATTGGCTCCCCGGTCCTTAATTCGTTTTCATTGTAGCATGATTTATTTTATTGAACAAACAAAAGCATGTATAATCATTTCATTTAACTTTTGAATTCCCCAATTAACTCTTGTAACTCCTGTGAGAGCCAGCTTAAAGAACTGGCTAATTCAGCAATATCCTGTACAGACATTTCCTGTTCTTTCATGATTTCTTCAACATTACTACTACTATTCGCATACTTATTTGCAATAAGTGATAGTTCATTTACAACACGAACAATATTTTGGCTATTTTGCAATATATTATTTGAATTGCTAGAAACAACTCCAACTTGATTGGTAACAGTTTGTGCTGATTTCGAAATTTTTTCAAAGAAAGCACCACTACTTTCAACAAGTTTCATTCCAGACTCTACTTCTTTTGAGGTTTTTTGCATTGAAACAACAGCTTCTTCCGTTCCTGCTTGTGTTTCCCCTATTAATTTTGCTATATCTTTTGCTGATACTTCCGTCTGCTCTGCTAATTTACGCACTTCATCAGCAACAACGGCAAATCCCTCTCCAGTTTCCTCAGCACGTGAAGCTTCAATAGTAGCATGTAAAGCTAGCGAATTCGCTTGATTTGAAATACTTGTAATTACAGTTACAATATCACTAATTTCTTTTGATCTTACTTCCAAAGAATAAATGATAGAAGATAAATCTTGTACTGCATTTTGTATTATGTTCATTTGATTCATCGTCTTTTCAATAATACCATTTCCTTTTTCTGAATGATGCTTTGTACCTTCAGACTCTTTCGTCATTTGTTTTGCAATATTAGTTATCTCTTCCATCCTATTTTCCATTTCATATACAATATCTAAATACTTTGGTACTGACGTTTCTTGCAATTGAACGCCAGCCCTTAACTCAACTATAGAACTTACGATTCCTTGGACTGCCATGCTATTTTCTTTCGTACTCACTGACAATTCTTGTGAAGATGAGGAAACCTGTTCTGCTGTCTGCTTCACTTTATCTATAATTCCTTTAAACTTCTCGATGGTATTATTAAAATACGCATTAATAATACCAATATCATCTGGTCTTTCCTCTAATTTAATACTTAAATCACCTTCACCAACTCTGCGTAATCCTTCACGTAAATCCCGCAATGGAGCAAGTGCGTTACGTACGATTAAGAATTGAATAACAGTTGCAATTAAAACAGAAATACAAATAAACATTAAACCTTGTATAATGAATTTTTCCTTTGTAATAGGAACAATAGAAGCATCTACATCGGCTGCAACAATTGCCACAATATTTCCGTCTCCATCTTTAATTGGCTCTAATATCGTTACCCATGATCCTAATAGATCTTCATATACTACTGTCATGTTTGCTTTTTTCGTGCTCATTACCTTATCGTATGCTTTCATCCAAAGATCTGGTTGTTTATAATATTCTCCCGGCCTTACTTCAACAACATTTGCTAAGTCTGTAGACAAGTCGACGATTAGTAACTCACCTTTTTCATTTTTTTTTGCTCCAACAATGTACGTTTGTCCAACACTATTCAATTCTTCCGTTGCTTCATCTAATTTCTCTGTTAACTTCTCTCTCTTTTCTCTTTGTGCCACTGGGTCTTTTGTAACATCTCTCACTATTTCTTCGTCTAATTTATGTAATACCGTATCTCCTGTTTCAAAAGAATGCCTTTCAAATATAGACATCATGCTATTTTGAAACATGTTAAAACTTAACGCTCCCATAGTACCAACAAGCGTCAAAATAACTAACACAGTTAACAATACATTCTTTTGAAGAAATGATAGCTTGTGCCAATATTTTTTCATTCACATCACCTTTCTTAATTAACTTAATATAAAGGAAAACTATTAAAATAGAAACCTTATCAACAACTGATAAGGTTTCTCATTTGTTTGCAAATAAAAAAAGACCAATGAAAAAGCATTGGTCAAGACCAACCCTATCCGTCCGGTAACTGGCTAGCGTAGCCTTTCGGCCTTAGCTCCTGTAGTTTTGCGTCCTAATGTTTCCATCAGTTTGCCTTTCTCGCTGAACGAGTTGAACGATATGGGAGTTCTATGAGAATTACATTATTCTCTATCAAAGATTACAACATAAAAATTAAAATGTCCACCTATTTAGAGATACAAATGTAAAATTTGGCTGTATTATTTTTTCAAAATAATTTAACAAAGTACGTGAATGTTACATTTCTTGTGTTATATAATAAAAAATGTATATAACACAAGGATTGTTTTGAATATTTATTTTAATTTTCTTTTAAATTAAATTATTCGAATATATCTTAACTAATGAATTTCGGAGGTAGTTTATCATGTTTTGGCTACAATTTCTTACGTTACTACTCTGCATTTTTATTGGCGCACGTCTAGGCGGAGTTGGTCTAGGAGTAATGGGTGGCGTTGGTATGGCAATACTTGTTTTCGTCTTCCACTTACAACCTACAGCTCCTCCTATTGATGTCATGCTTATGATTTTAGCAGTAATTACAGCTGCTGGTGCACTCCAAGCCTCTGGAGGAATGGACTACCTTGTTCATCTGGCCGAGAAAGCATTACGAAAAAATCCAAAACGCATTACATTCTTTGCTCCAATTGTTACTTATCTATTTACACTTTGTGCAGGAACTGGTCACGTTGCTTATTCTGTACTTCCTGTTATCGCAGAAGTCTCTCGCGAATCTGGAATTAGACCGGAACGACCAATGTCAATTGCCGTAATTGCTTCCCAACAAGCAATTACAGCTAGTCCTATATCAGCTGCAACAGTTGCACTTTTAGCAATGTTAGCTGACTATAAAATCACCTTATTAGATATTTTAAAAGTAAGTATCCCTTCTACTTTTATCGCTTGTATGATAGCTGCATTTGTTGCTAGCAAAATGGGGAAAGAATTAAATAAAGACCCTGAATACTTAAAACGATTAAAAGAAGGAATGATTCCTAAGATTGAAGAGAAAAAAGAATTCGTTGGTGTAAAAGGCGCTAAATTATCAGTTATCCTTTTCTTAGTAGGAACTTTCCTTGTCGTACTTCTCGGTTCATTTGAAGCACTTCGTCCAGGATGGATAGTTGATGGGAAGTTAGCCCGTCTTTCCATGCCAAACACAATTGAAATGGTTATGTTAACGATCGCAGCTCTTATTATTATTTTCTGTAAACCAAATGTAGAAAGCATCGTGTCTGGTAACGTCTTTAAAGCGGGGGCAACAGCAGTTGTTGCTATTTTCGGGATCGCTTGGATGGGAGATACTTTCTTTAACGGAAACTTAAATATGATTCAAGGATCCATTCAGCATCTAGTAACAAGTGCACCATGGCTATTTGCCATCGCATTATTCATTCTATCTATTTTACTATATAGCCAAGCCGCAACAGTACGCGCTTTAATGCCTCTGGGATTATCACTCGGTATTCCACCAGCACTACTAATCGCGATGTTCCCTGCAGTAAATGGATACTTCTTCATTCCAAACTATGGAACAATCGTTGCTGCCATTAACTTTGATCGTACTGGTACAACTGGCATTGGTAAATATGTTTTAAATCATAGCTTTATGATTCCAGGACTAATCGCAACATTCACTTCTATCGGAATTGGAATGCTCTTAATTTCAATTATGTTTTAAAGAAAAAGCACAAACCTACAAATTTACAGGGTTTGTGCTTTTTTAATCAAACGTTTGTTTAAATATTTTTAACTGTCCATGCTTCCATTATGTTCTTTACTATTTGTGTGAAATACCCTTTTTCTACAAATTCTTACTTACTTCCTCTACTAGCTTCTTCGTACTTTCATACGCAGATTCCGCTAAACTAATCGCAGAAATAATGGAAACACCGTCCGCACCTGCTTCTATAACCGAAGCGGTATTTTCAATTGAAATGCCTCCAATTCCGACAATAGGTATTGTAATTCCTTGTTCTCTAAAATGAGCTAAACCTTTCGTTCCTTGCACTGCTTTCGTATCTTTTTTCGTACTCGTTGGGAAAATAGGGCCAACCCCTAAATAATCCGCTCCGTTTTCAATTGCCCAGCGCGCTTCTTCAATTGTATGTGTAGATACACCGATAATTTTATCCCCCATTTTTTCACGAACAGAAGTAATTCCTTCATCATCTTGCCCTACATGCACACCATCCGCATCTAACTCGAGTGCTAGTTCCACATCATCATTTACGATGAATGGTATACCATACTCCTTACAAATTGCTTGTAATTCTTTTGCGAAACAAATACGTTCTTCTCCTGTTAAAGCCCCTTCTCCCTTTTCACGAAATTGAAAAATTGTTATACCGCCTTCAAGTGCATCTTTCAATATTTGTAGTGGATCCTTCGTACAATTGTTACTTCCCATAATAAAATATACGGATAACAACCTAGACATTTCTGCCTTTGAAATACGCGACATTTATTTTCCCTCCTTACTATATAACCTCAATCTTCCCATACTTCTCTATATCACCCGAAGTAGTATTCGCTAACTGATTTAAAAATTCAATTTGGAAACTACCAGGTCCTTTTTCTACTGTCTTAGCAGCTGCTAGTTCCGCGGCTACACCATAAAACGTTAATGCCGCTACCGCTGCCTTTACATAATCCTTTTCTACCGCTACAAATGCTCCTATTACAGAAGTTAGCAAACAACCAGTTCCCGTAACTTTTGTTAAAATAGAGTGACCATTTTGAATAACAATCGTTCGCTCTCCATCTGTAACAACATCTTCTTCTCCAGTAATTACTGCAACTGTATTCAATTCATCCGCTGCCTGCTTTGCAATACTTACGACATTACCATTTCCAGCACCAGCGTCTACCCCTTTAATTTCCCATCTCTCATTAATAACGTTCGCTATTTCAGCTGCATTTCCGCGAATAATTGCTAATTCGATTTCAGCCGGAATATGTCTCGCAACTTCTGTTCGATAAGACGTTGCTCCTGCGCCAACTGGATCAAACAGTACTGGTACATTGTTCACATTTGCAGATTTACCAGCAAGTAACATCGCTTCTACTTCTTCAGGACGAAGCGTCCCCATATTTAATACTAGCGCTCCAGCAATACTAGCCATTTCTGCCACTTCTTCTTTTGCATACGCCATTACAGGTGATGCCCCTAACGCTAACAAACCGTTAGCTGTAAAATTTGTTACAACAACATTTGTAATATTATGAACGAGTGGATTAGATTCTCTCACCAAATCCACTACTTTACTAATTTCTTTCACATTCATCCTTCTCATCTCCTAACTATAGTGATGGGAGATACACAAAAAGGCACTTTGCGCGTACGCAAAGTGCCTGAACATGTGCTTTTACACTCTCCCTACGCTGGCATTATCCAACAGGTTCAAATGGTCAATGACGGACTAGTCATACTCTCAGTTTGTATCCACAAACTCCCATGTGTTTAGTATTCATCTACTTCAAAGTCTACTCTTATTCTAGTAAAATAACAAGTTCTTTACTTTTCTATTTAATATAGAAGCAACTGATAAAACAATAAGCATAATAACTATCTATTTCTCACAGTCTCATCATGGTGCATATTATGTTCTGTCACCATCGTTCACTTTCAAACAGATGTTATTCCATTAAAAAACGTTCAAATCTGGAGCGAAACTGAATCTCAAGAAGATGTATGCTATAGTTAACGTATGGAAATTTGAAAGGATGTTTTAAATATGTCAAAAAGCGTTGTAATCGCTGAAAAGCCTTCCGTTGCACGAGATATTGCACGTGTACTGAAGTGTGATAAAAAAGGAAATGGCTACCTTGAAGGTAGTAAATATATTGTAACTTGGGCTTTAGGTCATCTTGTTACATTAGCAGATCCAGAAAGCTATGATGTGAAATATAAAAAGTGGAATTTAGAAGATTTACCGATGCTACCTGAGCGTTTGAAATTAACAGTTATTAAACAAACAGGGAAACAATTTAATACTGTAAAAAGTCAGCTTCTTAGAAAAGATGTAAATGAAATCATTGTAGCAACAGACGCTGGACGTGAAGGAGAATTGGTTGCTCGCTGGATTATTGATAAGGTTCGAATTAACAAACCAATCAAACGTCTATGGATTTCATCTGTTACTGATAAAGCAATTAAAGATGGTTTCGCAAATTTAAAACCAGGTAAAGCATATGACAATTTATACGCTTCAGCAGTTGCACGTTCAGAAGCTGACTGGTATATCGGTCTTAACGCGACTCGAGCTTTAACGACTCGCTTTAATGCCCAGCTTAACTGTGGCCGTGTGCAAACACCTACTGTCGCTATGATTGCTAATCGTGAAGATGAAATAAAGAACTTCAAAGCGCAAACTTACTACGGCATCGAAGCTCAAACAACGAATCAGTTAAAACTAACTTGGCAAGATGCAAACGGCAATAGCCGTAGTTTTAATAAAGAAAAAATTGATGGTATTGTAAAAGTTTTAGATAAACATAATGCTACTGTTGTGGAAATTGATAAAAAACAGAAGAAATCATTTTCTCCTGGTCTTTACGATTTAACTGAATTACAACGTGATGCCAATAAAAAGTTCGGTTACTCTGCGAAAGAAACATTAAACATTATGCAGAAATTATATGAGCAACACAAAGTGCTAACGTACCCTCGTACAGATTCACGCTATATTTCATCTGATATCGTTGGAACACTTCCAGAACGTCTAAAAGCATGTGGTGTTGGAGAGTACCGTCCTTTAGCACATAAAGTATTACAAAAGCCTATCAAGGCTAATAAATCATTTGTTGATGATAGTAAAGTAAGCGATCACCACGCAATTATTCCGACAGAAGGATACGTTAACTTCTCAGCCTTCACAGATAAAGAACGTAAAATTTATGATTTAGTTGTAAAACGCTTCTTAGCTGTTTTATTCCCAGCATTCGAATACGAACAACTAACGTTACGCACAAAGGTTGGTAATGAAACATTCATTGCACGCGGAAAAACAATTTTACATGCCGGCTGGAAGGAAGTATACGAAAATCGCTTTGAAGATGATGATGTAACTGATGATGTTAAAGAGCAGCTTTTACCTCGCATCGAAAAAGGCGATACATTAACTGTAAAATTAATTATGCAAACATCAGGCCAAACGAAAGCACCTGCACGTTTTAACGAGGCTACTTTACTTTCAGCAATGGAAAACCCTACAAAATATATGGATACGCAAAATAAACAACTTGCTGATACATTAAAATCAACTGGTGGATTAGGTACTGTAGCAACGCGTGCTGATATTATCGACAAGCTATTCAATTCGTTCTTAATTGAAAAACGTGGTAAAGATATTCACATTACTTCAAAAGGCCGTCAGTTACTTGATTTAGTACCAGAAGAGTTAAAATCACCTACACTAACTGGTGAGTGGGAACAAAAGCTAGAGGCAATTGCAAAGGGTAAACTGAAAAAAGAAGTATTCATTTCAGAAATGAAGAACTATACGAAAGAAATTGTTTCTGAAATTAAATCGAGTGATAAAAAATATAAACATGACAACATTTCAACAAAGTCTTGTCCAGACTGCGGGAAACCAATGCTAGAGGTAAACGGCAAAAAAGGAAAGATGCTCGTTTGCCAAGACCGTGAATGTGGTCATCGTAAAAACGTATCTCGTACAACAAACGCTCGCTGCCCTCAGTGTAAGAAGAAGTTAGAATTACGTGGTGAAGGCGCAGGACAAATCTTCGCATGTAAATGTGGCTATCGCGAGAAATTATCCACATTCCAAGAAAGACGTAAAAAGGAATCTGGAAACAAAGCTGATAAGCGTGATGTTCAAAAATATATGAAACAACAAAACAAAGAAGAAGAACCATTAAACAACCCATTCGCAGAAGCATTAAAAAAATTAAAATTTGATTAAACAAAAAAGTTCCTACCTCTATCGGTAGGAACTTTTTATTTTAGTGAATGATTTTACTTCCTTTTGCATTCTCAACAAATTTTTCACTTGATTTGTTAATTGGTGTTTTCAATAATAACGCAGCAACAATCATAACTACTACGAAAGCACTTAACACAAGTAAATCTCGCGTTACAATATCCCAAAGCATTCCGCCTACTGTTTCACGAATTGCGCTAATTGCGTATGTGAATGGTAAGAACGGATAAATCGCTTGGAAGAACGCCGGTGTCATTTGAATTGGGAATGTTCCGCCCGATCCTGCTACTTGCAGTACAAGTAAAATGATCGCCATCGATTTCCCAACGTTTCCGAAAATAGAAACGAGTGAGTATACGATACAAACGAAGACTCCACCAATAAATAAACTAAATAACACAAACCAAAACTTATCGACTACGTACGTACCAAGTAAGAATATATCTCCCATTGATACGATAAACGCTTGTGAAAGACCTATCGTTAAGAATGTTAATAAACGTCCGAAGTAAATTTCATGGCTCTTATAATTCGCGCCCTCTTCATGTACTTCTACTGTTAATAATGAAACCATTAATAATGCTCCTACCCATAATGCAAGCACTGTATAGAATGGTGACATTGCTGAACCGTAGTTCGGCATTGCAAATAATTTATTCTCTTTTAAATTTACTGGATTCGCAAAATAATCACTTTGCTTCTCAACATCGTTTTTCAATAAGCGTATGATATCTTTTAAATCCTCTTCAGATTCAAAATCACGAATTTTATCTGCCAATTCTTTAATCTTTTTCTCAGTAGCTGGCATTTCAGCTTTAATGTCTGCTAATTTCTTTTTACCATCTACTAAGCCTTTTGATGAATCTTCTAGTATTTTTTTAACATCCGGAAGCTTTTTGTCTGCTTCTTTTAAAATTTGAGATGTGTTTTTAGACATCTCTTTCGTACGAGCAATAGCCGCATTGAAATTTGGAGTGATTTCTGAATCATATTTAGCTAAAATGTCACCAATTTGACCCGAAACACTCTTAGATACTTCATTAATACTCTCAATAACATCTGCTGCTGGTTTTTGCCCTTTATTAATAGAGTCAATTCCTTTATCAGTTAAATTGATTCCTTTTTGAAGACCATCTTTTACTTTATTTAATTTAGAAATAGTGTTATTCGTGTTCTTATCACTATTTACATCTGCTAAAACTTTATTTGTATTTTCCAGAACTGGAATCATATCATTAACTAAATTCCATGCTGCTTTGAACTGTCCATTTAAATCATTTAAGGCTACTTTTGTAGAGTCTAATCCATTAACACCTGCGTTGCTTAAGTCTTCTCTTGCTTTTCCAAGTTCTGTTTTTACTCTGCTGTAATCACTTACAGCCTTATCGTACTTTTCTCTACCACTGTCTAATGCCTCATTTGTTTGATTTACTAACTCATTCGCTTTTTTTATATCTTGATTTAAATTACCTCTAAGTTGTTGCGCATCTTCTTTTACACCTTCAGCCTTATCTTTCAATTGCTCGGCTGTACTTACTGCTTTTTCAAAATCAGTTACGAATGTTGCATTATAATCTGCTTCTGCTTGATTTACCAAGTTATTTATTGCATCTAACTTTTTATTAGTAGCATCTCTTACATCTTTTTTCACTTCTTGCCCTGTACCAATAATATTAGCAATATCTTTAACGCCACCATTTGCATTTTCGATAGCTGATTTAAGGTTTGTTAATCTTTCTATTCTCTTTTGGAAGAATTCTTTTCCAAAATCAGTTGATGCCGACTCTTTAAATTTAGTAAAGACATCAATTACATATGAAACACTATCCGCACGTCCTTGCAGCGTCTCAGAAACATTATTAAGATCTTGTTTCGCTTTTTCTGGATCAAAATTACCATTTTGTAACCCGTTTATAACACCTTGTGCATAAGTTGTTCCAACACGTATTGAGCTGAAAACATTATTTACAGTTTGATCAATATTTTTAGCAATATTCTTATACCCATCACCATTCACTTGCGGTAACGCTGGAATTTCTGGTATTTGCGGTATTTGTGGAAGAGTTATATTAGGTAACACTGGGAATTTAGCTGGATCTGGAAGTGTCAGATTAAAATCAAATGAAGGATTTTTTAAGTAATCCGTAATTTTCGCTGCAGCATCCAAGCCCTGCTTCGTTACAATTAAATTATTCTTAATAGTTCCCGGAGCACGATTCAATGTTTCATCATTTCTCGCAAAGAACGCATCTAAACTCTTAAGTGTATCCTGCCCATCATTAATAACACTTTCCACAACTGGCAACTCTTTCTGCGCTACTTTCACAACATCTTCTGCTCGAGTCGCATCATCTAACGCCTTATCCATCAGTGTATTCATTTCTGGGAACTGCGCTTCTAGCTTAAAGACAAGATCTTTTACTTTCTCGATACTTGGTAAGTTTGTTTCTAAATCGATTCCAAGGTCATTGAAGATTTTAAAAATCTCACCGTTCGCTGTTTTAACAAAGTTTTTACTAATTTCTTCTGTAATACCTGATGCACCTTTTGCTGTAATTTTCGGCGCAATCGCATTTACCTTTTCATTTACATAGTAATCAAGTTCTGGCTTCTGCGGATTTTCATCCAGAACAGTTGCAATCTTTTCAGAGAAATCTTTTGGGATTGTAATGCTCGCATAGTAATCCCCGCGTTCAACTCCATAAATTGCTTGTTTTTCATCTACAAATTTCCACCCAAGATTTTTGTTTTTCTTCAGGGAATCTACAATTTCTTTTCCAATATTAATATCTTTCCCTCTCAAGTTAGAGCCTGCATCTTGGTTAGAAACTGCAATGGGAACTTCTTTTGTATTTCCATATGGATCCCAAGAAGCCTTAATGTTAAACCATGCATATAACGATGGTAAAATCATTAACCCTAAAACAATAACAATTGCAGCCCAATGTTTAGCTACATTCCGTAAATCTGTCTTATAAATACGCCAAATTTGTTTCATAGAAGTTATCACCTAATTATATATTTTTCCTTCTTTAGAAAATGATACATACATTTTGCAATTATATCACTTTCTACACCGTGGATTAACCAAAAACGAACTATTTTTTCCCATTAACTTTAACTTACTACATTATATAACGAAGTAAGTCAAAGTATGAATACAAAATGACCAAATCGGTTTTACATTCAATAATAACAAATATATAGGAAATGTCATAAAAAATACAAGTATTTTCTCTTGGAAATACTTGTATTCCTAAAAAAATCCTCACAGCTTTTTATCATCTGTGAGGATTTCTTCTATTATATATCTACTTGTACTTCTACACCGAAATGATCTGAAATTACATTTCGGTTTGTACCATTAAAAATAACTTTTGAAGAACGAACTTTTTCACTTCGGTTACACAATATTAGATCGATTCGCAAATTATGTTTATTTTCATCCCAACCAGCAATCTCACCTTGGACAGTTGTTCCTTCATCCTTCTCTATTGCTAGTTCATATGTGTCATACAAACCTTTTTGCATCATATATTCATAACCCTCCCCTTGCAAACGGGCGTTATTATTAAAATCACCCATTAAAAAGGAAAGTTCATCGCTATCTACACGCTCCATCAAACGATTCACTTGATCTTTAAATGATTCTTCTTCATCATTCCACCAACCGAGGTGGCAAGAGTAAAACGTGATGTTCTTACCATTATAAGCAATTGTTGCACTTACAATCTTGCGTGTTTTCCAATACGTTGTATCCTTATTTTCTGAAATAAAGAACATATCTTCTTTTACAACATTATGCTTCGTTATAATCGCTAATCCTTCTTCATACACATCATAACCAATATGAGAGAAATCCCAAATAATATTGTAATCTTTTACATGTAACGCTTTTAACTCTTCTAATAGTAAAAGTCCAAAATTATCTTCTTTCTTGTTACCGCATACATTTTTAGCCCCTATCGACTGACTTACTTCTTGCAATGCGATGACATCGTACTCTTCTTCTTGAATGACTTTAGCAAGATATTTTATCTTTTCTATTTGATTGTCTTCTTGCCAAGAGTGACAGTTTAAAGTTAGCAATTTCATATTATTACGCACCTAACATATCTTGAATGTCTGACTTTAATACGTCAGCTTTCGGACCATATACAGCTTGTACACCTTTATCTTTTACGATAAGTCCTAAAGCGCCATTTTGTTTCCACTGTGCTTCTGGTGCAACAACATCTAAATCTTTTACTGTTACACGTAAACGTGTCATACAAGCGTCTACGTCAGCAATATTTTCTTTTCCACCTAATAAATCAATAACCTTTGTTGCTAATGAACCATCTTGTACATTTCCTGTCCCTTCTGATGACTCATCTTCGTTATCAATATAGTTACCTGCACGTCCTGGTGTTGGTAAGTTGAACTTTTTAATTAAGAAATTGAATAATGTAAAGTTCAGACCGAAGAATACTAATGAAACGATAACGAAATTGATTAAATCTCTAGTTAGTCCTGCATTCACCATCATCGGTGTACGAGTAATTAGCTCAATAAATCCGAATGCGTGAACACGTAAGTTAATTAAATCTGCTAATGCGAATGCAAGTCCTGTTGTAATTGCATATACAACATATAATACTGGAGCAATAAACATGAACATGAATTCAATTGGTTCTGTTACACCTGTTAAAAATACTGCTAACGCTGCTGATAAGAACATTGGTTTATATTTTGCACGTTTTTCTTTATCAACATTACGGAACATTGCGAATGCAATACCCATTAACGCTGCTGATGAACCGATAACTTGTCCAGCTTTGAAACGAGCTGGTACAACATTATTTAGTAGATCGTTATATGCTTTTGTATCCCCATTTGCTAATAAGTTATTTAAATCTGTAATCCATGCAAGCCATAAAGGATCTTGTCCTGCTACAACTTGTCCAATTTTTGAGCCAGTTAACATCGTATATGTTCCACCCAGCTCTGTATAGTTCATCGGAATCGTTAACATATGGTGTAAACCGAATGGTAATAGTAAACGCTCTAACGTTCCATATACAAATGGTGCAACAATTGGTGCACTATCTTTTGAAGCTGCAATCCAGCGACCAAATTCATTTAATCCACTTTGGATGAATGGCCATAAAAGTGATAATACAATTGCAGTTACTGTAGACCAAACAATTACAACGAATGGTACGAATCGTTTTCCGTTAAAGAATGCTAATGCTTGTGGTAGTTTGTTATAGTTATAATATTTGTTATATAAAGTAGCTCCTAAGAAACCTGTGATAATCCCTACGAAAACTCCCATGTTTAATGCTGGTGCACCAAGTACAGAAGTAAAGTAATCTTTTACAATTAAATCTCCTGCTAATACTGAAGAAACTTTCGCTTTTGAATCCGCTAACATTTCAGCGTTTACGCCAAATATAGCTCCTGTAATTCTGTTTGTTAAGACGAATGCTAATAGCGCTGCAAATGCACCACCTGCGCGATCTTTCGCCCAAGATCCCCCGATTGCTACTGCGAATAAGATGTGTAGATTTGTAATAATTGCCCAACCGATGTCTTCCATTACGCGAGCGATTGTATGAACTGCGTTAATATCCCCAGCAGACATCCCAATTAATTTACCGATAGAAATCATTAAACCAGCTGCTGGCATTACAGCTACAACAACTAATAACGCTTTCCCGAACTTTTGCCAAAAATCAAAAGACGTAATTTTCATCTGTTCTTCCTCCCCTTTATTTATAACAACATAATGATTTAAATTATAATTTCTGTTCCCTTTATGAAAACGATTCCCTATTTTAATTTGTTTTTATCTTTACGCAACCGTTTTCATAAATCTATTTTAATAAAAGCGTTTTCACTTTGCAATAGAAATTTATTTTTTTTCATAAAAAAAGATGCTCTTAGAGCATCCTTTTTTATTATGAAATACGATAAACCCTTGTTTCATAAGGCTTTAACGTGATTGTAGTTACTTGTTCATGTTCCGCAACTTCATAGTTATTTAAAAGCAAACGTTTGCGTTCTAATCCGAATGACTCCTCATTATATACAGCTTCCTCTTTTGAAATATTACTAATTACAATGATTTTTTCATCGTTTAATGTACGAGTATATGCATAAATTTGCGGATCATCTTCTAAAATTAAATCGTACGTACCGTAATTCAGTACATCGTGCTCTTTTTTCAAGGCAATCATTTTCTTATAGAAATTGAAAATAGAGTTCTCTTCATTCTTTTGCTTTTCAACATTAATTTCTTTGTAGTTTGGATTCATCCCAAACCAAGTTGTACCTGTTGTGAAGCCAGCATTCACCTCATCGTTCCACTGCATAGGTGTACGTGAATTATCGCGGCAAGAAGCCCATATAATTTCCATCATATCTTGATGAGATACACCTTCTGCAATTTTCTCACGATATAAATTTTTGATTGCTACATCATCGTAATCTTCAATATTTGGGAATTGAACATTTGTCATCCCAATTTCTTGTCCTTGATAAATAAACGGTGTACCGTGCATAAAGAAATACATCGCTCCAAGAGCTGTCGCACTTTCACGCCAATATTGTTTATCATCTCCCCAAGTTGAAACGATACGTGGCTTATCGTGATTCTCAATATATAAAGCATTCCATCCTTTATTTTCTAGGCCTTTTTGCCATTTCGTTAATACTTTTTTCAGCCCTACAACATCAAGATCTTTCTTCTTTTCTGCATCCCATAAGCTTAAATGTTCGAATTGGAATACCATATTGAACTTACCTTGCTCTTCTCCAACCCAAAGCTCAGCATCTTCAATCTTAACACCATTCGCTTCACCGACAGTCATAATATCGTACTTAGAAAATGTATTTTCTTTTAACTCTTCTAATAAAGGTTGAATACCATCTACATTCATATGTTTATCAAAAGATGGTACATACTTTAGTTCTTTTGGATTTGGCATATCTTTAAAGCCATCTTCTTTTTTAATATGGCTGATCGCATCCACGCGGAAACCATCAATTCCTTTATCAAGCCACCAATTAACTGTATCGTATAACACTTCACGGACTTCTTTATTCTCCCAGTTTAAATCTGGTTGTTTACGCGAGAATAAGTGTAAATAATATTGTCCTGTTACTTCGTCGTATTCCCATGCCGAACCATTAAAAATACTCTCCCAGTTGTTTGGTTCCGCACCATCTTTACCATCGTGCCAAATATACCAATCGCGCTTCGGATTGTCTTTAGATGAACGAGACTCAATAAACCATGGATGTTCATCACTTGTATGATTAATAACTAAATCAATAATAAGCTTCATATCACGCTTATGAACTTCATCTAGTAAAGCATCAAAGTCTTCCATCGTACCAAACTCATCCATAATATCTTGATAATCACTAATGTCATAACCATTATCATCATTAGGTGACTTATACATTGGACAAATCCAAATTACATCTATACCTAAATCTTTTAAATAATCCAGTTTTGCAATAATCCCTTGTAAATCCCCAATACCATCACCATTTGAATCCATAAAGCTACGTGGATAAATTTGATAAGCAACCGCTTCTTTCCACCATGTTTTATTCATAGTCATTCTCTCCTTTTGCATCCCATCGGAAATTTTATGCAAACGTTTTCGTAACACTATCATAACAAAATATGAATAGTTTGCAACTGTTTTCATTGAACTCTATGTAGTTTCTTCATTCTTATGCTTTATTTATTTCTCGCAAAGGCAAATCTCATTCCTCAACGGCTCTTGTCCACGCACGTTACACACACTAATTTATTTAATACTTAGGTAGGTTAAATAAATACGAAAAAGGAAGAACAAAATGCTGTTCTTCCTTTTTACATTGAAAATCGTTCAATTGTTTGTTTCAAGTTCTCTGCTTGTTGCTCTAAATCCTTTAATAATTGATCAATTACTACCATATTTTTAGATTGTTGCAACGTTACACGTGCTACTTCTTGTGAACCAGCTGACGTTTCTTCAGCAATTGCTGCTACAGCCTTCGTCTGTGCACCTGTTTGATGAATGTGACTCACTTGTTCATTCATATAGATACTAATTTGCTTCGTTGCATCCGCTACTTCCATAACACTTGATGACATTTCTTTTAAAATTAATTCGGTAGCTGCCCCACGTTTCGCCTCTTCTTTAGCTATTTTCACTTGTTCTGTCATTTTCGTTGCAACTTGTTGCACTTCCTCTTGCATATTCCGTAATAACTGCGATATATTTCTTGCAGAATGGTCACTTTCATCTGCAAGTTTACGTACTTCTTCAGCTACAACGGCAAAGCCCCGTCCATGCTCTCCAGCACGAGCAGCCTCAATAGAAGCATTAAGTGCTAATAAATTTGTTTGGCTAGCAATCTCACTCACAACAGATACAATATGTTCTACTTGTTTCATTCTTTCCTCTAACTTCTGTACATTTTGCATTGAATCTTCATTTTCTTTCGCCAATGTTTGAATACCTTGAATTAAAGACGTAAAGACACGCGTACTATGCCCTAAAGCTTGAACCATTTCTGAAGACAACTCATCAGACTGTTTTGCTTTCTCTTCTACTTCACTTGCAATAGAAGTTGTTGTATCAACAGCGGAAACAATCGCTTGAATTGATGCCGCTGATTGCTCAGCGCCAGAAGAAATCTCTGCAAGAGTTTCAGAAACACCTTGTGCTTGTTTCGTTGCTTCGCCAGTTTGTTTTCTAATTTGCTGTACTTGATTGTTTGTATACGAAAATGTTGTATCAATATTTTTTACCATGCCCCTTAAGTTCCCAAGCATCATATTAAATGCAACACTTAAAGATTTAATTTCATCATCAGTCTTCGGTAACGGAACATCTTCACGAATGTCTCCTTCAGCCGCTTTTCTCGCCGCCTCCTCTAACTTTCGAAGCGGTTTAATTAAAAATATGGCTGCTCCATATGCTAAAATTCCAGACCATACTACCCCTAATAACATAACGATAATATTATATGCAGTTTGACTTACATAACTTTGAAAATAATCATATATCACATAAATAAAAAATATACTTGTTGAATATGTAATTAAAGCTAAAACTGTAGTGAATAGCATAAGTTGTGTACGTAAGCCAAAGGAAAATGCCTTCCTTTCTTTTTCCATCTCTTCTTTCCCCCTTTTTATAAGTAATATAAGTACTACCTATATATTATTATCCATATTTTCGTTATAGAAAGATATAGGGATTTTAAAAATCATTATTCCCTTGAATATCAAATCAACTAAAAAAAATAAAGGATTCTGACAATTTGTGACTAATAACAGAAATAAGGGGCAACATTTGTAAAATATATTTTTGACTGGGGGTTTTGTATGATTCAGGTTCGAAATCTAGTAAAATCATTTGGCTCACTTGACGTTTTAAAAGGAATTGATTTAGAAGTACAAGAAAAAGAAGTTGTCGTTTTAATTGGTGCCAGTGGTTCCGGTAAAAGTACATTACTTCGCTGTCTTAACTTTTTAGAAATGTACGATGAAGGTGAAATTCACTTACAAGGTGAACGAATTGATCCAAAGCATTCAAATTTAAACAAAGTCCGCGAAAATGTCGGTATGGTTTTTCAGCACTTTAACCTCTTTCCCCATATGACCTCACTAGAAAACATCATAGAAGCACCTATTCATGTAAAAAAATTAGAAGCAGCAAATGCAAAAGAAATCGGAAATCTGCTTCTGCAAAAAGTCGGCCTACAAGATAAAGCAGATGTAACGCCCCATCTCCTATCAGGTGGTCAAAAACAGCGTATTGCTATTGCACGAGCTCTTGCTATGAATCCTAAAATTATGCTATTTGATGAACCTACCTCAGCTTTAGACCCTGAACTTGTTGGAGAAGTATTGCAAGTTATGAAAGAACTTGCTGAAGAAGGAATGACCATGGTTATTGTTACTCATGAAATGAATTTCGCAAGAGATGTAGCTGATCGCGTCATTTTTATGGATGATGGAAAAATTGTAGAAGATGCTCCGCCAGCACAATTCTTTTCAGCTCCATCACATGAACGAGCGAAACAATTTTTACGTAACGTTTTATAATATAACTTCTGTTTCAAACGAAAAGAAATACATTCATACGGTGCACAACTAATCATCTAAATAAAATATTTCAATAACATACTTAAAACCATCCGTATGATCAATATATAGGAGGGGTTTTATGAAAAGAAAACTATTAACCATTGTTGCGAGTATTACATTATGCACATCCTTTATACTAGGAGCCTGTAGTAAGGAAAGTGCTACTACTTCTTCAAATGGTGAAAAAGAATTTCGTTATGCGATGAGTGGCTTATATAAACCTTTTAACTATAAAGAAAATGACGGAAAACTTGTCGGTTTTGATGTAGAACTAGGTGAAGCACTTGCGAAAAAAATGAATATGAAACCAACCCCTATTACAAATCCATGGGAAACGCTAATCCAAGGTCTCAAAGCGAAAAAGTATGATGTAATACTGGGCAGTATGGCAATTACAGAAGAACGCTTAAAAGCTGTTAATTTCTCAAATCCTTATTATCGTTCTGGTGCCCAAATTTTTGTAGCTAAAAAGAATACATCTATCTCTTCTCCAGAAGATTTAAAGGGTAAGAAAATTGGTGTTGTAAAAGCTAGTACCTTTAAAGACCTCGTTGCAAAATATACAGATCAAATTACAGAATACGATAGCGATATTACTGCACTTATGGACTTAGAGCCTGGACGTATCGACGCAGTAATTACAGATCAAATGGTTGGTTTACGCATGATCAAAGAAGGTAAATCAAATATAAAAGAAGCTGGAAAACCACTAAACCTTGATGAAATGGGAATTGCTATTCGTAAAGATGATAAAGAAATGGTCGAGAAAGTAAATAAAGCTTTAGATGAAATTATTAAAGATGGTACGTATGAAAAGATCAGTAAAAAATGGTTTGGGCGTAATATTCTTGGTGAAGAGGAAAAAACGAAGTAATTTAGCCCTTCAAAGTTTCCATAAATCATGCCCCACTTTGTGTGGGGCATTTCATTCTCTACTAAAATCTATACAATATGAGGTGAAACGCATGTTTGAAATTTTTATCTCTACCTATCCCACACTCTTAAAAGCTACTATTGTCACATTACAATTAACACTAACATCCCTATTACTCGGTTCACTAATTGGAT
Source organism: Bacillus cereus group sp. BcHK124 (assembly GCF_027712065.1). Classification (NCBI taxonomy): domain Bacteria; kingdom Bacillati; phylum Bacillota; class Bacilli; order Caryophanales; family Bacillaceae; genus Bacillus; species Bacillus cereus group sp. BcHK124. The sequence goes on from NZ_JAQFPJ010000030.1 coordinate 37,341, forward strand.
TACTATTCGCTTTCTTTCGAATCTCTAACAATAAAGTTTTAAATAGTATTGCTCACGTATATATCGCCATTATTCGTGGTACACCTTTAATTGTTCAAATCGCCATTCTCTATTTTGGGATTACATCCGTTGTTGTTTTTACTCCTTTTTGGGCAGGAGCCATTGCTTTAGCAATCCATAACGGTGCATATATTACTGAAATTTTCCGCGGCTCTATCCAATCTGTCGATCGTGGACAAATGGAAGCTGCTCGCTCTCTAGGGATGCCGTATTCTTTAGCAATGCGACGTATTGTATTACCGCAAGCATTTCGTCAATCTATTCCTCCTTTAGGAAATCAATTTATTATTGGATTAAAAGATTCTTCACTTGTTGCTTACGTAGGATTGTCCGAATTATGGGGGTCAGGTTTATCAATCGCTGCAGGGAACTTCCAACAATTAGATACATATATAATCGTTGGTTTATATTATCTCGTGCTCGTTCTCCTATTCACTTACCTTGTTAATCTTTTAGAAAAACGATTACAGCGAAAAGAAACAAACTCCGTTCAAATTAATACAAAGAATAAAAAAGAAGTCTCTTTATAAGAAAAAGCAAGCCTGAGATGGCTTGCTTTTTCACTGCAACATATATCAATTTTTACTGATTTACTTTTTTAATACTCTCTTCTTCCTCTATATGTTCCTCACGATATGAAATATTATGAGGATCTAGCCCATTTCCTAAAGAACCATAGAAATGCTCTCTATGCGGATCCACTAATTCACTTCCTTGATAATACACACGTGGTGTATTCCATAGCGCTGCCAAAGCTTTTGTCATCGGCATCTCATGATAGCGTTCCGGCCACATTTCTTTAATTTTCTCTTTTACTAACGGGTAGTATTTAGAGCTCATAGCAGGGAACAAATGATGTTCTGTATGATATGAGAAATTGAAATGTAAAACGTCTACCCAACGCGGCACTGTTACTGATAAACAGTTTGCTAACGGATCATTTACTGGAACAATTGGATTTAAGCGGTGATTTGTTGCGATATATGCCATTACAATAAAGTTAGCAATTAACAATGGAATCACATATGCAAATAACCATTTTCCAGGTCCCATAATAAACAATAAACTAATCCAAACAGTCCAAGGCAAAAGAAGTTGAAGCCATACAGATTTTTGATTGGATGACTTAAACTCTTTTATAAAATGAAAGAACATTCGAGTCGAATGCAATGTAAATTGAATTGTTAGTGACAGAAAACTAAAGAATGAACGTACATGAAGAGGCATGCGATATACCCAGCTCAAAAACTTACTCTTTTTAAGCTTCTCAAGTGTAGGCCATGCATCTGGATCATTCTCTTCATGTTGTGTATGAACGTGATGCGTTGCATTATGCCACTTTCGCCAAAGTTTAGGACCTGTTGATAATGGCATAAATGCAATCGCTCCTAGGAAATCACGAAGCCATGCCTTTCTTACAACAGTTCCATGTAAAATTTCATGCCCTAAAAACCCAAGTGAAGCAAAACATAATCCAAGAACGATCGCAATTCCTAGATTAGCCCACACATTCAATTCAAATACACCAATCGATATTAACCCCGCCAATGCCACAAGCAAATAAGCCAGTCCACCAAACAGACGAGTAGGAACTGGTTTAAATGCCTTTTTCGGCAAATGTGGTGATACACGTGCTGCATACCACCCAAACGTATGAAGCTCCTTCATCCTTTTGCCCCTTTCTTATGCCGCGCCTTGCGCAACTTACATATATCAATTCTTGCTTCCAGATTGATTTTACTAGGTGATTAAAAAAGCCTCTATTATAAGGAAAATATACTCACTCTATCGTCACTTACTTTTCGCTTTTATTATCAATGAAAAACATTTCTCTTTTTACTCTCTATCAACCTTTCCACATGATAAATCATATCAATAGAATTTCCACATTGTCAATAACTTTTATGACCTAGTAATAAAAGTTGGTTATATTTTTATAATTATACTTTATTTCACTAAAGAAAAAACATAGATTTTATAAGGTTTCATCCATTATGCATATACGTACTTTTCCATGCTATAGACTCTATCTTATTCAAGAACTCTCTATGTAAACAACAAATACACTCATCTAAATCTAGTTTTACACAACTTCTACCTCTTCATACCGACAACATCTGATAATTATATTAAGATAATTTCATCTTTCTTTTAAATAAAAATAGCCTCCCTCTCAAACAGCACACATGAATTTCATATCATATGGAAATATTAAAAGGAAAATTGTTCTAAATCAGGAGGTTTCCTTAATGACAAGCGATACATTTCCACAATTCCCATCATCTTATTGGATTGAATCTACTCAAATCCCGACTTTTCCCCCTTTATCTGAAAATATAAAGACAAAAGTTGCTGTTATCGGTGCTGGTATTACAGGTATTACTACTGCCTATTTACTTGCAAAAGAAGGCATCGATGTTGTATTACTTGATTCTGGTCTTATTTTAAACGGGACGACTGGGCATACAACAGCAAAGATAACAGCGCAACATGATCTTATTTATGATGAATTAATCAATCATTTCGGTATGGAAAAAGCCGGGCTTTACTATGAATCAAATAATCATGCTCTACAATTTATTAATGAAACTGTGCAAACATATAAAATCGACTGTAATTTCTCAAATGAAGATTCATATTTATATACAACTACCGATAAGGGATTAAGAAGTTTATCGAAAGAATATGAAGCCTATCAAAAATTAAATATACCTTGTGACTATGTTCAATCTCTATCGATTCCAATTCCAGTACAATCTGCACTTGTCATGAAAAATCAAGCCCAGTTTCATCCCCTTCTTTATTTGAAAACACTTTTAGAAAAGTTTGTGGAGATGGGCGGAAAAGTTTACGAACAAACGACTGCTATGGATGTAGAAAAAGGAGATTCTCCACAAGTCATTACAAAGGGCGGACATCGCATTACTTGTGAATATGTTGTCTCTTGTTCACACTTTCCTTTTTATGATGCGAATAGCTTTTTCTTTACGCGAATGTACGCAGAACGCTCTTATGCTCTTGCTATTAAAGCAAAAACAGATTATCCAGGTGGCATGTATTTAAGTATTGATGACCCAAAACGCTCCTTACGCTACACAACAAGCAATGGGGAAAAATTAATTTTAATTGGCGGAGAAAGTCATAAAACAGGACAAGGAATAAACACGATGCTTCATTACGAAGCACTTTATTCTTTTGCGGAAGCAACGTTTGGAATAGATGAAGTTCCTTATAGATGGTCAGCACAAGATTTAATTACGCTAGATAAGCTCCCTTATATCGGACATATTAACGAAAGTAATCCAAATATATTTGTTGCAACTGGATATCGTAAATGGGGAATGACAACTGGAACTGCTGCCGCTCATTTACTGAAGGATTCCATTCTAAAAGTAGACAGTCCATATAAAGAACTGTATGCACCATCACGCTTCCATGCAAATCCAGATATAAAAACGTTCCTCTCCCAAAACCTTGATGTTGCGAAACATTTAATTGAAGGAAAGATTGAAACTGCATTACGTAAACCAGAAGACCTCGAAGTTGGTGAAGGATCTGTCGTACATGTTAATGGGAAACGAGCAGGTGCTTATAAGGACAAAGATGGAAAATTACATATTGTCGATACAACTTGTACACATCTCGGCTGCGAAGTTGAATGGAATAATGGTGATTGTACTTGGGACTGTCCTTGCCACGGTTCACGCTTTTCAATTGAGGGAGATGTTATTGAAGGTCCGGCAGATCAACCGTTAAAACGAGTTGATAATGAGTAAACAAATAAAGAAGTTCAACAGAATGACTGTTGAGCTTCTTTATTTGTTATAAAACCTTTTCATATAAATTCCGATACAAGAAGGAAAATATTAACACCAAATAAAATAATATACTCATCTACAAATAAAAAGGGGGAATACTATGCAACCTTCAGCTCCACCTCATCTAGAATTTACAGAAACTATCTTTTCGAGCTCTATTACAAAACTTGTTGTTTTTATTTGTTGGCTAGCTATTCTAGCTGATGGATATGATTTAGGTATTTACGGTGCCGTTCTGCCAAAGCTCCTAGAAGACAAAAGCTGGGCACTTTCGCCGGCACATGCTGGTACAATTGCTAGCTATGCTTTATTTGGTATGTTTATTGGCGCTATTCTAGTTGGAACCATTACAGATCTAATTGGACGGAAATGGACGCTTATATGCTGCTTAGCACTTTTTTCTATCACAATGGGCCTAGCTGCACTTGCTCCTTCTCCCGAATTATTTGGTTTATCTCGGTTTATCGGAGGAATCGGATTAGGTGGTGTTATTCCAACAGCTTCAGCACTTACTGTTGAATATTCACCAAAAAAGCGACAATCTTTTATTTATGCTCTTATGTTTACTGGCTATCCTTTAGGGATCGTGTTAGGCGCTATTTTGTCGATGTTTATGTTAGAAGGTTTCGGATGGAGAACTATGTTTGGCATCGGAATGATTCCACTACTCCTTATTCCTTTCATTATTCGTTATTTACCTGAATCCATTCAATTTTTATTATCACGTAATCGCCAAAAAGAAGTTGACCAAATCCTTAATCGTTTTCAAATTGAATTCTATGTGAAAGATGAAACGCATCAACCCTCATCTAATATGCGAAAGAGAAATGGATTTCTTACTTTATTCTCAAAAGAATACAGAAAAGCAACGCTGCTCTTTTGGATCACTTATATAATGGGTATGTTTTTAATATACGGTTTAAATACTTGGTTACCTCAGATGATGCGACAGGCAGGATACCCTCTTGGATCTAGTTTATCATTCCTACTTATGCTAAATATTACTGCCGCTATCGGTGCATTATTTGCTGGAGCAATCGCCGATCGTATAGGAGCTAAAATTGTTATTAGCATCTCCTATCTTATGGCAGCTATATGTATTGGACTATTAACAATTAAACCATCTGTTACAATCATCTATCTTTTAATTGGTCTTGCTGGAATTGGATCAGTTGGCATTACCCAAATATTAAATGCATATGTAACACAATACTTCCCATCACATATCCGAGCTACTTCCTTAGGCTGGGGACTTGGACTTGGCCGAGTTGGCGCAATTACTGGTCCTATTCTTGTCGGTATTATTATGACAATGCAATATGACTTAGCATGGAATTTTTACTTATTCTCATTTGCAGGTCTTCTTGCAGCTATATCTGTTTTCATTATTCCTACAAAATAAAAAGAGCACAAACTTATGAACTGCACCTCCAATTGTTAGACACAGTCTAACAATTGGAGGTGCAGTTTTTCTATGGCTAAATTTACAGCTGATGAAAAAATACAA
>NZ_JAQFPJ010000031.1:0-38123 GCF_027712065.1 Bacillus cereus group sp. BcHK124
GTGGCACCAGTAGCCCCTGTGTTACCTTGAACACCTTGAGGTCCAGTGGCACCAGTAGCCCCTGTGTTACCTTGAACGCCTTGAGGTCCAGTGGCACCAGTAGCCCCTGTGTTACCTTGAACACCTTGAGGTCCAGTGGCACCAGTAGCCCCTGTGTTACCTTGAACACCTTGAGGTCCAGTGGCACCAGTAGCGCCCGTGTTACCTTGAACGCCTTGAGGTCCAGTGGCACCAGTAGCGCCCGCTGGTCCTTGAGCACCTTGAGGTCCAGTAGCGCCGGTAGCGCCCGTGTTACCTTGAGGCCCAGTAGGTCCAGGAGGCCCACCAGAAGGTCCAGTAGGTCCGGTAACTCCTATACCAGTGGCACCAGTAGCGCCCGTGTTACCTTGAGGCCCCTGAGGTCCGGTAGCGCCCGTGTTACCTTGAACACCTTGAGGTCCAGTAGCACCGGTAGCGCCCGTGTTACCTTGAATACCTTGAGGTCCAGTAGCACCAGTAGCCCCTGTGTTACCTTGAACACCTTGAGGTCCAGTGGCACCAGTAGCGCCCGCCGGTCCTTGAGATCCGGTAGCGCCAGTAGCGCCTGTATTACCTTGAGGCCCCTGAGGCCCAGTAGCACCAGTAGCGCCCGCCGGTCCTTGAGATCCGGTAGCACCAGTAGCGCCTGTATTACCTTGAGGCCCTTGAGGTCCCGTAGCACCGGTAGCCCCCGCTGGTCCTTGAGATCCGGTAGCGCCAGTAGCGCCTGTATTACCTTGAGGCCCCTGAGGTCCCGTAGCACCGGTAGCCCCCGCTGGTCCTTGAGATCCGGTAGCGCCAGTAGCGCCAGTGGCGCCTGTATTACCCCGAGGTCCTTGAGGTCCAGTAGCACCGGTAGCCCCTGCTGGCCCAGTAGGTCCAGTAGGTCCTTGAATGAATGAAGCAGAATTAACTAGAGCGGTTTGTAATGCTGCGATTAATTTAAGAAGCTCTTGAAGTGTGCAAGGGTCAATTCGGAATAGTTTTGTAATGGATAGTAAATAATTAATTAGATTTTGAAGCTCGATAAATACAGCGCTTGCTACGAAAGTTGGATTTTTTAATATAGTTATTAAGTTTTTAATAATAGCTAACCCTTGTGCTTTCAGGGAGGAAGTAGCATCTAGTGAACAAATAAATTTACTTAGTAGGTTCAATGTATCAATTAGATCTTCAATATTTTGGGGAGATGGATTTGCGAAAAGTTTTGGGATTATTTTTGTTAAATCGATAATGATTGCGCGGAATGTTCTAAGTTGTGCTTTAGTAACTGGGATTGATGGAGTATTTGGAATTCGTCCAGCGCTACTTGGAAAGCATGGTTTGGAGAATTTGTTCTGACTGTCGTTATAATGAGACATTAAATCTCTCCTTTCTCATGAGGATATGAACGAAACTCATCATAGTAGATGCAAAAATTAGTTAAATGGTCATAGTAAAATCGTTTGTTTGAAGAAAAAATAGAAAAAACGCCTTATGATAAGGCGTTTTTTCTATTTTCTGCGTATTGATAATATCGTTTTAGTGAAATCTTTGACTTGAAGCCAGCTAGCTTTATAATTTCTGACTCCGGAGTTTCTTTTTTGATTAAATTTAAAATATAGGTGTTACGAAAGTGTTGCCCGGAGATTCCTTTGCGTAAATTAGCTCTAGACACTTCAAGGCGAATCATTTTTTGGATAGCGATTTCTGTTAATCCCTTTGGTGCATCATTTTCGTATACCCATCTGTATGTTCCGCGATTAAAATCGAATGCGACAAATAATGGGTCATTACTATGGTATTTTGGACGAACGGGTTCAGGGATACTTTTGTAATAAGTATATAGTTGTTTTTTGTCTTCGCTAGTTAATGTAATTGTTCTTTCTACTCCTGCGGTTGCAGGTATAGATAACGTGTTAGTTTCAAAGTGGACGTGATGCATAGTTAATGCTGTAAGTTCCTGTAAGGATAATCCATAGTCAATTAATAAATTTAAAATAGCGATATTACGATCCATCAATAAAGGGCGTACAGGACGTTGTTTTTCTGAAAGTCCTTCTAATGAAGTGACTATATGTTTTAATCTTTTTTCTTCATCAGATGAAATGAAATCTTCATTGCGGAGTGTGCGGTCTGGTTGAATAGACATTTCCATGTTCTTTAATGGGTTAGGAATATTTAGAAAGTGATGCATTCTATTTAATACAATGAATACACGGTGCATCGTTTTCTCTGAGTAATGTCGATTCTTTTTTAAGTCGGAAAAGTAATCTTCGTAGTCTTTTGTACAAAGTGTAGCCCATATATTACTGGAAGGGAGCTTTTTGTTTTTTTCTAACCAATGTCCGAAATCTTCAATGTCATAAACGTAACGTTTAATGGTTGAAGGTTTTCGGCCTTTATTCAATAAAAAAATAGAAAAGGCTTGTATTGTATCATGGAATTCCGTTGTCTCCATAGTCCCACCACCTTCATTATTTCTTTTATTATAGCAAACTTTTCTGAAAATAGTCATTTGCAAAGGAGACGAGAATAATAATATTTGGTGAGTGGATAAAATGAGGTGATTGTATGGAACAATCGATGCGAAAGAAAAATAATAATCAAATTAACATTGTGTTAAATCATCGAAAGAAAATTTCTTTACCGGCTGCAGAAAATAAAACAGTAATTTCAAGTGAAACTACTACGAAACATGAGATGCTGCAAAGAATTGAAGAAGAGATGGGAAAACTCGTTGGGATGGATGATATAAAAAAGATAATAAAAGAAATATATGCTTGGATTTATGTGAATAAAAAAAGACAAGAAATAGGATTGAAGTCTGAGAAACAAGTACTTCATATGTTATTTAAAGGGAATCCAGGTACAGGGAAGACAACTGTTGCTAGAATGATAGGGAAATTATTATTTGAGATGAATATTCTATCAAAAGGGCACTTAGTTGAAGCTGAACGTGCGGATCTTGTAGGAGAGTACATCGGTCATACAGCTCAAAAAACAAGAGATTTAATAAAAAAAGCAATGGGAGGAATTTTGTTTATTGATGAGGCGTATTCATTAGCCCGAGGGGGAGAAAAAGATTTTGGAAAAGAAGCAATTGATACGCTCGTAAAACATATGGAAGATAAACAACACGGTTTTGTATTGATTTTAGCTGGATATTCAAGAGAGATGAATCACTTTCTTTCATTGAATCCAGGACTGCAATCTCGTTTTCCATTTATAATTGAGTTTGCGGACTACTCAGTAAATCAGTTGTTAGAAATAGGGAAGAGGATGTATGAAGAACGTGAATATCAGTTATCGAAAGAGGCTGAATGGAAATTTAGAGATCATTTACATGCTGTAAAGTACTCATCGCAAATTACATCCTTTAGTAATGGACGATATGTCCGGAATATTGTTGAAAAATCGATTCGTACACAAGCTATGCGGTTGTTACAAGAGGATGCATATGATAAATATGATTTGATTGGAATATCAAGCAGTGATTTGATGCTTGAAGAGGAGACGCACAGTACGTAAACTGTGCGTCTGTTTTTCTGTATAAGTGCTTCTATTACTTTTTTGCTTTTTCTTGATAAGATTTATGGAATCGTTCCATTTTAGCACTTTTTTCGTGTGCGGAATTAGGGTCGTGTCCAATTTGACCTACTGAGCTTTTTTGAGCCCCTTTATTCACATGGTTTGTCATTTGTATTCACCTCGCTTTGAGGATTAGTATAAACATTCTGTAAAGAAAAACTCATTAGAAAAGAAAAACCCCTTTACGATTTGTAAAGAGGTTGGATTGCTATTTATGCATTGAACGTTCGTTTGTGTCTATGCGTCTATGCGGTAAATGCCATTTGTAATGAATAGAAACCATGCGGAAGCAAACAATTAAAATGAATAAGGTGTATAGAGCCCAATCGCTAACAATAATTTGAGCGCCAATTAAGAAACCTGCCAGAATCGTCCAAAAAGCATATACATCAGCTCGAAGAACGAGAGGTTTTCTACGGGCTAAAAGATCGCGGATAATACCGCCTCCAATGCCAGTTAAAACGGCTGCTACGATTGTAGCACTAATTGGTAAATTTAATTTTTGAGCGTATAATGCCCCTTGTACTGCAAATGCTGATAAGCCGATAGCATCAGTGATGTTTTCCCACTTTTTCCAGTGTCTAATTAATTTATTTGGAAAAAGAAAAATAATCGTCATTGATAAAAGTGCGATTTGGAATAACATGTCTTGTTGCCAAAACGCGACAATCGGATAACCGATTAATAAATTACGAAGGGCACCTCCCCCAAATGCGGTTGCCATTCCTAGAATATACACCCCGAAAATATCATAATCCTCTTCCATTGCAACAATAGCCCCGCTTAATGCGAAAGCAATTGTGCCTATGATGCTAAAAATCTCCCATGCCATGAATTTTCTCCCCCGCTAACTAGATGAAATGTGCTTCCTCTGCTATTATATTAGAAGGTTTAAATTTCGAAAAGGATGAGTGAACATATTTGATGGAAGAAAAAGAGAAAGTCATATTAGTGGGCTGTCAATTGCCGCAAGATGATGATGAAAAATTTATGCATTCCATGAAAGAACTTGCATCATTAGCGAAAACTGCACGAGCAGAATTGTTAGTGTCTACAACGCAAAAACGACCGAAGTTTCATCCGGCGACTTATATAGGTAAAGGTAAATTAGAAGAGCTTGCAATGTTAACTGAAGAATTAGAACCGGATGTTATCGTATTTAATAACGAATTAACACCGAGTCAAATTCGGAATTTATCCTCAGTATTAGATGCGAGGGTAATTGATCGAACGCAACTCATATTAGATATTTTTGCGCAACGTGCGAAGTCGAGAGAAGGGAAGCTTCAAGTTGAATTAGCTCAGTTGCAATATACAATGCCACGTCTTATGGGGCAAGGATTGTCTTTATCACGTCTTGGTGGTGGTATTGGAACGAGAGGGCCGGGTGAAACGAAACTTGAGACGGATCGTCGTCATATCCGATCACGGATTGATGAAATAAAGAAACAACTTGCAGTTGTTGTAGAACATCGGAAAAGATATCGTGAGAGAAGAAAAGATAATAAAGTATTTCAAGTTTCGTTAATAGGATATACAAATGCAGGGAAATCTACGTTGTTTAATAGATTAACGGAAGCCGATACATTTGAAGAGAACTTGTTGTTTGCAACGCTAGACCCGACAACAAGGAAGATGCCGTTACCTTCTGGTTATACAGTATTACTAACTGATACGGTTGGTTTTATACAAGATTTACCTACATCATTAATTGCTGCATTCCGCTCGACATTAGAAGAAGCTGGTGAAGCGGATGTTATTTTACATGTTGTGGATTCTGCAGATCCGAATTATGTAGGGCATGAGAAAACAGTAAAACAATTATTGTCAGAACTTGAAATCAATCATATTCCTATTATTACGTTATATAATAAAAAAGATGAATTACATCAAAACTTTATTCCGTTTCCGAAAAGTGACTTCTTAATGACTAGTGCTTTTGAAGAAAATGATCTATTACATATAAAAGAAGCGATAGAAACGAAAATGAAGAAAGAAATGAATCGTTATCAAGTGGAAATTCCTCCGAGTGAAGGCAAGTTATTAACTCTATTAAAGACAGAGACGCTATTAACAAAAATGGAGTTTTTGGAAGATAAATTTGTATATGATTGCGCGGGGTATATTTTTGCTCATTCATCGCTTAATGTACAATTAAAGAGATTTTTAGTGGAAGAAGGAGAAAATAAAAATGTTTGATCGTTTGAAAAATGGAGAAAAAATTGCTCCAATCGTAAAAGAAGTAGAGAGTCAAATTACAGAAGTACATAAACGTGCGGATGAAGTAATTGAAAGTAATCAGTTTCGTGTGTTAGAAAGTTTCCGTAAACATAAAATTAGTGATTCACATTTTATTCCGACGACAGGTTACGGTTATGATGATATTGGTCGTGATACGTTAGAAAAAGTGTATGCCGATGTATTTGGAGCGGAAGCTGGTCTTGTTCGTCCGCAAATCATTTCAGGTACTCACGCAATTTCAACAGCGCTATTCGGTATTTTACGTCCAGGAGATGAGTTGTTGTACATCACGGGTAAGCCGTATGATACATTAGAAGAAATTGTTGGTGTACGTGGAAAAGGTGTAGGATCATTCAAAGAATATAATATTGGTTATAATGCAGTTCCGCTTACTGAAGAGGGGCTAGTTGATTTTAGAGCTGTTGCAGCTGCCATTCATAGTAATACGAAGATGATTGGAATTCAGCGTTCAAAAGGTTATGCTACTCGTCCGTCGTTTACTATTTCTCAAATTAAAGAGATGATAGCGTTTGTGAAGGAAATTAAATCGGATGTTGTCGTGTTTGTAGATAACTGTTATGGCGAGTTTATTGAAGAGCAAGAGCCATGTCATGTTGGTGCAGATTTAATGGCAGGTTCGCTTATTAAAAACCCGGGTGGGGGAATTGTTAAAACTGGTGGTTACATTGTCGGTAAAGAACAGTATGTTGAAGCGTGTGCATATCGTTTAACATCTCCAGGAATCGGTGCGGAAGCAGGGGCATCTTTATACAGTCTGCAAGAAATGTATCAAGGTTTCTTCTTAGCGCCGCATGTAGCAGGACAAGCGCTAAAAGGTGCGATTTTTACAGCTGCATTTTTAGAAAAGTTAGGAATGAATACATCACCAGCGTGGAATGCACCAAGAACGGATTTAATTCAATCTGTTCAATTTGATGACAAAGATCGCATGATTGCATTCTGCCAAGCAATTCAATATGCATCTCCGATTAACTCTCATTTCACTCCATATGCCAACTATATGCCGGGGTATGAAGATGATGTAATTATGGCTGCGGGAACGTTTATTCAAGGTGCAAGTATTGAATTGTCGGCTGATGGTCCAATTCGTCCGCCTTATGTTGCTTACGTACAAGGTGGGCTAACTTATTCGCATGTGAAGATTGCGATTTGTTCTGCAATTGATGCATTAATTGAAAAAGAATTATTAACAATTTCTTAAAGGGAAGCTGTCAATTTTGACAGCTTTTTTTCGTGTGAAAGGAATGATTTATTTCATTAGAAAAAAGAATGAAAAAATTTATAAAAAATCATGTAAGAAAAGCTAACACCTATTGACATCAAACATAACATGGTATAAAATGAGAAGCAGTTAAGGCGAAGGAGGAACTGAAGCAATGAAAGAAGATAGACGTTCTGCCCCGCTGTTTCCTATTGGTATTGTTATGGATTTAACACAATTATCTGCACGTCAAATTCGCTACTATGAAGAGCATAATCTTATTTCTCCAACCCGTACAAAGGGGAATCGTAGATTATTTTCATTTAACGATGTAGATAAGTTGTTAGAGATTAAAGATTTATTAGATCAAGGCTTGAATATGGCTGGTATTAAACAAGTGTTACTAATGAAAGAAAATCAAACAGAAGCAGTGAAAGTAAAAGAAGAAACGAAAGAAATTTCAAAAACTGAGCTTCGCAAAATACTTCGAGACGAACTACAACATACAGGTAGATTTAATCGAACTTCATTGCGACAAGGTGATATTTCAAGGTTTTTTCACTAAAGAGAACTGATTCTGAAGGTGTTTAGAGGGACTAAGGAGGAATTTATAATGGCTAGGTACACAAAAGAAGATATTTTCCGTTTGGCGAAAGAAGAGAATGTAAAGTATATCCGTTTACAATTTACGGACCTTTTAGGAGTAATTAAAAACGTAGAAATTCCAGTGAGCCAATTAACAAAAGCTCTTGATAACAAAATGATGTTTGATGGATCTTCTATTGAAGGTTTCGTACGTATTGAAGAATCTGATATGTACTTATATCCAGACTTAGATACTTGGGTGATTTTCCCTTGGACAGCTGAAAAAGGTAAAGTAGCTCGATTAATCTGTGATATTTACAATGCAGATGGCACTCCATTTGAAGGGGATCCACGTAACAATTTAAAACGTGTATTAAAAGAAATGGAAGCTTTAGGATTCTCAGATTTCAATCTTGGACCAGAGCCGGAATTCTTCCTATTCAAAGTAGATGAAAAAGGAAATCCAACATTAGAATTAAACGATAACGGTGGATACTTCGACCTTGCGCCGATGGATCTAGGGGAAAACTGTCGTCGTGATATCGTTCTTGAACTTGAAGAAATGGGCTTTGAAATTGAAGCGTCTCACCATGAAGTTGCTCCAGGGCAGCACGAAATTGACTTCAAATATGCAAATGCAATTCGTTCATGTGATGACATTCAAACATTCAAACTTGTTGTAAAAACAATTGCTCGTAAACACGGTTTACACGCAACATTTATGCCAAAACCATTATACGGTGTGAACGGTTCAGGTATGCACTGTAACTTATCACTATTCAAAAATGGTGAGAACGTATTCTATGATCAAAACGGTGACTTACAATTAAGTGATGACGCTCGTCACTTCATCGCAGGTATTTTAAAACACGCACCAGCATTTACAGCGGTAGCAAACCCAACTGTAAACTCTTACAAGCGTTTAGTACCTGGATACGAAGCTCCTTGTTATGTAGCGTGGTCTGCACAAAACCGTAGTCCATTAGTACGTATCCCTGCATCTCGTGGTATTAGCACACGCGTAGAAGTACGTAGTGTTGACCCAGCTGCAAACCCATATTTAGTAATGGCAACATTATTAGCAGCAGGTCTTGATGGAATTAAAAACAAATTAACTCCACCAGCTGCAGTAGATCGTAACATCTACGTAATGACAAAAGAAGAGCGCGAAGAAGCAGGTATCGTTGATTTACCGGCAACATTAGCGCAAGCTTTAGTTACATTACAATCTAATGAAGTAATTAGTAACGCATTAGGAGATCACTTACTTGAGCACTTCATCGAAGCGAAGGAAATTGAGTGGGATATTTTCCGCACGCAAGTTCACCAATGGGAACGCGATCAATATATGTCTCTATACTAAGAGGTGAGGAAGCCCTGATACTACGGTATCAGGGCTTTTTTATTTGTCGACAATATAGGTGTTAGTTGAAATGAATTGAATAGATGCCTGAAAAAATATGACGGTATTTGAATTTCTATTCCATATCTTTAATGTAACGTGGTGAAATTCGAATTACTTTGTGTTCCAAAAGGGTGGATAAGTAAAAGTAACATGCGTAATATCTATGGGTTTAAAAAATTGTATGATATGTTGTGTTCGGTATGGGATATGTTTAACACTGAAGTTCGAGTGTTTAAAAATATAGTACCTTGCAATAAATAGTACTAAGTGGTATATTATGGATAAGGAAGGTACCGTGTATTGAACAGTACTGAAATGAGAAAGGCGGATTGCACTTGAACGTTCAGTTTAAAAAAGGTGTGTTAGAACTGTGTGTACTGGCACTTGTGAAACGTAAGGATTGTTACGGTTATGAACTTGTTCAGCAAATCTCAAATAAATTTTTAATATCGGAAGGGTCAGTATATCCTTTATTACGCCGTTTAACGAAGGAAGGATATTTTCAAACGTATTTAAAAGAATCTACGGAAGGACCACCTCGCAAATATTATCAACTAACTGAGCAAGGGGAAACGCAACTGAATTTGTTAGTAACAGAGTGGCGTGATTTTGCGAAAGGTGTACAAGAAATTATTGAAGGGGTGGAATGGGATGAGTAAAGAACAGTTTCTTAAGGAATTATCAAGTCACCTTAGAAAGTTACCGGACGAAGAGAGAAAAGATATTTTATTTGATTATGAAGAGCATTTTCAGTTTGGGATAGAAGAGGAGAAAACTGAATCGGAAATAATAAAGGGGCTTGGTTCTCCGAAAGTAATTGCAAAAGAATTGCTTGCGATGTATCGTTTCGATGAAATGAAAAAAGATCCATCAACTTCAAATGTGACAAGAGCTGTCATGGCGGCGATTGGACTTAGTTTGTTTAATTTCATTATTGTGTTAGGCCCGTTAGTTGCAATTATTGCTTTTATATTTTCTTTTTGGGTCGGTGGGATTGCTAGTGTAGTGACACCATTTTTCGTAATTGGAAAAGTATTTATGGGTACTTTTATATGGTTAGATTTATTCGTTAGTGTAACTTTTGTTGGAGTAGGTTTGTTGTTATGTATAATCGCTTATTATAGTACGAAGTGGTTTAAAAAGCTTTGCGTACGTTATGTAATATGGAACTTCAAAATGATAAAAGGGGAGTAGATGATGAAAAAAATATTGTTAGTAGCAATCGCTTGTATCATTATTGGAGTAATTGGGATTTCACAAACATATGAAAAAGCAGTGCAAGCTGCAGAAGAAGGAAACAAAGAAGATAAAATTAAAAATGAAACACTAAAAAATATAGAAGTTAAGTTAGATGTCGGGGATATTGTTGTCCAAAAATCTCCTGACGCTTCTTTTTATGTAAAGCAATCAGGAGATGCGCGTAAACAAGAGATTCGTATTACTGAAGATGGTGACACATTAAAAATCATTGGTGAAAGAGAAAAAGATGCTTCATTTGATTTTTCTTTTTACGATTTTAGGTTTCAAACGTCTACATTGACTCTCCTTGTGCCTGAACGCTCTTACCAAGATGTAAAAGTAAATTCATCTGCTGGACAAATTGAAATAAGTGATGTGAAAAGTGACCGTGTAAGTGCTAGAACACTTACTGGAGAAGTGGATTTGAAACATGTAACGGCTAAGAATGTGGAGGGATCTACAAAAGCTGGTGAAGTAAACTTTAAAAAAGTAATAGGGAAAGTGACTGCAAAAACGACCAGTGGGGAAATAAATATTCTAGATCATGATTCTAAGTACAATCTAGAAGCAAGTTCAACTGCGGGAGATATAAATATTACTTTATCGGAAAAACCAAAAGATGCGGTAATTACTGGGCAAAGTGCTGCCGGGGATGTAACAATTTTTAATGAAGAAAATAAAGACGTAACGATTGGTAATGGGAGTAAAAAGATTAGCGGTAAAACAGCTGCGGGCGATGTGACGATTGAAACGCGTTCATAAGAAATAGAATGTGTGAAAATCTATCAAAATACAAAAAAAGAAGATAATTACCGTATAAATAAGGTAATTATCTTCTTTTATATTCTTAATGTAAATCACGATATACGCCAATTACTTTACCGATAACTGACACTTGCTTTAAAATGATAGGTTCTAATGAAGAGTTTTCCGGTTGTAGACGGAAATGGTCTTTTTCTTTATAGAAACGTTTCACAGTTGCTTCATTATCTTCTGTTAAAGCGACTACAATTTCACCATTATATGCAGACTGTTGTTGGCGAACAACAACTAAATCTCCATCGAAAATACCAGCTTCAATCATACTATCTCCAGAAATACGTAACATAAACACTTGATCTGCTCCTGCGACAATGCTAGCTGGAAGAGGGAAGTGTTCCTCAACGCTTTCGACTGCTGTAATTGGTAATCCAGCAGTAACTTTCCCTACAATTGGAACTTGAATAACAGATTGTGTTTCTGTATCCATTCGGTCTTCACCTAAAATTTCAATTGCGCGTGGTTTTGTTGGATCGCGTCGAATGTATCCTTTTTCTTCTAATCTTGATAAATGTCCGTGCACTGTAGAACTAGAAGCGAGGCCGACTGCTTGACCAATTTCACGTACGGAAGGTGGATATCCTTTTTCTTGTACTTTTAGCTTAATAAAGTCGAGAATGTCTTGCTGGCGTTTCGTTAACTTTTCCATGTTTTCTAACACCTCGTTTTCTTTCATTTTTCTTATTAATAAGTATAACATGTGAAAAAACATTCTACAAACATAAGTTCGAACAAAAGGCGAATTTATGTTACACTAAAGGGAAATTATAGTGAGAAAGAGGGGTTCATAATGAATGCAATTATTTATGCGCGTGTGAGTACAACAAAAGAAGCGCAAGAAACATCATTATTACGTCAAAAAGATGAATTATTGCATTTAGCGGAGCGCTATCAAATGAATGTTACTAAGGTGATTGAAGAGCAGGCTAGTGGCTATACAATTGAACGTGACGGCATATTAGAAGTGCTAGATACAATTCGAGACGAACAAATTGATGTGCTACTTATACAAGATGAAACGCGCCTTGGTAGGGGGAATGCAAAGATTGCGTTAATGCACTGTTTACATAAAGAAGGAATAAAAGTATATACGCATACACATAATGGTGAATTGCAATTGTCGGATTCTGATTCAATGGTATTAGATATTATTGGTATTGTTGAAGAGTATCAAAGAAAGATTCATAATTTAAAAATTAAACGTGGTATGCAACGAGCAGTAGAAAAAGGCTATCGTCCAGAAAATAATTTAAAGAATCGTCATTTAAGTGTAGGACGAGAGAAGAAAGAAGTGCCAATTGAGGAAATTGTACGTTTGCGTAAGAGTGAACTTACTTTCGAAGAAATTGCAGCAACACTACGTGGCTTTGGCCATAATGTTTCAAAAGCGACGGTACATCGTAGATATGTAGAGTATACAAAGCAATTGCTTGATAAAGAAGAGTAACTATTGTATGATAATAATCAGTTTTGAGTAGAAGGGGGATTCGAGATGCTTAGTCACGAACTCGTTGAACGCATTAACTTCTTAGCGAAAAAAGCAAAAGCTGAAGGTTTAACTGAAGAAGAACAACGTGAGCGTCAATCGCTACGTGAACAATATTTAAAAGGATTTCGTCAAAATATGTTAAACGAACTAAAAGGAATTAAAGTCGTTAACGAACAAGGTACTGATGTTACACCGGCGAAATTAAAAGCTTTAAAAAAGCAAGATAATGCAAAATTAAACTAAAAGATGGGCGAAGCCCATCTTTTTTATTTATTATAATCGTTAGTTAATAACTTTCCAGTTGTTATTGACTGTTGCTTCTATCTTTTTATGCTTCAATATATAGTTAGCGATAAGTTCAGACATATTTGTTGGTATATCTTTTATTACGGGCTTATTTTGAAACATAAAGAAGTTCCCTCCGCCGCTCGCGCGATAATTATTCATAACGACGTCATATTCTTCACTCATATTAAGAGGAGTGCCTTTATGCTGTAAAGATTCTACTCTTTCGCCAATTGGTTTGGAAATGTTTAATACGTACGAAATTCCTTCCCACATATCGTAATTATAGTGTTGCGGTTTTGGTTCTATGTAGCTAGGGTTTACGATGATGGTTCCATCTTCTTTTAATGTGAAATAAGAAGCAGAGAGTTCGAGAGCATCTTTTATATCAGCTCCAGTTATTCTAATTACTTTTAATGTATTTGGATAAATATAATTAGAAACGATGTCACGCATTGTTACATATGTCGGAAAACCTGGAGATGTATTATGGAATAAGCTTGTACAAGAAATAGAAACATTAGCTATATCCATCTGTATTTTATTTATGAATTCAATAAAAGGATGGTCTTTCAAACGAGTTTGCATAGCATCTGAAATTTGCATGTCACCGTGGATGGTTCCAATAGGTTGATCAAGCCATTTTTGTGTTTTCTCTTCATAATCGGTTACCAAGTAAAGAACATCTGGATCTGCCTCGATTTCTTGCACAGTCAATAGTTCTGAATGACTCTCTTTTTTTACCCACTCTTGTTTCATTTTTTCAAATGTTACAGTTACTTTTCCAACTGAATGTCCATTACATCCAGTCTGTAAAATTGTTACATCATTACCCACTGTTTGAGCCATTTCTCGGTGCTGATGGCCTGTTAATAAAATATCTATGCCCTCAATTTCATGACACATAGCATACCCTTGGTTTTCGCCTGTTAAAACTTCAGTCGGTTCTCCAGTTTGTAAATCGCG
This sequence comes from Bacillus cereus group sp. BcHK124, assembly GCF_027712065.1. Lineage (NCBI taxonomy): Bacteria > Bacillati > Bacillota > Bacilli > Caryophanales > Bacillaceae > Bacillus > Bacillus cereus group sp. BcHK124. The sequence continues at coordinate 13,840 of NZ_JAQFPJ010000031.1, forward strand.
TTCAAATCCCCCATGATACGCTACGACTAGTAAATCTGGTTTCTCATGTTCGTGAATGTAAGAAACCCAATTTTTTGTTGTTTCTAACGCATCTTCAAATTGCAAGTCTTTAATGTGATGGGGTTGTTCCCAATTTGGAATATAATGCGTTGTCACCCCTAAAATAGCAATTTTTATATTTGCTTCAATATGTTTTATTATATATGGTTTCCCAAAATAAGGTTTTTTACTGCTTTTGTCTAAAATATTTGCTGATAAATATGGGGAGTTTGCAGTAGAAATAGCATTGTTTAATACATCCATTCCATAATTAAATTCATGATTCCCAATCACTGCAGCATCATAACGTAAATAGTTTGCTATTAATGACATTGGGTTTTTCTTATCTTTTTCGTATGTAGCGTAATGGTAAGTAAATGGTGTTCCTTGTATGAAGTCACCGTTATCAATTAAAAGAACGTTTTTATTTTGGGACCGTTCTTTTTTTATAAGAGTAGAAATCTTAGCTAAACCAATTTCTGCTGGAGAGTTATCTTGGTAGTGAATTGGATAAACAGTACCATGTATATCACTTGTTAATAGGATGTTTAAAGTTACAATTTGATTTTGATTCAATATCATTCACCTTTTCTATTATTATCTACTGATTAAGCATATCAAATATATGGAGAGAATTTTAATGTGAGTGTATAGAATGTGTAAAGATTCTGTAAATAATCAATTATTTGTAAAAATGTGTGATATATTTCTTCATGTTTATGAAAGGTTATTTTATAACAATGAAAAATGGAGGCATTAACATGTTGAAAAAAGTTTTTGCAATGAGCACAACAGTTGTATTAGCAGCGGGTTTGTTAAGTGGCTGTGGAACGAAGGAATCAAGCGCAAGTAAAAATGAAGATACGAAAAAAGGGTATGTACCGAAGACTTTAAATGTTCAATTTGTTCCTTCTCAAAATGCAGATACGTTAGAGGCGAAGGCAAAACCACTTGAGAAGCTATTAAGTGATAAGTTAAATATTCCAGTAAAAGTTAGTATTTCAACGAATTATAATACAATTGTAGAAGCGATGGCATCTAAGCAAGTAGATGTAGGATTTTTACCCCCAACAGCGTATGTGTTAGCACATGAGAAAAAGGCAGCAAACGTAATTTTACAAGCGCAACGTTTTGGCGTAGATGATGAAACGGGAGCTCCTACAAAGGACTTAGTAGACTTTTATAAATCTGAGTTTGTTGTTAAGAAAGATTCAAATATTAATAGTGTAAAAGATTTAAAAGGTAAAAAAATTGGCTATCAAGATGTAACGTCATCAGCGGGATATGTGTGGCCTGCGGCTGTACTATTAAAAGAGGGCGTTGATCCGTTAAAAGATGTGAAACCTGTTACATTAAAAGGTCACGATCAGTCGCTTATTGCTCTTTTAAATGGTGATGTAGATGCAGCTGTTGTATTCCAAGATGCTCGTAATATTGTAAAAAAAGATTATCCGAATATATTCGATCAAACGAAAATAGTGAAATTTACGGAGAAAATTCCAAACGATACGATTTCGGTACGCTCTGATTTAGATGAAGAGTGGAGCAAGAAATTACAGGATGCTTTCATTGAAATTGGAAAGAATGAGGAAGGTCACAAAATCATTAAAGAAGTATATTCACATGAAGGATATGTTAAATCTGATGATAGTAAATTTGATATCGTTCGTGAATATGGAAAGAAAGTAAAAACGCAATAATACATATGGAAATGGCAACTAGCTGGAAAGGTATGTTTTCAGTTAGTTTGCCGTTTTGAATACATAGAAGGTAGGTAAGATGTGTGATAGAGTTTCGAAATGTTTCCAAAGTGTATCCAAATGGTACAAAAGGATTGAATAATATAAACTTGAAAATTCAAAAAGGTGAGTTTGTTGTAATGGTAGGGCTTTCCGGAGCTGGAAAGTCTACACTTCTAAGATCGGTAAATCGTCTTCATGAGATTACAGAAGGAGAAATCATGATTGAAGGTGAGTCTATTACGGCTGCGAAAGGGAAAGGATTACGCCGCATGCGCCGGGATATTGGTATGATTTTTCAAAGTTTTAACCTTGTAAAGCGATCAACAGTATTAAAGAACGTATTAGCTGGCCGTGTTGGGTATCATTCGACGTTGCGTACAACGTTAGGTCTATTTCCGAAAGAAGATTTGGAGCTTGCTTTTCAATCGTTAAAAAGAGTAAATATTTTAGAAAAAGCATATGCGCGTGCTGATGAATTATCAGGAGGACAACAGCAACGTGTATCGATTGCTAGAGCGTTGGCGCAAGAAGCAAAAATCATATTGGCAGATGAACCTGTTGCATCGTTAGATCCGCTAACAACAAAGCAAGTATTAGATGATTTGAAGAAAATTAATGAAGATTTTGGAATTACAACAATTGTAAACTTACATTCTATTGATTTAGCTAGGCAATATGCGACGCGCATTATTGGATTACATGCAGGAGAAATTGTTTTTGATGGCTTAGTAGAAGAGGCAACGGATGAAAAGTTTGCTGAAATTTATGGTGACGTAGTACAGAAAAGTGAATTGTTAGAGGTGGCAGTTAAATGAATGACGTGACGATATATTCGAAATCGATACCGAAGCCACCGAGTAAGTTGAAACATATGTTAACGGCTGTTCTAGTCATTTTACTGTTGTGGGGAAGTAGTGTACAGGTCGATGCATCATTGTCAAAACTAGTAGTTGGTTTTCCTAATATGATGGATTTGTTAAAAGAGATGGTGCCGCCAGATTGGAGTTATTTTCAAGTTATTACAACAGCGATGTTAGATACAATACGTATGGCGATTATTGGGACGACTTTAGGTGCGATTTTAGCTATTCCACTGGCACTATTTGCGGCAAGTAATGTATTTACTAGTACATTTTTATACAGTCCAGCTCGAATGATATTAAATTTTATCCGAACGATACCAGATTTATTATTAGCGGCAATTTTCGTGGCGATTTTTGGAATCGGGCCACTTCCAGGTATTCTGGCTCTTACTTTTTTCTCGATTGGGCTCGTGGCGAAATTGTTGTATGAGTCAATTGAATCAATTGATCCAGGTCCTTTAGAGGCGATGACAGCAGTAGGAGCAAGTAAAGTGCAATGGATTGTTTATGGAGTAATTCCGCAAGTGAAAGCGCATTTTGTCTCTTATGTTCTGTATACATTTGAGGTGAACGTACGTGCAGCAGCTGTGTTAGGTTTAGTAGGAGCAGGTGGTATTGGATTATACTATGATCGTACACTTGGATTTTTACAATATCAGCAAACTGCATCTATTATTATCTATACCCTTGTTGTTGTATTGTTAATTGATTATGTAAGTACATTGTTGCGGGAGAAATTATAATGAGTAAAACGACGATAATCGTACCAAAACCGAAGAAACCGAGTGTGTATCGCTTGTTTATTTTTATAGCACTTACATTTGTTTACGTATGGGCTTTTTCAGGAGTACCGCTAGAAGGAATTAAGGATACGGCAGGAGAAATTACAAAAGCAATTATGACAGGTGTATTGAATCCAGATTGGGCGTATGTATCTTTGCCAGATGGTGAAGATTTATTACATGGTTTAATTGATACGTTGGCAATTGCGATATTGGGTACATTTATTTCTGCCTTTTTATCTGTTCCATTCGCTTTTTGGGCGGCGACGAATATGAGTAGTGGAAAATTAACTTCGGGAACTGGGAAATTTGTACTTAGTTTTGTCCGTACATTTCCTGAATTAGTTATGGCTCTTTTATTTATAAAAGCTGTTGGACCAGGTTCTTTTGCCGGCGTTCTAGCTTTAGGGTTACACTCTATTGGAATGTTAGGAAAATTATATTCAGAAGGAATTGAAAATATAGATAAAGGACCGAAGGAAGCGCTAGTAGCAACAGGTGCGAATCGATTTCAAATACTTTGGTATGCAGTATTGCCACAAGTATTACCAGATTTTCTATCCTATACGTTATACAGGTTCGAAATTAATGTGCGATCTGCTGCCATTTTAGGTGTTATTGGAGCAGGGGGAATTGGCACACCTCTAATTTTTGCGCTGAGTTCACGCAATTGGTCTCGTGTAGGAATTATTTTATTAGGCATCATTTTAATGGTTATTATCATTGATTTTATTTCAAGTTCGATTCGGAAACGGATTGTTTAACTGATTTGAAAAGCATCGAATTTAGATGCTTTTTTGTATTTTTAAAGGTGGGCTAAAAAAGTTAGTATAGAAGAATTTTGTATATCTGTATAAATATACAGATAATTCCCTTTCTTTTTAAAATAAAAATAATGAAAAAGTATGTCATATTGAATGCCTATACATTCCCGGAAACATTGATTTTTTTATAAAAAATCAAAAAAACATCAACATATTTGTCGATACATGTTGTATAATCTTGCGTGGGAAGCTATCATATAAATGTATAAAACGTTTACTAATATAAGCGAAGGGAAGAATAGCATGTCACATTCAATCGAACAACTTTCTATCAACACGATTCGCACATTATCCATCGATGCGATTGAAAAAGCAAACTCTGGTCACCCAGGAATGCCAATGGGTGCAGCACCAATGGCTTATACATTATGGACTCAATTTATGAAACACAATCCAAATAACCCAACGTGGTTTAACCGTGATCGTTTCGTATTATCTGCAGGTCATGGTTCAATGTTATTATACAGCCTACTTCACCTATCTGGTTATGATGTAACAATGGATGACTTAAAGAACTTCCGTCAATGGGGAAGCAAAACTCCAGGACATCCTGAGTACGGTCATACAGCTGGTGTAGATGCAACGACTGGTCCACTTGGACAAGGTATTGCAACTGCTGTAGGTATGGCAATGGCTGAAAGACATTTAGCTGCTAAATATAACCGTGATGCGTATAATGTAGTAGATCATTATACATACGCTATTTGTGGTGATGGAGATTTAATGGAAGGCGTTTCTGCTGAAGCATCTTCATTAGCTGCTCATTTACAATTAGGTCGCCTTGTCGTGCTTTACGATTCAAACGATATTTCATTAGATGGCGATTTAAATCGTTCATTCTCTGAAAGTGTAGAAGATCGTTACAAAGCATACGGATGGCAAGTAATCCGTGTTGAGGATGGAAACGATATTGAAGCTATCGCAAAAGCAATCGAAGAAGCGAAAGCTGACGAAAAACGCCCAACGCTAATTGAAGTAAGAACGACAATTGGTTTCGGTTCTCCAAACAAATCAGGAAAATCAGCTTCACATGGTTCTCCACTAGGTGTAGAAGAAACAAAATTAACGAAAGAAGCATATGCTTGGACTGCTGAGCAAGACTTCCACGTAGCAGAAGAAGTATACGACAACTTCCGTAAAACAGTACAAGATGTTGGTGAAACTGCGCAAGCAGAGTGGAACACGATGCTAGGTGAATATGCACAAGCATACCCAGAATTAGCAAACGAATTCCAAGCAGCAATGAACGGTCAACTTCCAGAAGGTTGGGAGCAAAACTTACCAACTTATGAATTAGGATCAAAAGCAGCAACTCGTAATTCTTCTGGTGCTGTAATTAATGCAATTGCAGAATCTGTACCATCATTCTTCGGTGGATCAGCTGACCTTGCTGGTTCTAACAAAACATACATGAATAACGAAAAAGACTTTACAAGAGATGATTACAGCGGTAAGAACATTTGGTACGGTGTACGTGAGTTCGCAATGGGTGCAGCAATGAACGGTATTGCACTACATGGTGGTTTAAAAACTTACGGTGGTACGTTCTTCGTATTCTCTGACTACTTACGTCCAGCAATTCGTCTTGCAGCATTAATGCAATTGCCGGTAACGTATGTATTCACACACGACAGTATCGCTGTTGGTGAAGATGGTCCAACACATGAACCAATCGAGCAATTAGCGGCGCTACGTGCAATGCCAAATGTATCTGTTATTCGTCCAGCTGACGGTAACGAGTCTGTTGCGGCTTGGAGACTAGCTCTAGAATCTACAAACAAACCAACTGCTTTAGTATTAACTCGTCAAGATCTTCCAACATTAGAAGGTGCAAAAGACGATACGTATGAAAAAGTAGCAAAAGGTGCATATGTAGTTTCTGCAAGCAAGAAAGAAACAGCTGATGTAATCTTACTTGCAACTGGATCAGAAGTAAGTCTAGCTGTTGAGGCTCAAAAAGCATTAGCAGTAGACGGTGTTGACGCATCTGTTGTCAGCATGCCATCTATGGATCGCTTTGAAGCTCAAACTGCTGAGTACAAAGAATCTGTATTACCAAAAGCAGTAACAAAACGTTTCGCAATCGAAATGGGTGCTACATTCGGATGGCACCGTTACGTAGGTCTTGAAGGAGATGTGTTAGGTATCGATACATTCGGTGCTTCTGCTCCTGGTGAGAAGATTATGGAAGAGTATGGATTTACTGTAGAGAACGTTGTTCGTAAAGTAAAAGAAATGCTTTAATGATTTTAGAAAAATCTCTCCGGCATGGAGAGGTTTTTCTATGTAAATGAGTTTTTTCGACAGAAAAAGTTTTTTCTCTCTCCGCAGTCAGACAATCATTGCAAAATTTCTTCTATATAATGAAGAGAAAAGGTTGTCCAGATTGGGAGGCGAAAGATGAAAACGTATGAATTGTATTTAATTCAAGAGGATATTGCGAAAGCTTACTTTGGTCGTGAATATTTGTTTTTTGATTTATTTGCTCGATTTTCAGAATCTGGGTCCCTTTCGGAGAAAAAAGTGCTATATAAACAAATGATGTATATAACGATGCCGTTACAAGTAATGAAAATTCATCATAAATTAGAACAAGCTTTGCGCGTTCTTGGTAAATATGATCGAACACATCATACACATACACTTTATACAGGGGCAGAATATGGCGAAATAATGGTGAAACCACACTATATTCGCATGAATACCTCTGGAAATGTTTCTATGGAAACGACTTTCTTTGAGGTGCTTCGGAAGTGTGAATTAACATTTTTAGCTATGGATTATGAAAATACAAAGTACGGATGGCTGAATCCTCTAAAACAAGTACGAACATATGTGTAAAAAATGTCGAATTGTATCTTGTCTTATTGAAAAGGTTTTAGTACACTGTAAGGTAGACAACATGAAGGAGGAAAATATATGCCAATTTGGTTAGGTATTCTAGTGGGCGTAGTAGCACTAGTAGCAGGCGTGGCGTTAGGATTTTTCATTGCCCGCAAATACATGATGAATTACTTACAAAAAAATCCACCAATTAACGAACAAATGTTAAAAATGATGATGATGCAAATGGGACAAAAACCTTCCCAAAAGAAAATCAATCAAATGATGAGCGCGATGAATAAGCAACAAATGAAATAAGCGCTAAAAGACACTCGCTAAGAGTGTCTTTTCTTTTTGATATAGACAGAGTTTAAAACTTTTAAAAATTCTGTATTTTTGGTAAACTGAAAACATCGCTCATTTTAAGGGAGGAGGAAAAATATGAAAGTATTTATGAATTTAGCGTGGTTTTTTAAACAAGAAAAACGAGCGTACATAACCGGAATTATTTTATTATTTGGCGTCGCACTTTTAGAACTTGTAGCACCAAAAGTGATTGGGATTGTTGTAGATGAAATTAACGATGGAACATTAACGACTGATAAGTTACTAAAATGGGTTGTACTCTTAGTACTCGTAGGTATTACGATGTACATATTACGTTACGTGTGGCGCATTATGATTTTTGGGTCTTCATTAAAGTTAGCTCGCCAATTACGGAAAAATTTGTATGAACATTTTACAAAGATGAGTCCATCTTTCTATCAGTCAAATCGAACAGGTGATTTAATGGCGCATGCGACCAATGATATTCAAGCAATTCAGCAAACTGCTGGGGCGGGTGTTTTAACACTTGTTGATTCATTAGCTGTTGGAGGGTGTGTACTCGTAGCGATGGGTTTTACAATTAGTTGGAAGTTAACATTGTTAAGCTTAATTCCAATGCCGATTGTAGCAATATCGACAAATTATTACGGCACTTTATTACATAAAAGGTTTCATAAAGCACAGCAATCGTTTTCGGAAATCAATGATAAAGTGCAAGAGAGTATGAGTGGGATGAAGGTAATTCGATCGCTTGGACAAGAAAAAGAAGATTTACAAGCGTTCCGAAAAAAATCAGAAGATGTCGTACATAAAAATATGTTAGTTGCACGTATTGATTCGTTATTTGATCCAACAATCGCTCTTATCGTAGGTTTTTCTTTTTTAATTGCAGTATGTTACGGGTCAGTATTAGTTGTGAGAGGTGAATTAACAGTAGGTGATCTCGTTACATTTACGACATATTTAGGTACTCTCGTTTGGCCGATGTTAGCGTTTGGATGGCTGTTTAATATTATGGAGCGTGGGCGTGCTTCGTATGACCGTGTAGAAAAAATCCTCTCACAAAAATCAGATGTAGTAAATAGAGAAAATGCTGTGCATACAATAGCGAGCGGTGATATTTCATTTGCGGTCGATTCGTTTTCGTATAAGAAAAATGAACTGTTACATTTAACGGATATTCACTTTGATTTGAAGAAGGGGGAAACGTTAGGGATTGTAGGACGTACAGGTGCAGGGAAAACGACTTTATTAAAATGTTTAATACGTGAGTATGATCATTTTAATGGTGAGTTAAAAGTTGGGGAGCGGGATATTCGCGATGTAACACTTTACGGTGTCCGTTCTGCCATTTCATACGTGCCGCAAGATCATTTTTTATTTTCAGCAAGTATTGGGGAGAATATTGCCTTTGGAAAGGCGGATGCTACATATAATGAAATTACTCGGGCCGCAGAGATTGCTTGTATTCATAATGATATTCTCCAATTTTCAGAAGGATATGAAACAGTAGTAGGAGAAAGAGGCGTTTCGTTATCTGGAGGTCAAAAACAGAGGATTTCTATTGCGCGTGCTTTATTAACGAATGCTGAAATTTTAATTTTAGATGATTGTTTATCAGCAGTAGATGCAAAAACAGAAGAAACAATTTTAAATGCTTTAAAGAGGGAAAGAGCAGGGAAAACGACAATTATTACTGCCCATCGTTTAAGTGCAATTCAGCATGCCAATCTTATTCTTGTTGTGGATGAAGGTAGAATTGTACAACGAGGTACACATGAACAACTAATGAAAGAACATGGTTGGTATAAAGAAATGTATGAAAGCCAGCAGTTAGAAGCATTAGTCGAGAAAGGAGGCGTATGATGGCTGAGAAAAAACAGAGCGATTTAAGAAGATTACTGTCTTATATGAGGCCATATAAAGGACTGTTAGCATTAGCATTTTTATTTCTAGTTGGTGCAACTGTAACAGAAATGATGGGTCCTTTTTTAATTAAACAATTTCTTGATGAACACTTAGTACCACGTAACTTTGATCAATCAGCACTTGTTACTTTATTTGTAGTGTATATTGTTGCTCACTTATTAAAAGTATTATTTACTTATTTAGACTTGTTATATTTTCAAAATATTGCTTTTAAAATTGTTCAAGATATGCGTGTTGAAGTATATGAGCATGTTCAAAAGTTGTCATTAAGTTTCTTTGATCGTACGCCGATTGGTACGCTCGTATCGCGCATAACGAATGATACAGAAGCAATTAAAGATTTTTATGTCAGTGTATTATCAACATTTGTTAAAAATATCGTATTTTTAGTAGGGATTTTAGTAGCGATGTTTTTATTAAATGTAAAATTAGCGCTATTTTCTCTCGTATTAATTCCGATCATGTTTGCGATTATGGTGCTATATCGCCGGAAAAGTGCAGCTTTTTATTTAGAAGTCCGTAATCAATTAAGTGTGTTAAATGCAAAGTTAAACGAGTCCATTCAAGGGATGAATGTTGTTCAAGTGTTCAGACAAGAAAAGCGCATGAGAAAAGAATTTGAAGAAGTGAATAATAAACATTATAGTGCAGGGCGACGTACATTAAAGTTAGATGCATTGCTTTTACGTCCAGCAACTGATTTAGTTCATATTGTAGCTATTGCGTTAGTACTTGGTTTATTTGGAATTGATGCTTTGAAGAGTCCTGTTGAAGTAGGCGTTTTATATGCGTTTGTTAACTATATACATCGTTTTTTCCAGCCTGTAAATGAGATGATGATGAAATTATCATTTTTCCAACAGGCACTGGTTTCATCATCACGTGTATTTCATTTAATGGATGAGAAAGATTTAGCGCCAGTTCAAAAAGGGGATGGAAATCCTCAAGTTATTAATGGAGATATTGAATTTAAAAATGTTACTTTTTCGTACGATGGAAAACGTGATGTTTTAAAAAATGTATCTTTTCACGTGAAACAAGGGCAAACGGTTGCTTTCGTTGGGCACACTGGCAGCGGAAAGAGTACTATTATGAATTTATTACTGAGATTCTATAATATTAATTCCGGAAATATTGTAATAGATGGTGTAGAGTTAGAGAAATTTGAAGAACAAGAAATTAGAAAGAAAATAGGACTTGTATTGCAAGATGCATTTTTATTTGCGGGAAATGTAAAACAAAATATTCGTATGTATAATGAAGAAATTACGGATGAAGAAGTAAAAGAAGCGGCACAATTTGTGCAAGCGAATACGTTTATTGAAAAATTACCAGAGCAGTATGAAACGGAAGTAGTAGAAAGAGGAGCTGCATTTTCTAGTGGTCAACGACAATTAATTGCTTTCGCTAGAACGATAGCAACGAATCCGAAAGTGTTAGTATTAGATGAAGCAACAGCAAATATTGATACAGAAACTGAAGATGCAATCCAAACAGCGTTACAGCAAATGCGAAAAGGACGGACTACGATAGCGATTGCGCACAGATTATCTACCATACAAGATGCAGATCAAATTTTTGTTATGCACGATGGAGAGATAGTAGAAAGAGGGACGCATCAAGAATTACTGAGTGAACAAGGATTGTATTATAATATGTATTTACTACAAAATAAAGGAAGTTTACAAAAGGCCTTGTAATTACAAGGCTTTTTTACTTTGGTTATAAAATATGTTTGCTCTTTATGTCTATAGTATAAACGTCGTCACCCTTTAATAAAGTTGTACATATTGTATGTATACGAAATGAAAAAATTGATAGGAGCTTTTATATGCAAGATAGATCTAGTTCAAATATTACGTTTATTGATGTGTCTCATTGGGAAGGGAATATTGATTGGAATGCAGTGAAGGGATCCGGTATTTCAGCGGCGTATGCAAAAGCGACAGAAGGTGTAAATTACATTGATCCTACTTTTACTAAGAATGTACAAGCAGCACGAAATGCGAATGTATTAATCGGTGCATACCATTTTGCACGCCCAGAACAAAATGATGCAATTTCAGAAGCGAAATATTTTGTGAGTATATTACAAAGTAACCACACAGACTTAATGCCAGTTCTGGATTTAGAATCACCAACAGATCCAAGCAACAGTAATTTAACTGGTAGCGCTATATCGAATTGGGCAAGAAGCTTCATAAATTATGTGAAACAGGCTACTGCAAAAGATGTAATGTTATATACAGGAGTTTGGTATATTAATGAGTTCGGAATTAGCGGATTAAGTGATATTCCGCTTTGGATTGCTAGATACTCGAGTACACCGCCTGCTGATGCTGGTGGATGGACAGAGTGGACAGCGTGGCAGTACACAGATTCTGGACAAATTTCAGGCGTAGGAAATTGTGATGTATCAGCTGCAGTTTCATTAGAAGCTTTACAAGGGAATGGAGCAAGTGGTGGAGGTAATGTTTCCCCGTTTAATAATGCAACTCCAGTGTACGGAGTTGTTATAATTAATGGAGATAATGTGAATTTGAGAAGTGGACCATCTTTACAGTCTAGTGTAATTCGCCAATTGAATCGTGGCGAAGCATATGAAGTTTGGGGAGAACAGGGTGGTTGGCTTTGTTTAGGGACAAATCAGTGGGTATATAATGATTCGAGTTATATTCAGTATAAACATTATGTGGCGACTATTACTGGTGATAATGTAAATCTACGTGATGCTCCATCATTAAATGGAAATGTTATAAGACAGTTACATCATGGTGAATCGTATCAAGTATGGAGTAAGCAAGATGGATGGCTTTGCTTAGGGACAAATCAATGGGTATACTACGATTCAAGTTATATTCAGTATGGTGTACAATAGAGTGGAAATAAAAGGTATCTCTTCAGAGGTACCTTTTATTAAAAATATACAACTTTTACAAGGTCTATATCGAAACCATAGTATACTATAATAGATATATTTATAAAAAATAATTGAAAATGAAATAAAGGAGAAAAAATATGGATTATGTGCTAATAGGTGTAATTTTATTATTATTAGCTGCAGTATTCGTGCTGTTTTATAAAAATAAACAGCTAGAATCAGAGAGCCAGCAAGCGGAATTTGAAAAGAAACAAGCAATTGAAACGTACGAAAATGAAATTGCAGCTACGGTTACAGAACATAAAGAGCAGCAAAATACATTAAAAAATATGGAACAGAAAAAATACAATGATTTACAAATAAGTGCAGCTAGAGAACTTGAAAATATGCGTATGATGAAAAATCAATTAGCTGTGCAACATAGTAAAGAACGCAGTGAAATGCAAGAAAAACATAGTAACGAAATACATATGTTTCAAAAGTTAATTGCAGATTTGCGAGAGTATACGAAAAATGGAGCCGAAGTGAGTACGCACGAAACATTACAATATATGAAGCGTGGCTTCGTAGAGCAAGGCATAATACTAGATAATGAATTTCATATAATGCCGAATGTTTTTATGAGGAATCAGCATGGAAGAAATGATTTTCGAATTCATCATCTTGTTTTAAGTAAAACGGGTATGTATGTACTTGAAACGAAAGAATGGACAGGGAAATTAATTCATGGCTTAACGAAAGAAAATGCTAGTACATATTCATTTATGATTGATGAAATTGGCAAGTATCAACAAGAGATAGAGAAAGAAGAGACGTTTGAATATATTACAGGTGAAGATTCATTAACGATACAAGTGAAAAATGAAGGGAACCCAGTATATAGAGCGAAGAAACTATCTCATATTCTATACAATTGTTTGAAAGAAATGCAAGTTGATATTGTAAAGGAAAACATAAATCCGATTGTATATTTTTATAATGAGAATGGGAAAGAAGTGCTAGATCTTTCTGAAGAAAAAACGCCGAGATTAAAAGATAGAGAGCAAATTGTATCGTTCTTCAGAAATGAATTCTTAACGGGGAAAGTAATATATACAGGTCAAGAGTTGGAAAAACTTCGAGAAACCATTAATCGAATGAATTATATAATGAATTAAAAAGAGGTGGGCTTTCTAAGTGCTATATTAAGGGGTATTTTGTATGTTTATATTTGTTTGTATATACTCATGTATCTTGCTTTTATGTTTATTATTGGTATGGCTCATACGTCATTAAGTGTAACGAGCATTTTTATAATAGCCATGCCATTTGTTTTATTAGTTATGATTCAAAAGTCGATCTTATATGTTGCTAAAAATCGTAATGAAGAAAAGAAGCAAATGTCGGGGGTGTTAATAGTAGCACTTATTCCGTTAGTAGTATGTACGGCACAATTAAGTATGAATACGTACACTTCCAAGTTTAACCAATATCGGTGGTTACATGCTGAAGATAAACGGGTACATATGGTAGATGATCTATTGCAAAAATATAAATTAACAGGAAAATCAAATGAAGAAATTACACAATTATTAGGAACGCCTACTGAAACGAGAAATGGAGAAAACGGGGTTATCACTTCGTACTATCTTGGAACTGAACGTGGCTTTATTCCCATAGATAGTGAACATCTTGTTTTACAATTTGATAGAGATGGTAAAGTTGTGGAATATAAGGTGCATAACGATTGAAGAAACGTAGAGAGAAGCTATATATTATAGCTTCTTTTTATATTCCAATATAGTAAATGTAGGCAAATAGTAGTCATTCCTATCTATACGAATTGAAATGAGTCTGTTATATTGTAAATGGTTATGTTGCTTAATAGTTTAGTAGATAATCTATATTTTGGTTGAGGAGGGGAATTTTAACACGAATTTAATGATATGCGTGTTAAGTATTTATGATGAAAAAAGGATTTTATAATGTTTTAGCTGCATCAATTGTATTTAGTATGGTAACGATTCCAAATTATTCCTATGCTAATGAGCTTGGAAAAACTGTTACAGTTTCATCTGATGAACAAGCTTTAAAAAGTATTGAAAACCATATGAAAGATGAAGATGGTCGAGGGGAAGATAAAGGAGTAAAAAGTGAAGTGCAAGGTGAGTTTCTTGTACATATAGTGAAAGAAGTACCTTTATACGATTCTAGTAATTTTCAAAAAGAGACAGGGATTCGTATTTCGAATCAAGTCGTAAAAGCTGAGAAGAGAAAAGGAAACGCTTACTATGTTCAAACTTCATCGGGAACGGGGTGGATACAAAATAGTGATGGAAATGTAGAGGTTAAAGAAATTCACCCGTTATTAAGTGAAAAGTTAGTTATTAATGAAGAAAGCTCTACTTACTCTGAACCATTTACTTCATACAAAGAAGAAAATGTACTGGAGCCGCAAACTATTCAAGCAATTGGACAGGCGGGAGAATGGTTCCAAGTAAAAATAAATAATGAGATGAAATGGATTCATTCACCTTCAGCAAAATTTGAAGGAACAAAAGCTTCACTTATACAAGATGCAGCACCAACACGTACAAAACGTGCAGCAGCTATGTATGCTGCGCCAATAGAAGAGAAAACAACGGATATTTATGGTGTACCTTTAAAAGAAATGATTGTACCAAAAGGAAATGAAAATATTCGTCCAGGTTATGCGATGAACCCGAAGTATATTACGATTCATGAGACCGATAATTATAGTGTTGGGGCAAATGCTAGAAACCATGCGATATATTTATATAACCAAGCAACGGGAACGGAAGATCGTTCAGCGTCGTGGCACTTTACGGTAGACGATAAAGAGATTTATCAACACCTGCCATTAAACGAAAATGCTTGGCATGCAGGAGATGGGGCAGAAGGAACTGGGAATCGAGAATCAATTGCGATTGAAATTGCTGTAAACGAAGATGGTGATTATAATAAAGCTGTTGAAAATGCTCGTAAACTAGCAGCTTATTTAATGGGGGAATTAAATATTCCTTTAGAAAATGTGAAAAAACATCAATTTTGGAGTGGGAAGATTTGTCCAGCCATTATGATTAAAAATAATGGGTGGGAACCATTCTTACAAGGAACAAAAGTTTATTATGATGCGAACCATAAAGATGATATAACGGGTGGTTGGTATGAAGCAGACATTCGTGAATTAGATAAGCGCGGTATTATGGTTGGAGATGGAAAAGGTTCTTATTGGCCAGAGCGCCTTGTGACACGTGGTGAATTTGCAAATTTAATATCAAGATCATTGCAGCTACCTGAAGGATCATCGAATTTTAATGACTTAAATACAGCACATCCATCGCTAATAGATGGTATTAATCGTGCAGCAAGTGCTGGGATAATAAGTGGTAGAGGAAATGGTATATTTGCTCCAAACGATACGATTAAACGAGATGAAGCTGTTATCATGATTGACCGTGCACTGCAATATAAAAAAATTAAAGGTAACTTAGTCTCGTTACCATTCTCAGATCAAGATTTAGCATATGATAAACAAGCTGTACAACGTGTTTATGGATTAGGTATTGTAAAAGGAAATGAAAATAATGAATTTATGCCGAAAGGTTCTGCAACGCGTGGAGAATCGGCAGCATTTATTAATAGAATGTTAAAAGTAATAGAAAGTAAATAATGAAAAAGCATTCGCGATTGCGAGTGCTTTTTTATTTTTCAATACGTTATGGAAGGGAGAGAAGGGTTTTGAAGGGAATAAGGAATGAAAGCGGAGGTGATGCATATATATAGATGCGTTAAGTTGTTTTTGGCATATTGTATAAATGAAAAGGAGGTAAGACGGTGAAAGCTATACCGACTGATGTCCTGAGTAAAGAATTGATGGAAAGAGAAGGCGTTATATCTATTACAGTAAAGGAATTTGAAAAAATCGAAGTAGCTGGAGTAGTAGTCGCTGGCCCCGCGGTTATTTTGATTAATCAAGATTAAGTACATAGTATTGAAATAAAAAGTATCCTAGATGGATGCTTTTTATTTGTGTAGAAGAAAGAATATGGTGGATAATTGCCTTACTGGAGGGAGAGTATGTGGCAATTATTATAACGATGTTAGTAATGGGGATTTTATTAGGGTTTGTTGGAGCTGGGGGAGCCGGGTTTATTATCGCGATACTCACTTTAGTATTCCATATTCCTATTCACGTTGCACTTGCAACGTCTTTAACTGCTATGGCATTTACGACATTATCTGGGGTTATAAGTCATTATCGTGAAGGAAATGTAGTACTTACTATAGGCGGGATTGTTGGGGGATGTGGAGCGCTTGGTTCTTATATCGGTTCAAAAATTGGTTCACTTATACCAGGACATCTTCTTCATTGGTTTACAGCTGGGATGTTATTTTTATCTGCAATTTTTATGTTTATTAAATTAATTAAGTTTCAAAATAGGGAAGAGTTACTTTTAGCAGAGATTAAAGATTTTTCGAAAGAGAACATAATGAAATGTATATGTCTTGGATTAGTCACTGGAATGATGGCTGGTTCATTCGGGATAGGTTCTGCACCATTTATTCAACTTGGATTAATGTTTCTATTAGGATTAACGATCCAGCAATCTGTAGGAACAACAATGCTGGTTATATTGCCAATTGCGATTGGAGGTGGGCTAGGATATAGTTCAGAAGGCTACCTAGATCATATATTATTATTGCAAGTATTAATTGGGACGATGTTAGGAGCGTATATTGGGGCGAAGTTTACAAATTATGCACCAAGTATGCTTTTGAAGTTTTCAATGATTATGACACCAGTTCTAGCTGGATGCATGTTATTCATGGAATAAAAATAATATAGCAAACTAATATGTTTTACGAATGAATTATGTAAGTAATTCATATTTCCCATATAAAAGGATTTGCTTTAATATAATGAGTGTAAAGTTCGAGTATTCGAAGTACTACTTGAATTATATCCCTATCCCTTTTCTAAAAATGCGAACAAGTTTTGCCCTATTCTATTCAATATTTAATTGTATAGAAATATATTGTTCGATGACCATTATGGAACGTACATAATGGGAAAATCCCGATCCTTAAAGAGGATGCCCCTAATCTTCATGTGAAAATATGATCGGATATGAAAGCTGACCAATTTATGGTCAGCTTTCTTTTTGTTCAAAAACTATTTCTTCTTTAATTTCAGTTTGTAATAATAAAGCTTTTCCGAAACGACGTTTACATTCTGCACGCACTTTTTCAATAGCTAGTAGCTGAGTAGTAGCTGGAACTGTGACGATAGCCTGGCGAGGTTTTCGATTTTCTTCGCAAAAGACACATTCTACAACATATTTAGAAATCATGCTTTCATCCTTCCGTTTTTAATTTCTAAGAAGGAACTGCCTATGAAGTTGATGTAAATTTTCGTCATCGTTTTCCTTTTTTCCTCTTTTTTCAAGGAGAAAAGGAAAAAGGAACCGAATAGTAGTAGGGGGGGGATGTATATGGAAAGATGGATAGGCTGTGCAGCAGTATGTGTAAATGAAAGAAATGAAGTTTTAATGGTATTACAAGGACAAAAGGGTGAAGAAAAAAGGTGGTCCGTCCCAAGTGGAGGACTTGAAAAAGGAGAAACATTAGAGGAATGTTGTATCCGAGAGGTTTGGGAAGAAACAGGCTACAATGTGGAAGTTGTAAGTAAAATATACGAAAAAGAAGCGATTACATATGGGGTTCCTGTATACGTTCATTATTATATCGTAAAAAGAATAGGCGGTAGTATGAAAATCCAAGATCCTGATGAGTTAATACATGAAATTGCTTGGAAGGGGATAGATGAAATGAAGGAATTAACGCTATCTTTCCCGGAGGATTATGAGATTTTAAACAAATACATAAATAAAAAAGCGAGTGTGTAAACACTTGCTTTTTCAATGTATCCACGATAAGAAAAGCGGAACGATAACTAAACTAGCTCCTGCAGTTAAAAGCATAGATAAACTTGCGATCGTTCCCTCTACAGGACCGATTTCGAATGCTTTTGATGTGCCGGTTCCATTTGCGCTCGTTCCTAACATAATACCTTTTGCAATTGCTGTTTTAATACGGCATATACGAATGAGAGAAGGTCCGAGCAATGCTCCTGTTAACGCAGTTAAAACAACAAATACTGCTGTTAATTGTGACATACCACCAATCATTTCTGAAATGGCCATTGCAATTGGTGTCGTTACAATATGAGGTGCTAAACTATGTTCTAACGATGAATCAATTTGAAAATAATTTGCTAGTAGTGCTGAAGTAATAACTGATAGAAACGAACCGACAATGACATTAAGTAAAATAGCCATTCCATGTTTCTTGAGTAAATCAAAGTATTTATAGATTGGCCATGCAAAAGCAACTGTTGCAGGTTTTAATAATTCTGTTAACCATTGGCCTCCAGTTTCATACGTTTCATAAGATGTGTCTAGTCCGAGTAATAAAGCGATTAAAATAATAGGACAGACGAGAAGAGGAGAAAGTAAGCTCCAATTCCAGCGTTTATACATTTTCTTCGATATCCAATATGTGAATAGTGTTAATAGTAAACAAAGAAAACCGATCATTGCACGGATCCTTTCCGCTTTAGTAGCAATTCTGTTAAGAGTCCTGTAACGAGAGTGACACAAAGTGTACTAATCATAATAATTAAGATGAGATCGATTCCATATTGTGATAGTGTATCTTTGTAGCGTATGACAGCGACTGCAGAAGGAATGAAAAATAAAATAAGTTCTTTTAATAAAAAGTCTGCACCGTCCTGTATCCACTCTTTTTTCACTAGGTTAAATTTTAATGAAATTAACAATAAAAAAATACCGATAATACTTCCTGGAACTGGGAGGTGTGCCTGTTTTGCAATCCATTCACCTGTCCAAGCGAAACAAAATAATAGTAAAATTTGTCCGCTTAATTTCCACCATTTCATACAGTAACCACCTCTTTCTTTTTTTACATAAAAATTGTAAAAAAGAATTAACAAATTCTACTATACGTTCATTCAAAAAATTTGTCTAATATATAAATTATATGTTATTAATATATTAGACGTATTAATTGAAATGGAAAAGGGTGTCCAAAATGGAATTACGGCATTTGCAATATTTTGTTGTAGTGGCAGAGGAGTTACACTTTGGACGGGCGGCTGCTCGTTTACAAATGACACAACCACCGCTTAGTCAACAAATTCAGCAATTAGAAAAAGAAATGGGAGTTATGTTATTTTCAAGAACGAAGAGAAAGGTTGAATTAACAGAAGCTGGAGAAATGTTTTTGAAAGAAGTAAAAAAAGCGTTCGAACAAATTGAAAAAGCGGTAGAGATTGCACAAAGTGCCCAAAGGGGAGAAGTGGGCTCACTTTCAATTGGTTTTGTAGGTGCGGCGATATATGATATTTTACCATCTATCGTAAGGGAGTATAGAAAGAAATTTCCGAGGGTGTCTGTTGCATTACATGAATTATCTACTCCAGATCAAGTGCATGCACTTCATGATAATCGTATTGATATTGGATTTTTGCGTCCACCAATCCCAACACAATTATTAGAATTAGAGCCGATACAAAAACTATCGTGTACTTTATGTTTACCGAAGGCTCATCCACTTGCAGAGAAAGATGAAATACATATAGAAGATTTACGAGATGAACCGTTTGTATTTATTACGAGACCAGTATGGCCAGCGTTATACGATACAATTTTATCACTTTGCCGCGACGTCGGGTTTAGTCCGCGTATCGTACAAGAAGCGACGGAATATCAAACAGTTATGGGACTTGTAGCAGCAGGGATTGGAATTACAGTCATACCCGTATCGGCAAATAAATTATATAAAACAGAAGTTGTATATAAAGAACTATATGATTCTAATTTTGTTGCAGAAATGTCAGTAGCTTACAAAAAAATGAATAGCAATCCAGAGCTTTTAGAGTTTTTAAAAATTGCAAGAGAGAAGAAAAGAATAGAAGTTGAGGATGAGATTAATTAAGTTATTAAAAAGTACACCTCATTAAACACTAAAGCGGAAAGGCAATAGTATTGCCTTTCCGCTTTAGTGTTCTTTTTTTAGTTCTATACTAAAGAGATAAACATGTTCGTTTTTGTGTTCTAGGACTAAAGACTTAGAGGAAATTCCGATTGTAGTGCGATGTTTAAAATGTCATATTTTTATACACTAGTAGTATAGAATGCGTATGTAATAAGGTAGGGGAAGAATTTTATGTCTTTATGTCGGTTAGCGAGAAAAAATATAAGAACATTTGCTGCCAAAAGGATGAAGCAATTTATGTGGATTGCTATGAGTACTATGATTTTGTTTTTTATGATATCGCTACAATTTAATGAAGTAGTTGTTGGGGAATTAGGGACTACACTTTTATTTCAAATGTGTTTTTACACGTTGTTTATCGTAGTCATTTTCATATGTATGTTTATTACATATAAAATGACGTATTCTCTTCTGCAAGTGAGGAAAGAAGAAATTAAATCTTATGTAGCAGAGAATGGGAAGAGAAATGATGTACTATGTTTATTATGTCAGGAGCAATTATTTATTTATGGAGTAGCGTTTGTGTTTGGGTTAGTTAATGGGATGTTATTTTTAAAATTGTTTACGATTATCTGTATGAAAATAGCAGGAATACAAGGGATAGATAGTGCACCGATTACAATATATGCAATCGTAGTCGTTAGTATAATTATGATCGTTATCCTTCTATTATCGATGGTGCAATGTTTTCGATTTGTTCAAAGTTTACAAGATAAAAATTCGTTTCATTTCAAGGAAAAGGCATGAGGAATCATGCCTTTTTCTATTTTACACAGAAAAATAATCATGTTACAGTGTAAAGACCTGACAAAGAATGGGAAGGAAAGGTTGTATAGAATGACAAATGAACAATCAATTGTAAAGGTCGAGCGGTTAACGAAGCGAATCGGTTCAAAGACACTTGTAGAAAATATTAGTTTTGAAGTTAAAAAGGGTGAAGTAGTTGGTTTGCTCGGACCAAATGGCGCTGGAAAAACGACTTTAATGAGAATGATGGTCGGCATGATTCGTATGACAGAGGGCGAAGTTTGGATTGATGGTCAATCTGTAAAACAACAATTTGAAAGTACTGCTTCGAAAATTGGAGCAGTAATTGAGACACCGGAATTTTATCCTTTCTTGAGTGGCTATGAAAATTTAACATATTTCGGACGAATGAATGGGAACGTGACAGAAGAACGTATCGATGAAGTAGTGAAATTGTTAGGAATGGGACAAGTAATTGACCGCAAAGTAAAAGCATATTCACTCGGCATGAGACAACGTTTAGGAATTGCTCAAGCGCTTATTCATGATCCAGATGTATTAATATTAGACGAACCAACGAATGGATTAGATCCTAGTGGAATACATGAAATGAGAATGTACATAAAGAAAATTGCACATGAACAAGGAAAAGCTGTTCTTGTATCTAGTCACTTACTTTCAGAAGTTGAATTAATGTGTGATAGAGTTATCATTATTCAGCACGGAGAATATGTCGCGACGCAAAATATTCAGCATAATCAAAGTGAAGAGATGGAGACAATCCGTATACGCGTAGATGATGCGAATAAAGCGGCAGAAATGTTAGACCAAGATGTTTTAATAAAAGGTAATGATTTACTTATTCATGTAAAAGATGAAGAAATCCCAAATGTTATTCGTACATTGCTTGAGAAAAACATTCAAGTGTATCGTGTATATGAAGAAAGAAAAACGTTAGAAGAGCAATTTTTAGAATTAACAGGGGGAAAAGATATTGTTTAATTTAGTGTATAACGAATTGTATAAAATATTTAAGCGAAAGCGAACGATTATTCCATTTGCAGTTATTGCAGTATTAATAATCGGATTAGGATGGGTTACTGTAAAGTATCTGGAGCCGGAAACAAAAGGATGGAAAGCTGATTATACAGAACGAACTGTAGAAATTGAGAAAAAGCTAGGCATGGAAAAAGAAGCAATTTTAGCGGAACGATCTGGGGATGAGCTTGTAAAGGAATATCAGCTTAAGATGAAGCATTTAGATACAGATACAGCACCGGCAAGTAGTTCTCCACTTTCTTTCATGAGAGATACAGGCTTTATCGTATTTCCAATATTACTTCCGTTTATCCTCGTGTATGCAAGTACAATTTTTGCGAATGAATATAGCTGGGGAACATATAAATTTTTAACGATACGACCAGCGAGTCGCTTTAAAATTTTGACAGCTAAGTTTTTAGCAATTGTCATATTTGCAGCGTTATTGTTTATATTTAATATGATTTTTTCCATTTTATGTGGGCTTGTTATTTATAAATTCCAGCAGCCTGCATGGAGCGAATTTATTTTCCAAGATGGAAATATTATAAAACAAAATATTTTTGTAGAGGCTAGTAAGTATTATATTTTATCGTGGTTGCCAACGATTGTGTATGCAGCGTTTGCATTTATGATTTCTGTGCTAACAAGATCTAGTGGAGGCGCGATTGGTATTTCACTATTTCTCGCTTTATCAGGAAACATCGCATTACTAGCAGCAACTAGATATGATTGGGCGAAATATTTATTGCCAGCAAACACAGATTTATACAGTATTGCAAAGAATGGAAGCTTTATTGATGGAGTAACGTTCCCGTTTGCATCGTGTATGCTACTACTTTATTTATTCGTATTTTTAGGGGTTTCTTATACTGTATTTTTGAAACGAGATTTAACTTAAAAGAAAAGCCGTTAAGCACACTCTTAACGGCTTTTCTTTATGTTAATTGTTTAAGCGCTTTTTCGGCTAATAAAGCGAAAAATTTTGCGCTGATAGGCAATGCTTGTTCATCGATAGTGAACGAGGGATGGTGCCATTCATGTGTACCACTCGTTCCCATAAAGACGAATGATCCTGGTATGTGTTGTTGATAAAAAGAGAAATCTTCGCCAGCCATGGAAGGAGTAGGGGTAATCACGTCTAGTGACATTTCCTGTGCAGTTTGTGTACATAAATGAGTAAGAATTTCATCATTATGAACGGCAGGAGGACCTGAATGAAAATGGAATTCTGTTTTTACACCTAGTGCATCAGAAACGCCCTTAATGATACGTTCCATTAAGGCTGGAATTTTTTCGCGTGTTTCAGCTTGGAAAGTACGAACAGTACCTTCTAATATTGCTTTTTCAGGAATAACGTTCCACGTATTTCCTGAATGGATGTTTGTGACGCTAACAACTGCATTATGAGATGAACTTATATTTCGGCTTACAATAGTTTGTAGTGCCATCACAATTTGAGAGGATGCGACAATTGGATCTACCCCAGCATCTGGTACAGCTGCATGTGTACCAACTCCGTGAATTTCAATTTCAAATCGATCAACTCCGGCCATAAGTGGACCATCTTTAATACCGATTGTACCTACTGGTAAATCAGGTTTGTTATGCATACCGAAAATAGCTTGTACGCCATGTAAATGCCCAGCTTCAATAACTTTGCAAGCGCCATTACTACTCTCTTCAGCCGGCTGGAATAGAAAGCGAACAGTTCCATTTAGGGAAGGTTCTCTTTCTTTTAATAAATAAGCGGCACCTATAATAGCAGCTGTATGAAAATCATGCCCACAAGCGTGCATTTTTCCATGGATTTTTGAAGCGTAGGATAAATTTGTTTCTTCCTGAATAGGAAGGGCATCAATATCAGCACGGATTGCTATAAGCGGTCCGTTACTATTCCCCGAAATTTCAGCAATAACGCCCGTTTCTAAACTAGAATTGATAATTGTAATGTTTTTTTCTTCTAACCAATTCTTTATAGCTTTCGTCGTTTCGAATTCTTCGTAGGATAATTCTGGATTCTCATGTAAATTTCTACGAATAGAAATAAGTTGATCAGTTAACTGTTCTAGATTTGATGCCACTTATAATGCCCTCTTTCTTAAATCAAGTATTTACTATAAGTATACAATATTGAACTACTCACCACTTAACGTCCTTACGGACTGTTTGAAGTGGGAGATTCCTAAGTACAGAAGCCTAATGGCTTC
>NZ_JAQFPJ010000032.1:0-37652 GCF_027712065.1 Bacillus cereus group sp. BcHK124
CATTTCGCTCTCTCGCTCGAAGCAAAAAGCGCTTCAAGGTCGAGAGCTCCAATGCCCTGCGATTCTGAGCAAGCCGCTTCCGCTTTTAAGTATTACTGATTCAAGAACGCACGTAGCATCC
Source organism: Bacillus cereus group sp. BcHK124 (assembly GCF_027712065.1). Classification (NCBI taxonomy): domain Bacteria; kingdom Bacillati; phylum Bacillota; class Bacilli; order Caryophanales; family Bacillaceae; genus Bacillus; species Bacillus cereus group sp. BcHK124. The sequence continues at coordinate 122 of NZ_JAQFPJ010000032.1, forward strand.
AAGCGTGTTTTTCTAGTTCTGTGTAGATGCCTAGTAGTAGGTCAGATGTCATTTCGTCATCAGAGTCTTGAGCGATTTCCATGCCTTTTTTCAGTTCGACTAGCATCATTTCGTAGTCTTTCATGATTGCTTCGACCATCCCTTCTGCAGTTTCTCCGTATGCTGCTTCTTGAATAGAAGATATTTCTAAGTATTCTTTCATTGTTGCTACTGGTTTGCCGCCAATTGCTAAAATACGTTCTGCAATTTCATCGATGTGAGTAGCTGATTCTGTGTAAAGTTCTTCGAATTTCTCATGTAATGTGAAGAATTGAGGTCCTTTTACGTACCAATGGAAGTTGTGTAATTTTGTGAATAAAACGCTCCAGTCTGCTACTTGTTTGTTTAATACTTCGATTACTTGTTTGTTCATTATGATCAATCTCCTTTTGAGTTGTTATGTGATATCAATTACTAATTTATAATTATTATAATCTAGTAATTCGTATAAATCAACCCTTTTGCTGGAATTAATTTGAACAAATTATGAACTGTTGTAAATAAAAATCCCTATTACGTTGAAGTAATAGGGATTTTGTTTGATATATAGCTGTTGTTCTAAACGAGCTGCTTTCACTTTTAGTGATATCCAGCTCCAGCGGCTAGAATCTCCGGGCATTTCGCTCTCTCGCTCGAAGCAAAAAGCGCTTCAAGGTCGAGAGCTCCAAATAGCCTGCGATTCTGGACGAGCCGCCTCCGCTTTTAATTATTACACAGCCTTCTGTTTTTCTTCTATATCCTGTCCATCCCAACACTCTGTATTTTGTAAGCCAGGGATAGAACTTGCAATGAAAACAGGATCTTTTCCTTGTTTCTTTTGCTTAATATAGTCTACTAATGCTGCGTAGGCGAATTTGCTTAGGAATGAGATGGCAATTAAGTTTGTGAATACCATTAGTCCCATGAATAAATCAGCTAAGCTCCAAACTGTTTGAAGGGCAGCGATTGATCCGAAGAATACCATTCCGACAACTGCAACGCGATAAATCATTAACCATGTTTTACTTTCTTTAATGAATGCGATATTTGTTTCACCATAATAGTAGTTTCCTAGTAAAGAACTGAAAGCGAATAGGAAAATAATAATCGCTAAGAAAGTGCTTGCCCACGGTCCGATTTGTGAACTTAATGCATTTTGTGTTAATTCGATACCTTTTAAATTTGAACCTTTGTAAAGTCCAGAACATAATACGATAAATGCTGTTGATGTACATACTAAGAATGTGTCTACGAAAACACCTAATGCTTGAACAAGTCCTTGTTTTACAGGGTGAGATACATCTGATGTTGCAGCTGCGTTAGGGGAGCTACCCATACCTGCTTCTGTTGCGAATAGACCGCGCTGAATTCCGTACTTAATTGCTGCTCCAATACCACCAGCGATGGCTTGGTCTAAACCGAATGCACCATTAAATATTTCCATAAAAATGCTTGGTAACATAGTAAAGTTGTTAATCACGACAAAAATAGCCACACCAATATAAATGATTGCCATTGGAGGAACAATCATTTCCGTAATACGTGAAATGCTCTTAATGCCACCGAAAATAATAACTGCAACTAATAAAGCTAATAGAGCTCCTACGATCGTTCGCTCTAGTCCAAAAGCATTTTCAAATGCAATTGTTACTGTATTTGCTTGTACAGAATTGAAAATTAATCCGTATGCAACTGTAATAAGAAGTGAGAACCAAACACCCATCCAGCGTTTGTTTAATCCTTTTTCCATGTAATATGCGGGTCCACCACGGAATCTGCTGCCATCTTTTACTTTATAAATTTGTGCGAGCGTACATTCTACGAAACTAGTAGCTGCTCCGAGGATGGCGATAAACCACATCCAAAACACTGCGCCAGGTCCACCCATTGAAATAGCTAATGCTACACCAGCTAAATTTCCGATACCGATACGTGCTGCTGCACTTAAGCAAAATGCTTGGAACGGAGAGATGCTATCTTTCTTTTTTTCTTTTGGATTAAATCCTTTACTAATTAAACCGACCATCTCACTGAAATGAGTAATTTGGACAAATTTTAATTTAAAAGAGAAATAAAGACCGAAGCCGATTAGCATTGCAATAAGAATATATGACCATAAAATATTATTCGTTACCTCAAGGAATCTGCTAAAGATATCAACCATATAATACACTTCCTTTTTTCCGTAATAAGAAAATTATATGCAAAAAATATACGAGAATCAATTTTTCTAAAAAATTATGTTACTTAAACTAATTTTATGTTATGATTATGTTACATCTTAATATTTTTAGAATTATTTACATTTTAAAAAACTAAATGTAACGCAAGAAAGAGGGGATAATTTGAAAGAAGAAACTTTATGGAAAGTAAGCCTTAAGAGTTTGAAAATGAGAAGTAATATATTTTTTATCATTACATCTTTAAGTATCTTTTTAGGAGCCACTTATTATTACAATAAAAGATTTCCAAATCACAGGTATCCTGAATGGTTAGAGTTTCTAAAGTTGATTGGATGAATAAAAGACAGAAAAACAGAAAATTCAAATAAAAATTGTTGTGGAGGAGCTAAATATGAATATTAGAGAAAGTGAACTTCCGGGTATTGGTTATAAGTTTCAAATCGTTACGAAAGGTAACGAGAAGATGGTGATTGTTATTCATGATGACGGGCGTAGAGAAATGTATCATTTTGATTCAGACCATGAAGAAAGTATCTCAAGTATTTCATTACGTGACTCAGAGGCAAGACAAATTGCAGCCATACTAGGTGGAATGGTATATAAGCCGAGAGCATTAGAAAATGTTGAAATGGTTTTTGAAGGTTTGGCGATTGAGTGGTTTAAAGTGGAGAATGCTGCGCCAGCAATCGGAAAAACAATCGGCGATCTGGAAATAAGAAAAACATATAGCGTAACGATTATTGCAGTTATGAAAAAGAATATGAAAAAGCTATTTAATCCAGGACCAGAAACAGTAATTGAGGAAGGCGATATGCTTGTAGTTTCAGGTGAGAGAGAAGAAATAAAAAAAATTATTAATGAGTTACTTTCGAATAGGGGGACTGACTAGATGGATACGTTAATTTTTGAAGTTGGTACAGCGTTAGTATTAGTTGCAATTGCAGCAGTAATTGCTGGTAAGTTTAAATTCTCAGTTATTCCGTTTTTAATTGTTCTTGGGATGTTAGTGGGGCCACACGCGCCGACAATAGGTGTGATCGATTTCAAGTTTATTGAAAGTGCAAGTGTCATTTCCTTCCTTGGACGGATTGGAGTTCTGTTCCTTCTGTTCTATCTAGGACTAGAGTTTTCGATGAAAAAATTAATTAAATCTGGACGTTCTATTGCGATTGGCGGAACGATCTATATTTTAATTAACTTTTCACTTGGGTTATTGTACGGATTTATCATGGGATTCCCTTTACTAGAAATCTTAATTATTGCGGGGATTATTACGATTTCTTCTAGCGCTATCGTTGCAAAGGTGTTAGTGGATTTAAGAAGAACTGGTAATAATGAGACCGAATTAATTTTAGGAATTATCATGTTCGAAGATATATTCCTTGCTGTATATTTATCAGTCGTTTCTGGATTAGTTCTAGGGGATCACGCTTCATTCTTAGGTGCCCTTACTTCAATTGGAATTGCTTTAGGATACATGCTTCTATTCTTTATTGTAGCTAGAAAGGCGACGCCGTTATTAAATAAATTGCTTAATATTAGTTCGGATGAAATTTTCATTATTGTAGTATTTGCTTCATTATTCTTTATTGCAGGATTCTCGGAAACAATTCATGTTGCCGAAGCAATTGGAGCACTTCTTTTAGGATTAGTTTTCTCTGAGACAGAGCATAGTGACAGAATTGAACATCTCGTTGTTCCATTTAGAGACTTTTTCGGAGCTATTTTCTTCTTCAGTTTCGGATTAAGCATTGATCCGTTCTCATTGGGCGGAGCGATATGGTTAACGTTAGGTGCAGTTCTTCTTACAATCATCGGGAACTTTGTAGCGGGGATGATTGCAGGACGACAAGCTGGATTATCTCATAAAGCGTCAACAAATATTGGATTAACAATCGTTTCAAGAGGAGAATTCTCCATCATTATGGCCAATATCGGTATCGCTGGTGGTTTAATGTCAGTCTTGAAGCCATTCTCAGCACTATACGTGCTTATACTATCTATCTTAGGTCCACTTCTGACAAAAGAGTCAAAGAATGTATATAAATTTTTAAATAAAATCTTTAAGTGGGATACGAAGACTAACTAAATTAAAAAAATAAAAGTAAAAGATATGTATGAAAAAGTGATTACGGAAAAGGAATCTATGTCGGCATAGGTTCCTTTTTTATTGGTATTTTTTCAAGGATGAAAGAATATGTTTAATATTTACCATATTGTGGCATACATATAGAAAAAGGGTGCTTGGAAAGGGGAATAAAGAGAAATGGAACTCCAGTTTCAAAATGTATATCAACAGGTGGAGAATTGGTATGTGTTGGATTCGGAGCTTCCTTGGGATGTCAAAAGGCTTAGAGACGATTTATTTTCACTGATTGAAGTATGTAAAACACCGGTTATTTTTTGTGATACGTGTGATGCGAATCATGTCCTTTTATCACTAGGAGAAGAAGAAGAGGAATTTTTATTCCCGGTAGGTGGTTTTTATCATAAAGAAAAACAATTAATTTTTGTTTGTATGTGGGAAGAGTATGAGCAAGTCCTTAAAACACTACTGCATGAATTTCGTCATGCAATGCAGCATAAGAGCGAAGTATTGTATGTTGGAAGTGAATTGTACGAAGATAGATGGATTGAGAAAGATGCGAGAAAGTTCGCGGAGAGGAAGTTAGATGAATATAAAAATAGAAAGTTAATGTAAAGCATAGTGGAGAAATAGCGCTGTGCTTTCTTTGCTTCTTACTAAAAATAAGTAATTGACTTTTATGAAGTTTAGTTCTAAACTAATGGTATGAAATGAGCGAGGTGATGAAATGAAAACAGAAGATAGACTAGGTTTACTACTATGGTTTCGTTTATCACGTTTTTATAACAAAAGTATTCGTGAGACGAATCAGCATTTGAAAGAATGGAAAGTATCTGCCGCTCAGTTTGATGTACTAGCTCAAGTTGGAGGGCATGGCCGTTTAACGCAGCAAGAGCTTGGAAATAAGCTATTTGTTACGAAGGGAAATATTACGCAGCTTTTAAATAAAATGGAGCAACTCGAATGGATTCGTCGTGAACAAGAAGGTACTACAAAATATATTTCGTTAACAGAAAAGGGAAGAGCTTTATATGAAGAAATCATCCCGCCTCAAGAAACATTCCAAGCGGAGCAGTTTCAAAATTTAAATGTAGAAGAACAACATCAATTACTACAATTACTAAAAAAGTTACAGTGAGAAAAATTTTAAAATAAATCTCGAATTCGAGATAATATGAGGTGAAGGATATGTTTAGAAAAGTTGATCATAAAAATATGGGAAGAGCAAATCACGGTTGGTTAAATACACATTTTCATTTTTCATTTGCAAATTATTATAATCCTAATAACATGAACTTCGGTGCATTACGTGTAATTAATGATGACTTAGTAGCACCGCAAACTGGTTTTGATATGCATCCCCACCGCGATATGGAAATCATTTCGTACGTTGTAGACGGTGCTTTAACACATGAAGATAGCATGGGGAACCGCGGAACAATTGAGCGTGGACATGTTCAATATATGAGTGCGGGTACGGGTGTATTTCATAGTGAGCATAATTTAGGAAATGAAACATTACGTTTACTACAAATTTGGATTTTACCAGATCGCGCGGACCATAAACCAAACTATGGTGAGTTTAAATTTGATTGGAGCAAGCGTGAAAATGAATGGTTTCATATGGTATCTCAAGTAGAAGGTGGGGCACCAATTCAAATTCATCAAGATGCGAATTTATATGCTTTATCGTTACATGCTGGAAAAGAAATTCATTTTCCAGTGAAAGAAGGCCGTCAATTGTATCTTGTACAAATTGAAGGTAGTAGTGTAATCAATGGTGAGACACTTGTTATGCGTGATGCAGCAGAAGCGGTGGAAGAAGATATTCATATTGTAGCGAAAGAGCAATCTCACTATTTAGCAATTGAATTGAAAAAACAATAAAAGGTTTGAAAAGAGGACATCCGATAGATGTCCTCTTTTTTTGAGTGGAATTGTCAGAAAAAACTTTCTCAAATTTTAGGGAAAGGTATCAACTTGAAAAACAAGAATTGTATAAAAGTGTCAAAAATCTTTATGGGAATGGGGAATGTTATAGTGAAAAAGCAAGTCATTTCATCAGCATTAGCGTTAACTGTTATCGCCGGGGGATTTGGAACATTTGGAGCAACGACAACGAAAGCGGAAGAACAAAAAATTCAATACCATCAAGAATTTAAAACGCCTGCATACATAGGTGAAGAATGGAAAGCACCGGAAGGACTAGATAAAAAAGAAACGGTCTTTCAATATTTAGAGAGTAAGAAAGATATGTTCAAATTAGCAGGAAATATGGATAAACACTTTAATGTCGTTGGGGAAGAAAAAGATGCTGAATCCGGTACAACACACGTGAAGCTAGTTGAGAAACATAATAATATTCCTGTGTACGGTTCAGATCAAACAGTTACACTAGATAAAGAGAATAATGTAAAAGCATTCTTCGGACAAGTTATTCCGAATTTGGAGGATAAAAATATTCCTGCATTTGCAAAGATTAGTGCAGAGCAAGCAGAAACAATTGCAAAGGCAGATATTGAAAAAGAAGTTGGTAAAGTAAAGAATTATGACGGTGTGAAAAAAGATTTATATGTGTATGAAAAAGATGGGAATTACTATCTTGCATACTTAGTGAAAGCATCGATTTCAAAGCCAGCTCCAGGGTATTGGCATTACTTTGTTGATGCGACAAATGGAAATGTGATTGAGAAATATAACGCTGTAGATAACATTACAGGATTTGGTTACGGAGTATTGGGCGGTAAACAATCATTTGAAATTGCTCAAGATACGAAAACAGGAGAATTCAACTTATTTGATGGTAAACGAGGACAAGGTATCCATACATTTGATGCAGAGAATATGGACGAAAACTGGTTTAATCTATTCTCACAAATTCTTGGGTATACGGGAGAAGAAGTTAAGAGTAAATCTAAGTTCTTCGAAGATAAAGCGGCAGTTGATGCGCATGTAAATGCAGGGAAAGTATATGATTACTACAAAAAGACATTTAATCGTAACTCTTTCGATGATAAAGGTGCGAAGCTAATTTCTACTGTTCACGTTGGAGAAAGCTGGAATAACGCAGCTTGGAACGGTGTGCAAATGATGTATGGTGATGGCGATGGTAAAACATTCATTCCATTATCTGCTGGACTAGATGTTATCGGTCACGAATTAACGCATGCTGTCACTGAGCATACAGCAAATCTTGTTTATAAAAATGAGCCGGGTGCGTTAAATGAATCGTTATCTGATATTATGGGTGTTATGGTTGAGAAGAAGAGCTGGGATTTAGGTGCTGACATTTATACACCTGGTAAACCTGGTGATGCACTTCGCTCTCTGAAAGATCCAGCATCTATTCCGAATCCATTAAAACCAGGTGAAGGTTACCCAGATCACTACAATAAGCGCTACACTGGAACAGCTGATAATGGCGGCGTTCACATTAACAGTAGCATTAACAATAAAGCTGCATATTTAGTATCTGAAGGCGGGGAGCATTACGGCGTGAAAGTAACAGGAGTAGGCCGTGAAGCGACAGAAAAAATTTATTACCGTGCTCTTACGAAATATTTAACTGCAAACTCTGACTTTAAGATGATGCGTCAAGCAGCACTTCAGTCAGCTGAAGATTTATATGGTAAAAACTCTAAAGCTGTACAAGCTGTAACGAAAGCTTATGATGCAGTAGGCGTAAAATAATAAGAGAAAAAGACCTGACTAGGATGTCAGGTCTTTCTGTATTTAGTCGCGAATACCTAATGCGATTTTCGCCATACGTGACATACGTTCTTTAGACCAGGGCGGATTCCATACGACATTTACTTCTATTTCATTGACTTCAGGTACGTTCGTTGATAATACTTTTTTTACGTCTGATACAATTTGCCCAGCCATTGGACAACCGATAGAAGTCATCGTCATCGTAATGACAGCATTATTATTTTCATCTGCTGTAACGTCATAAACTAATCCAAGATTAATAATATCAACACCGAGTTCAGGGTCAATAACAGCTTCTAAGTTTGCATATAACTTTTCTTCAAATGCTTGTTGTGACATGTGTAGCACCCCCTACATATTAATGATATCGATTCTCATTATAACGGATATATGTATAAAGTGCAGGAAATGAGCTCAAAAAAATATTCCTCTTGGAAGAGGAATATTTTTGGAATGGCTATTCAGTTTTAAAATGAGATACGAGTTGATCTAATTCTTCAACTGTTTGTTTCATTTGTTTAGCTGTTTGTGTCATTTCATTCATCGTAACGACTTTTTTCTCAGCAGATTGTGCTGTTGCCGCTGTTTCACTAGATACTTCGGTAGAAATAGAAGCGATGTTATTCAGTGAAGCGTTCATTTCTTCAGCACTTGCAGCCATTTCTTCAGCAGTTGCTGAGATGTCTTGCATTTGAGTAGATACTTTGTTTACTTGTTCTACAATTGTTGTGAAAGAATTGCCAGCTTCACGAATAACATGAATGCCTTCAGATGCTTCCGAACGGCCTTGTGACATCATAGAGTTAGCAGTTTCAGTGTCTTGTTGAATTTGATGTAGTAGCTGGTTAATATCTGTTGCCGCTGTTTTAGATTGTTCAGCAAGTTTTCGAACTTCGTCAGCTACGACAGCGAAACCTTTTCCTTGTTCGCCAGCACGAGCTGCTTCAATAGAGGCGTTTAAAGCAAGTAAGTTTGTTTGTTCTGCGATATTAGAAATAGATTGTACAGCTGTATCAATATATTTTGTATGAGTGATTAGACGTTCGACCACTTCTGACGTAGCATTTACCGCGTCGTGTATCGTTGTCATTTGTGAAACAGATTTTTGAATAACAGTATTTCCATCGTTAGCTTGTTCAGATGTAGCTACAGCAAGTTCAGTTACAGATGAAGCAGATTCAGCAATGCGCTGAACACTTACTGTCATATCGTCCATTGCGGTTGAGCTTTCTTCCATGCTAGCAGATTGCGATTGAATACTTGCATTTAAGCTAGACATCGAGCTTTGAACTTTTATTGTTGCCTCACGTGATATATTCGTTTTTTCTAGCATATTTTCAGAAGCGTTTTGTACTTCCACAGATGTTTTTTGAACACGATTAATAATATGTTGTAGATTTTCTAACATTTTATTAAATGATGTTGCAATCGTACCAATTTCATCATTACTATTTACTTGTAGGCGGGCTGTTAAGTCACCTTCTTGAGATGATAATTCTTTTAGCTTGCTATCAATTTGTTGAATTGGTTTAACAAGTTTACCAGAGAACCACCATGCAAGTGTGATAGCTACGATAATACAAATAACAAGTGATAAGAAGACAACATATTCAATTTGTAGTGAAGATTGATCAATTTTTGCGATAGATTGATCACGTAGCTTAGCTTGTTCATTACTATAATTTGTGAAGTCACCAATTACTTTATAAACAGTACCATTTTCTGCATAAGCTACTTGTAAAGCTTCTTCCCACTTTTGTTCTTTTGCAAGAGGGAAAACTTTTTCTTCAATAAATTTTCTCCAAGCCGATCCTGATTCCATTGTGCTTTTCACAGATTGAGAAAGATTAGGATTTGAAAGAAGCTCATTCTTCTTATCTTCAAGAAGTTTACTCATTTCATTAAATTTGTCTAATTCAACTTGATCGTGCTGTAATAAATACCCTCTTAAAGCAGAGAGCTGTACTTGGTAAGCATCCCCGCGCTCTTTTAATTGTGTTGCAAGGGGGGAAATCTCTTTTTGTAATGCTTCAGCTTGACGAGATTGATCAATAGCAAAAAATAAAATAAAAGCTAAGGCGATTCCAAATAAAGCGCAAATCGTTCCCATCATGAACATTAGTTTTTTTCGAATGCTAATAAAACTCATATAATAAAATCCTCCTTTGTGAAATCATAGTATTAGAATTAATTAATGTAAAAAATTGAAAGAAAGCTTTACTCCGTCTGGAATAAAGCTTTCTTCTTTCCTTTAGGAATTATAGCAGACGGAATGAGAGATAGAAAGAGATATTTTAAAGTGAAAAAAGAGAGATTGTAAATCTCTCTTTTTTCACTTTAAGCATTTGTTTTGAAATGAGAAACGAGAACTTCAAGTTCTTGTACGGTCGTTTTCATTTCAGCTGCTTTTTTAGCAACGACACTCATTTTGTTTACTTGGTCACCAGCTGAAGTTGCTGTTTGTGATGTTTCAGCGGCAACTTCATTTGAAATAGAAGCGATGTTATTTAAAGCTGCATTCATTTCTTCAGAACTTGCGGCCATTTCTTCAGCAGTTGCAGACACCTCCTGCATTTGTGTAGAGACTTTGTTAATGTGGTTAACAATTTCTGAGAATGAAGATCCAGCAGTACGAATGACTGTAATGCCTTCAGAAGCCTCTGACTGACCTTGTGTCATCATTTCATTTGCTATTTTTGTATCTGCTTGAATTTGATGAAGTAAATGGTTAATATCAGTTGCTGCTAGCTGAGATTGTTCAGCAAGTTTTCGTACTTCATCAGCAACGACAGCGAAGCCTTTTCCATGTTCACCAGCACGGGCTGCTTCAATAGAAGCATTTAAAGCGAGTAAATTCGTTTGTTCCGCGATATTAGAAATGGATTGAAGTGCAGTATCAATATGATTTGTATGTGTAATGAGTCGCTCTACTACTTGTGATGTAGCGTTAACAGCTTCATTAATGGTATGCATTTGTGTAATAGATTTCTCAATGACTTTATTACCACTATCAGCTTTTTCTGAAGTTGTAACAGCTAGGCTAGCAACAGAAGAGGCGGATTCTGCAATACGCTGAACACTCGTTGCCATATCGTCCATTGCAGTTGAACTTTCTTCGATGCTGGAAACTTGGGAACGAATATTGTGTTCGAGAGCATTCATAGTTTCTTCAGTTTTTGCTGTGTTTTCCATAGAAGCAGTTGTTTCGATAAACACATTTTCAGACGCTTCTTTTACACTTGTTGATGTTTGTTGCACTTGTTTTATTATGCGTTGTAAGTTAGCGAGCATTTGATTAAAGGAATTGGCGATATCACCGATTTCATCTTTACTCGTTACGTGCAACCTAGCAGTTAAATCACCATCTTGAGAAGCTAATTCTTTTAATTTCTCATCAATTTGTCGTATCGGTTTAACGAGTTTACCAGAGAACCACCATGCTAATAAAATAGATGTTACTGTACATGTAATAAGTGAGAAGAAAATAATATATTGAATAAGAGATGAAGAAGATTCTACGTCAGCAATTAATGCGTCACGTTTATCATTTTCTTCATTTGCATATTTCGTAAAACGACTTAAAAGGTCGTTTACATAATCGGTTTGAGCTAAAGCGATTTTGGATGCTTCGTCCCATTTTCCTTCGCGAGCGAGAGGGAGGACTTCATTATCTATGACGCTTCGCCATTTTCCACCCATTAAAATGGCTTCTTTCATTCCTTCCGAAAGTTTTTTATCACTAGTTACTTTTTCTCTCGTATCAGCTAGTTTTTTTCCTTCTCGGTTGAATTTATCCAATCCTTTTTGATCATGTGACAGTAAATATTCTTGTAAACCAGCAACTTGTGCTTGGAACCAATCGCCACGTTCTTTTAAAATGGTTGCTCTTTTGGATACATCATTTTTTAAGGTTTCGACTTCATTTGCTTGATTCATGGCGAATGAAAGAATAACAATAAGAGCAATGCTAAATAAGGAACAAATACTTAAGAGTGTGAACAGTAGTTTTTTTCGAATGCTAACATATTTCATCGTTACCCCTACCTTTTAAAAACTATTTATTATGATTTATAAATGTTAATACAGAGTTAATAAAAACATTATTATGAAGTTATTAATCTGTTCAATGAAAATTATAGCAGATAATGGAAGATAGCAAATCAGTATGAGTAAATGTTCTTAAAATGTATACATTTGTATATCAAAAAATTCATAAATAAAAATGAGAAATGCTATTGTAATTTGAAAAAACATCATGTATACTTCTAATTAGTTGATAACGATTATCAGTATCAACTAATAACATTACTCTTCGTTATGTTGGTCATACCCCTTTTTGACGACGTAAGTCAGAGACGAAATGTTGAAATATCTTGTGTCCTATTCTACAGAATTATGGTAATCTCCAACCTCAACTTATATGCGTGAGCATGCAAAAAGGATCCTATCCGTGAAGGGATCCTTTTTTGCATGCTGTTGCAATTAATGTATATAGACCTGGCACACGTTCTTCCATTCCGTCCGGTGCAGTAGGAGGGAAGACCCATTTTTGATGTGCCCCGTGTTCTTCAACTAGTTTTTCAATTTTAAAATGTGCTTCCGCGAGCGTTGTAATGATTTCTCCTAGCGTCCAGCGACGGATAGTTGTTTTAGGTAGCGATTCTTTTTGTGCTTCTGTAAGAAGGAGGCTATAAGCAACATCATCTTCAATCAATTCTTCATCAAAATAATTTCCATTGGCCTGAAATGATGGGTGGTCGACTCCTAATAATTTCGTGTAAACAGGATGATAGTCACGAAGGATAAGCATTCCATCTTGCTTAAGCAAGGTAGCAATTTTTTGAAAAAGCGGTTTTAAATCAAGAAAGTAATGGAGTACACCAAGTTCCAGCAATACGATATCGAATGACTCTGATAGTTGCACATGTAATACATCAGAAACGACATACTGAATAGAGACACCTGCTGCGTCCGCAAGTTCATTTGCATATTTTGCATTACTTGCTGAAATATCAACAACCGTTACGTCAGCTCCTAAAAGGGCGAGAGCAACAGCTTTATTTCCTTTTGACCCGAGTAAATTAATAATACGTTTTCCTTTTGGAGATTGTATGTAAGGTAAATATTGATCTACCTCGCGCATGGGATCTTCCATAAGCTTTTTTGCATAATCTGCTGGCGCCCCGTGGCGATTCGTCCAAGCTTCATAAGCAGCTGCATTCCAGCTTTTTTCATTCCGCGCGCTTAGTTGTTTTTGATTCAATCATATCACTCCTTTTGTGAACGTATAGGTATTCGGCGGGAGGATGGGATTTCCTTTTCTTCTCGGACAAAAGTTTGATTTTTCTGTTATTAAGTCGTACAATACTTGTTATACGTAAAAGCGTTGAAAAGGAAAAGTAGGATGAACACATTCTTTCCAGAGAGCTTCGGTAGCTGAGAAGAAGCAAGAATATTCGTTTGAACAATGGCCTTTGAGCTTCGTCCTGAACTTATGAAATGATAATAGTAGGCGGCGACGAGAGTTGGTACTCGTTATCAAAACCACAGTATAAGAGCATATAGCTCCGTACTTGTTAAGGCTAATTATGTGAGTAATTGGCGAAATAAGGTGGTACCGCGACTGTTTATACAGCCCCGCCCTTATCTTTTTTTAGATAGGGGCGGGGCTTTTTATATTTAAAAGGAGGAATGTAAGATGAGTATTTTTATTGGAGGAGCTTGGCCATATGCAAATGGCTCATTACACCTTGGGCATATTGCGAGTTTGTTACCTGGAGATATTTTAGCACGTTATTACAGGGCAAAAGGTGAGAATGTGTTGTATGTGTCGGGAAGTGATTGTAATGGAACACCGATTGCAATTCGGGCAAAACAAGAAGGTGTGACGGCGAAGGAAATTGCTAATAAGTATCATGAAGAGTTCCAGCGATGTTTTCGTAACCTTGGTTTTACGTATGATTGCTATACACGTACAGATAGTGAGCACCATCATAAAACGGTTCAAAAAGTTTTTTTACGTTTATTAGAAGAGGAACATATTTATAAAAAAACAGTGGAACAAGCATATTGTGAAACGTGTACGCAGTTTTTACCTGATCGTTATGTAGAAGGAATATGTCCGCATTGTCATGAAGCAGCAAGAGGAGATCAATGCGATGCGTGTTCAGCTATTTTAGATCCACTCGATTTGTTAGAAAAGAAATGTAAGCTATGTGGCAGTACACCATCCGTACAGGAAACAGAGCATTTCTATTTCGCATTGCATACATTTCAGGAGCAAATCAAAGCGGCTGTAGAAACAGCAAAACAAACAGGAACATGGCGCGACAATGCAATTCAGCTAACAGAAAGATACGTAAAGGAAGGGTTACTAGATAGGGCTGTATCACGTGATTTACCAATTGGGGTACCAATTCCAGTAGAAGGGTATGAAGATAAGAAAATTTACGTATGGATTGAAGCAGTGACAGGATATTATTCGGCGAGTAAACATTGGGCTGAAAAAACAGGGAAAGATGATCAAGAGTTTTGGGATAGAGAAGCGAAAACATATTATGTGCACGGAAAGGATAATATTCCGTTTCATTCCGTCATTTGGCCAGCGGTATTGCTTGGAATAGGAGAAGGGGCAATTCCTCGTCATATCGTTTCGAATGAATATTTAACAGTGGAAAAAAGAAAATTATCTACGAGTAAAAACTGGGCAGTATGGGTGCCTGATATATTAGAACGCTATGATCCGGATTCTATTCGTTACTTTTTAACAGTGAACGCACCAGAAAATCGTGATACTGACTTTTCATAGCGGGAATTTATTTACAGTCATAATAGTGAATTGTTAGGTGCATACGGAAACTTTGTGAACCGAACATTAAAATTTATTGAAAAGTACTATGGTGGTATCGTGCCGAAGGGAAGTATTGATGTAGAGCTGAAAGATAAAATAGAAGGATTATATAAACATGTAGGAGAGGCGATTGAGCAAACTAAATTTAAGGTGGCGCTAGAATCAATATTTGATGCAGTACGTTTTGCAAATAAATACTTTGATGAGAGGCAGCCTTGGAAAGAAAGGGAGGATGATCCAGTTTCATGCGAAGAAACGATTTATAATTGTGTGTATCTCATCGCTAATTTTGTAAATCTTCTTGAACCGTTTTTACCATTTTCATGTGAAAGAGTTAGAAACACATTAGCAATTGTGAAACGAAATTGGGAGCCTCAAAACACGTTGCCGAATAGAATTGATAGTGTACAGCCACTATTTGAACGGATTGATGTAAAACAAATTGAGCATGAGATAGAAAAGCTATATGGAGCGGTAAAGTGAGATAGAGAAAAAGACCTTTCAAATACATGAAAGGTCTTTTGTTATGCACTATGCACGCTACTATGTTTCTTTTCTTTCCTAGCGGTAAGTAGCTGAGGAGTGAAAATCCCAAGTAGTATAAAGATGATCCCAATCCACTGCATAAACGTTACGACTTCATGTACAAGTGTAATAGAAGCGATAATCGCTGTTGGTAATTCAGCTGCTCCTAGTATTGTCCCAAGTCCTGTTCCTACTTTCGGTACGCCAATTGAAAAACAAATGACAGGTACGACAACGCCGAACAACCCGAGGAAGAAAGCATATTTCCATAGGCCATCTTGCAAAGCACCGTCTGTTAAAAAGGTTGGCGGGAAGAATAGACATACGATAAGAGTAGCGCTTGTTGTCATAAGAAAGCTTTTCGTATAAGGCGGAACTTCTGTAGCAACACGTCCACTTGCAAAAACATAGAATGAAAAAGAGACAGCGGCTAATAGACCAAAGATCATACCTTTTGTGGAAAAGTTTTGTCCGAGGCCTTCAAAGACACCGCCTGCAAACAATGTACCAGTAAATAAAATAATGATAGATATAACTTTCTCACGACTTGGAAATGTTCGATTTGCAATGGCTTCAATAACGACACCAATCCATGTGAACTGGAAAAGTAGGACGACAGCGATAGATGCTGGTAGTTCTTCTACAGAAATAGCGTAGAAGATACCGGTCATACTCATCGTTGTGCCAACTGTTAGTAAGGAAAAGAATTGCTTTTTTGTTACTTTATGACGTGAAACGAAAAGAACGAGCAGAAGAAGACCGATCCATCCGAAGACATATTGACCTCCTAATAGTTGATGGGCTGAAAATCCATCAATGAATCCGAGTTTGAAAATAGTTGAAAGTACGCCGTAGCTACAAGCTCCGAATAAAACGAGTAATGAATACTTAAATTTCTCCATGAAAATCCTCCTTTTACATAATAAAAAACGCCCGCTATCCAAATAAGGATAACGGGCGAACGAAACAGAGTCATATACTCTACAAAATTCCGCCACTCATACGAAGTATGAATTTGGGATATGAAATTGTAGTAGGTTTTTACATTGCTTTTGGGAATACAATAGAACATTTTACACCTTGAGGCGTGTTTTGTATACCATAAGGGAATTGATGTTTATCTAGTATTTGTTTTACAATGTATAACCCAAGACCACTACCTTGTACTAAGCCGTGTTTGTCAGGGTTTGCGCGATAGAATGGCTCAAATAAATGGGCAAGTTTATCCTCATCTATTTGTGAACCTGTATTTAATACTTCTAATGCGTAACCGTTTGGCTTTTCATAAAGCTTTATATATACATGCTGATGGTCAATTGTATAATGAATTGCATTTGAAATAATGTTAAAAATGGCAGTTTGAATAAATTTAGGATCAGCTAAAACTTGTACATCTTGTTTAATGTTAGATTGAACATTTAACTGCTTTACAGATACGAAATAATCTACTTTCTTCATAACGTCCTCAATAATATTAGTTAATGAGATAACTTTTAAATCAGGTTTAAATTGAGGGTTTTGTATTTTGGATAATTCCGACATTTTTTCCGTTAATATGTTAATGTCTTGCATCATTTCATAGGAACGTTTTAAATATTTATCTCTATCTTTATAAGCTCCAATTCCGTGAATCATGCCATCTAGTTGTCCCATAACGGCTGCGATTGGTGTTTTTAATTCATGGGAAACCATAGACATAAATTCTTTACGGGATTGTTCTAATTGTTGCTCCTTTTTGAGTTCATTTCTTAAATCTTGATTGCTCGCATGCAAATTCTTCACTATGTTTGGTATTTGTGAAGCAGCTACTTGTAAATTAAAATCTGTTTGATCAGTATTTTTGTTGAGTAGCTTTTTATCTGAGAAATCAAGATTCATAATATCTTTTAAAGCATCACTCATATATTGAAAAGGTTTAGCAATTAGTTTTGCATAAATTAAAGATCCAAGCAGAGAGAGTGCAAGCATTGTTGCGCCAATATGTGGAGCTAATTGCTGCAGTACATCTGTTAATTTTGGATTATCTTGTGCATCATTTGCTTTACTTGCTGCATTTTGTTTATGTAAGGCATCATTAGTAGCGACTTGCTTTTCCGTTTCTGTAAGTGGAGCAGAAGCGCTATTTTTCCCCGAAATATTTTGAGTATGTTCTTTTGCTTTTGCAGTTTGGCTAGGCTGCAAAAGGTGATTGATAGCTGTAGAGAGAGAATTATAATCTATAATAGCAGATTGGAAATTAAACATGTCCCCCTGTGATACAGCTTTATTTTGATTCGTTTTACTTTGGTCGTTTTGTTTATCTGAATCCGCTTGTTCTGTAGTATGCGTTCCATTTTCTTTCGCAAAACGTTCTTTATCGTAGTTTGAAGCTAAGAAGTAAATAACTTGATAAAGACAAAGTGATAAAAGAATACAAAATAATAAGGTTTTGATGAAAATATTTTTGGTGATGTTGTCTTTGCTACGATTCGATTTTGTAGCCAATGCCTTTCACCGTTTTAATATAAGGAATTCCTAATTTTTTTCGTAAGTTTTTAATGTGTGTATCTATAACTCTTACATCACCATAATGTTCATAGCCCCATACCTTATTCAACAAATCACTTCTTGATAATACTTTTCCTCGATTTTGCAGTAAAGTATAAATAATTTCAAATTCTTTTGTTGTCAATTCAATTTGATTACCATGAACATAAGCGGCGTATGCTGTAGAATTTAACATCAATTCATGGAATTGTAGTATAGTCGCAGCTTCGGCTTCCTTCGTTGCTGCCCTTCTTAATACAGCTTCTACACGTTTAATAAATACGGTGTAATGGAACGGTTTCGTAATATAGTCATCAATACCTAATTCAAATCCTTTAATTTCACTTTCTTCATTATGTAAGCCTGTTAACATAATGATTGGTACATCAGATTGTCCTCGCATAATTTTACAAATACTATAGCCATCTATATCTGGTAACATCACATCAAGGAGGACAAGATCGTATGAATTTTTTTGGAAAAGAAGTATACCTTCTGTTCCAGCACCAACGACATCAACAGTAAAGTTTTGTGCCATTAGAAATTCACGAATTAGTTCTTGTATATCTGGGTTGTCTTCAATCACCAGTATATGCGTCATAGTAACACCTCCTAAATAACGCTTTTAACTGCAATATTCGAATTCATCATTTTTTCGATGACTCAGATTGTTTATACATATAATAAGCCCCTGCCATAAAATAATCATGAAAGTAGCAAGGGGAGTTGTTTAGTGAAACTGAATATTTAAGAATTACAGTAATTCTATTATAGTATGTATTATAAAATTTATAAAATATTATAACTGTATAATTTTAATATCCATGTTTATCAATGTTTGGATGTTACCTAACACAATCTATTCCTATTATATATGTAAATACAGTTGTTTTGCTACTGTAAATGAAGAAATAAAATAAGCCAAGACATAAAATTCTTGGCTACACGTAAATCGCGCTTTGAGGTTATTTTACAGTGACAGTAGCTTGCTGGGGAATACGCTCAAATAACCAGTGTATATCATTGTTATACATACGAATACAACCTAGTGTTGTCCACTTACCAATTGCCTGATTATTGTTCGTACCATGAATCGCATAAGTTGTTCCGTAAGTTCCTGCCATGTTTAGTCCGAGCCAACGGTCACCAAGTGGATTGCGCGGATCGCCGCCTTTAATTTTGCCTGTGTAATAAGGACGATTTTTAATTTTATTTACGATTTGAAAAGTACCTTTAGGTGTAGGAGTAGCTGCCTTTCCAGTAGCGACAGTAAAACTTTTTATGAATTTTCCGTTTTGATAATAATCCATTTTATTTAACTGTGTATTCACGATAAGCTGATCATTTGTTGCAGCTGCCTCAGCATTTGTGAATGGAATAGTTAAAAATCCTAATGATAATAGTGCGCTTAATAATAGTTTTTTCATTATGTTCTCCTTTTTACTATTGTAGTAGTCTTACATACAATGAATTTGCAATCCTCGTAATACTTTATTTACATTTTCATCTAATGTTTCAAAGAAGGTAGTAATTTTGGCATTGTGTTTGTTGTTTTTATCAATAAGTAATCTTTCATTTAATAAAAGTTCGCCATGTAGTCCAAAACTTTGAATTTGAATATTTAATTCATCTTCAGTTTCAGAAATAATTGGTAAGAAGTAGTGAAAAGCTTTCGTTGGAATGATGTAGCTTTTGCCAATCATGCTTTCTTGATTTGAATTAATCCATTTTTTCGTAACAATCTTAATGTTCTTTTTTGAAACGATAAAAGACAGTGTTGTAGACTTTGTTAAACTTACGTCAAATTCATTTGTTTCATATATGTGCAAATTAAAAACGGTTTCATTTTGGTGAGATTCAACATTTGTATTAATAAAATCGTGCATTTTATAAGCTTCCATTTTTTATTCACCCTTTTTTCAATTTCGAAAAGCGATTAATATTTATTCAAATTAATGTTTAGTCATATATTGGTTAAATTTTTCAACAAATTCCGATATAATCTTACAATACGTATATGAAGCTAATATGAAGTTAGTATGAGTTTGTAGTGGTTTTTTATTAAGAACAAAATATAACGATTTTTAAGTGTTAAAAAATGGATAAAAAGTGCATATTAAGGTCCTGATTTTTCGCAGTGTATACTTGTTAAATTGTTTTAAAATGAGAGTACATAATGAACGTAAAAGTTTAGTGAGAGCCTTACAAAAATGTAATAAAAATGTAAGCTATTGTGATAGTTATTTCGACAATTTTTTTATACAATATTAGTAAGAAGTTGCACGTGATTGAAAGGAGAGATGACATGGAATGGATTCATGAATTATTTCAGCAATACGGGTACTATGTTGTACTTGTTGGTTTGCTGTTAGAATATATTGCACTTCCGTTTCCGGGAGAGCCAACGTTAGCATATGCGGGATTTTTAGCACATAAGGGTGATTTAAGTTTACCGATTTTAATTATCCTATCCTTTATTGGGACAAGTGTAGGAATGACAATCCAATACTTTTTAGGAAATAAATTAGGAATGCCCTTTGTTCAAAAGTATGGGAAATACGTATTTTTAACACAAAGAAAAATCGACTTAACAAGAATGTGGTTTGATAAGTATGGATACTTCTTGATTTTTATCGGTTTCTTTATTCCTGGTGTACGTCACTTTACAGGATACTTTGCAGGAATTATTAACTTACCATTCCGCCGTTTTGCAATTACAATTTACTCAGGTGCTCTATTTTGGGTATCATTCTTCTTAATCGGTGGTTACTGGTTAGGTGGAAACTTACATGATATTTTTGGAGCGCTAGAAGGTCACATTGGTAAAATTATTTTTGGAGTGATTGCGATTGTAGCAATTACGTTAGGAGTTCGTTTCCGCAAACAGTTAAAACGAGCATTCTTACAAAACGCAAGTTAATATGGAATCCATTCTATGTCAAAAATTAGGGAGGCAGTGCAGATGCACTGCCTTTTTTATTTTAATAAGCTTTTGTTTGTTTATCAGTTTAAAATCCCATAGGTTATAATTGTCAATTATTAACGTCAAAATGACAATTATAATTGACAAAAATAAGGGTATTATTTACAATTTGATTAAATAAATGAAAAAGAGGGAAGACATGAAGCTTCAAAATCGAGTGAGAGAATTGCGGGCAAAGCATCGTTTATCACAAGGGGATTTAGGGAAAGCGATTGGATCATCGCGGCAAACGATTAGTTTAATTGAGCGCGGGGATTATGCACCATCTATCGTATTGTCGTTAAAAATTGCACAAATTTTCAACGTACCGGTGGAGGAAATATTTATGTTGGTGGAGGGGGAAGATGATGGTGAAGAGTAAGCGAAAAAAACAATTTGATTTTGTGGGGAAAATGGCATTAAGTATGATGGGTGGGTTTTTAACATCTTATATAGCTTTAGATTTACTCTCGGATGAACCGAGAAAATTATCATCTAATACATTTATAGGTATATGCACCATTTTTGGAATCTTAATGATGTACTACACTTGGAAGAATACACGTATGTTAGCGGAGGCACGTGATGAAGAGGAGAGTGTACAAGGCAGAAAATTAGGCATTATAAGTATATATTTACGTGTAGGTGATATAGTTACGCAAGCATGGTTTGTATATGCAGTTATTGCATGTAGACGTGCACTGTTGCAGGATACAAATGTTTCATTTGCAGTGTGGAATTTAGTAGCTTCTATCGTTTGTTTAACTATTGTAGTGATTAGTGGGCTCATAACAAAAAATCGTTATAATAAGCTATATCCTGAACAAGGTGTAACATATATGGAATCTATGAAAATGTGGACGAAAAACGCAGATGAAGGATTAAAACATATTGTGCATGAGGCTGGATATAAAGCATATGAATTTACGAATACAATATTGGCATATGTATGGTGGGCTGCCGTTATATATACGGTGGCTAGTGATATCAATTTTGTATTAATTGGCTTAATCTCATTTATTTGGATATTGCATCTTGGAAAATTTATGTACGAAATGCATAGAAAAATGATTTATTAAGGGGAGAAAAAGGTGGATATTTTAAGAAGGCCAGCTGGTTCTATGACGGCGGCGTTAATTCTGTCCATTTTATACGGAGTAATCCGAACTGGGAAATTAGAAGTAATTTTGAACCTATGGGCAATAGTTGGAATTGCATTGTTAGTGTTAGCCATTCATGAGCTAGGACATGTAGTAGTTGGTTTAATAGGCGGTTTGAATTTTAAATTTATGACAGTAGGGCCGTTTACTTTTCAAAAAGAGAAGGGGAAAGTACGCATTCGAGAAAATAAATTGTGGATGTACTTTGGAGGCGTGGCGATGTTAGTGCCGCCTTCTATAGAGACACCGAATCTTTCGAAAAAATGGGCGTGGATGACTTTAGGTGGACCGAT
This sequence comes from Bacillus cereus group sp. BcHK124, assembly GCF_027712065.1. Classification (NCBI taxonomy): domain Bacteria; kingdom Bacillati; phylum Bacillota; class Bacilli; order Caryophanales; family Bacillaceae; genus Bacillus; species Bacillus cereus group sp. BcHK124. The sequence goes on from NZ_JAQFPJ010000032.1 coordinate 22,436, forward strand.
TACGAGTTTATTATTTGGTATTACTTCCGGTTACATATACATGGTGAGTTATTATCAATATCTTTTATATTTTTCTGTTTTACACTTTGTCATTTTTACAGCTACAATCGTACCGATAAAAGGAACGTTTTTGAGTGATGGCATGCAATTTCTTATTTTAATTAAAGATGATGAAAAGGCTAAGCAGCATTTATATAACATTCAAGTATCAAGTGAGTTATTTAGTTATAAGAGGCCGAAAGATTGGGATAAGAGATTAATAGAGCTTAGTGAGGAAAAAGTAAAAGAGGATAAAAGTATAAGAGATATAATGAGTGGACTTATGCTCATTTTTTATGCTAGAGCCGATCAAGAAGGAATGGAAAGAGCAATACCATATATAGAAACAGTTGTTCAACTACCTGTAACGAAGGAAAATAAATATTTCGTTAGTAGTTTTCATAGTTGGTATCTTTTATATAAAGCCCTTTATCAGATGGATAGTCTTTCTTTGCAAGAAGCAAAGGAACATGGGAGGGCTATTACAAAAATAGACTTACATGGATATTATCGTACACAAGCGATTGTTAAATATTTAGAGGGTGATATGGAAGCGTCCCGTACTTATATGAAGAAAGCCGATAAAGAATTGAAGAGCGCTGAGAAGAGTGAAATGGGATATTTACAATTAGAGAGAGAATGGTTTGAGCAGCTAAAGAAGAGGGTATCTTACGATGGGTGAGGTATCCTCTTTTTTCTATGTCGTCTTATGCCGTTCCATAAAAAGTGTGGGGCGAGTAAAATAAGATGTGAAGAGCAAAGCTTGGAGGAATTCTAGATGGAAATTTTAACGATTATTTTAATCGTCTTGCTCATTTATGTTGTTTTTAAAGTGGCATATGTAGCATTAAAAATACTCGCGATCCTATTAATTATCTTTTTAATCGTAGAGTTCGGCAGTAAATTGCTTGGGGGATAGGGTATGTTGAGCGTCTTAATTGTCGAAGAATGTCGGTAAGTCGATATCCTGTGTCGAACCGTCGATATAATGAAAAAATCGCTGATATAATCCGATTGATACTGGATGGGGTATATGGGAAAGAAGTTGCCGTGAGGGTAACTTCTTTTTATTTGTTTATAAATTGTTTATTTTTACCTTCTATTCTTAGAGTAAGGAGGCGGTAGAGATGAAAAAAGCGGTTTTAGAAGTAAGAGATGTGACGAAAAAGGTGAAGGGGAGAACGTTGCTAAGTCATATGTCTTTTTCTGTTTATAAAAATGAGATTTGTGGTTTTGTTGGGCCAAATGGTTCTGGGAAGACAACTCTTATTCGAACAATTATGGGGTTAATTCGACCAAATGAAGGAGAGATATTAGTTAATGGTATTAGCGTACAAAAAAATCGGAAAGAAGCTCTTCAGCATGTAGGCGCAATTGTAGAGGCTCCAATTTTTTTCCCTTATATGTCAGGACGAAAAAATTTGCGGAATCTAGGGAGGATTACGTTACGTACTGGTGGAGAAGTTCTTGAAAATAAAGTGCAGCAAGTATTAGAAATCGTCGGTTTAGAAAATCGTGCTGACGATAAAGTTGGTACGTATTCGTTAGGGATGAAGCAGCGTTTAGGGATTGCGCAGGCACTTCTTGGGGATCCAGATTTTATCATTTTGGATGAACCGTCTAATGGATTGGATCCAGTTGGAATTAAGCAGCTTCGTAAAATTGTACTCGATTTACAGCGTGAGAAGGGCATTACTTTTTTCATTTCTAGTCATTTAATTCGTGAATTGGAGCTTATGTGTGATTCATGGGTCATGATTCGAGAAGGATCATTAATATGGCGGGGAACGACGGAAGAATTGCAAGGAAGGAATAAAGAATTAGAAGATATTTTCGTGGAGATGATGAGCTCATGATGATGTTAGTACGCTCGGAATGGGAGCGGCTTTGGGCGAAGAAAGTAACATGGCTTTGTTTTTTGATGATACCAGTGATGTTACTTGGGGCTGCTAAGTACTATTTAAAACATAATCAAGAGGTCGAAAGGATAGCGGTTGATTATACATATGCGAATTCGTTCCCTGTCCTTGCATTATCTGAAATGCTTATGAGTATATGTAATCTTGTTTTACTCGTTTTAATTGTTCTTGTGTTTGCTCAAGAGTATCATAGCGGTCAAATTAGGATGGTAATCCAAAGATCATATACGTATTCGGAGGTTCTGATTGCAAAAATAATTACGATAGTAGCGGTAAGTTTGCTATTTATAAGTGTTTATTTTATTTGCAGTTATTGTATTGGCTATATTTTCTTTGAGCATGAACCGAATATTCTTTTGTTTTATCATACGGAAAAAACGAATGCACTTGGCGTGTTCTTATACTGTATTTCTTATTACGGAATTGCTTATCTTACTTTAGTAGCAATGGCTAGCATATTAATTATGCTGTCGGTTATAAGTAAATCGACAACAAGTGCGACTCTTCTCGGTATGGGATTCATTATATTTTCCTTTGGATACCCAGCGATGGCGTTAGTGATAGGCCAATCCCCGACTTTTCTTTATATTAATTATTCTTCTTTAATTAAATTGCAACATGAAGGAATTGCTATATCTTTATCTGGTAGTTCAAGAATGATTCTTTTTGGATCTGTAGTTTTACTACTATACATTGTTGTTTGTAATACTGTAACAGTTTATTGGATAGGGAAAAAAGATAATTTTGTGTGAGGTGTGAAGAATGAGACAAATACTTATAAGTGAATTTGAACGGATTTTTAATAGAAAAAAGACGAAAGCATTAATAGTTATTTTTGGGCTGCTACTTATTTTGCATAGCGTATGGGTTCATACTTTTGGAGTTGCTATTTATGATACAAAAGGAACAGAAGCAATCTTAAGTAATTTAAACTTTCCTGTCGCAGTTACAAGAGAATGGTATTTTACGTTATTCTTATTAATTTTTCCAATCTTATTTATTGATAGTTTTAATAGTGAAATTTCATCTGGTGCGTATCGGCTTGTTATGATTCGTCCCGTAGGTAGATGGGAATTATTATTGGCGAAATGGATTGCTCAAATGAGCATTGTAAGTTTGTTTTTGTTAATGGCATTCATTGAGAGTTATATATATGGAACATTTTTTATAAGGCGTGCAGAAGAGACATTCTTTTTAGATAAACAAGTCATTTATAGTGCGAATGCTTCTATTTTATATACTGTAAAATATTATTTAATACTATGGTTTATAGCAAGTGCTTTAACAATGTTGAGTAGTTTTGTAAGTCTATGGTTTCAAAACGCTATCATTACGTATTTTGTAATAGTTGGTTTATTAGTAGCAAGTTTATATGTGAATGAAGAATTAAGTTATTTTGTAATTGGAAGTGGATCAATTCTAAGAATATTAAGTGAGGGGAAAGGAACATTTTACCTGATAAATGGTACAATTTTAGGAGGATGTGCAATAGCGGCTATGTTTAGTTGGTGTAAAAAAGATATATTTAATTAGGGGGGACTTGCCGTGACGAGCAAAATACTACTTGTAGACGATGAACCAGATATTCTTACATTTATTGAAGATAGTCTTGTCATGGAAGGGTATGAAGTAAGAAGTGCATTAAGTGGTGAAGAAGCTTTGAAGAAATTAGATAATAGCGTGGATCTCATTATTTTAGACGTTATGTTGCCAGATATGAATGGGTTTAAAGTTTGCGAGAAGATGAGAGAGTCTTATGCATGCCCAATCTTATTTTTAAGTGCGGATAGTAGTGAACGGTCTCGGATAGAAGGTTTATTGATTGGTGGAGACGATTATATTAGTAAGCCATTTAGTTTAAAAGAGTTGAAAGCGAGAATTGTTGCCAATTTGCGCCGTACGACAGATTTAAGAATGGTGGATCAAAAGGAATTTCTACGCTATGGAAGTATATTAATAGATTTGCAAAACTACGAAATAATGACTGGGAAAGAAAAAATTCATTTTACAAAAAAAGAGTATGAAGTTGTGAAAATGTTAGCACTTCATGCTGGTCAAGTTTTGACGAAAGAGCAGCTGTTTGAAAAGATTTGGGGATATGATAGTGAAAGTGATGTCTCTACTGTAGTTGAGCATATAAAGAAAATTAGAACAAAGCTTAGTGTATATGACAGAGAAAATACATATATTCAAACGGTGTGGGGAATTGGATATAAGTGGAGTGTACAGAATTGATGCAAAGGTTAAGGATTAAACAACAGCTAGTAGCCGGCTTCTTAATAGTTCTACTTGGTAGTTTAATACTAACGGTTTTAACAGCGGCTAGTGGTTGGTATTGGCTAACGAAGAATGGGAAAGTATTTCCTGCGAATTATTATGAACAGAAAATACCTATGATAAAAGAATATGTAAAAGATAAAGGCATACTATTGTTAAATGAGAAAGAGCGAAATGGATTAGAGAAAATTGTCCCTAAAGAGGGAATTAAATATCAAATTGTTAATAGGCAAGGAGATATTTCTTATGGTACATATAACAAGAAATTAATAACAAATGAGAGACCGATTTCGAGTGTTATTAATACAAATATTTATGGTGAAGAAGACGATAATGAAGTTACGACATATCTGCCTTTAGTAGATAGGAATGGAGATTTACAAGGAGCGATAGGGTTTAATTATCATTTAACAATATCTACTGCTTCGGCAGTTGATTCCTTTTTTGTAATTTTATTTTTAGCTTCACCCTTTATATACATTACAATTTTGTCCTACATTATTTCAAATCGAATGGGAAAAAGAATAAAGAAACCACTAGTTGAACTATCAGAGGCCTCAAAAAGAATTCAAGAGCAGGATTTAAATTTTCATTTAGAGTACAACGCGAAAAATGAAATTGGTGAATTAGTCAGTTCGTTTGAAAATATGCGTGCAGCACTAGCTACTAGTTTGTCACGACAATGGGAGTTAGAAGAAGAAAGGAGAGAATATATTAGAGCTATTTCTCACGATTTGAAAACGCCATTAACGATTGTGCAAGGTCATACAGAAGGTTTGCAAAGTGGTTTATGGAAAAATGAAGATGTGTTACATCGGTATTTACAAACGATTGAAAGAAACACAAACAGAATGACAAAGCTTCTTGAGGAGTTCCAAATAGTAAATGAGCTAGAGAGTTTCTCATTTCAATTACGTTTAAATAAAGTACATATAAATCCATTCTTTCTTAAAAAACTAGAAGAATATGAATGCATAGCTAGAAAAAAAGAAATTGATTGGGATGTCATCTTTGAAAATAATGAGGATATGCAAAGCTTAGTATTTGATCAAGAGCGAATCAGTCAAGTAATGGACAACATCGTAATGAATGCAGTTCGATTTACTCCGGTGTCAGGGAAGATGCTTTTGAAAGTATGTGCTTGGCATGACGCAATAGAGTTTCATGTATATGATTCAGGGCCTGGTTTTCAAGAAGGAGATTTGAAAAAAGTATTACAACGTTTTTATCAGGGAGATCAGTCGCGTGCAGGAAGCAAGGAGCATTTTGGACTCGGGTTATATATTGCTAAGACAATTGTTGAGAAGCATGGTGGTAAAATTGAGGTAGAAAATAGTGAGGTGAGAGGCGGGGCACACGTTTCGTTTCGGATTCCGAGCGGAGGTATATAGATGAAAATTGATTGTCGAAAAATGTCGGTAAATCGATATCCTGTGTCGAACCGTCGATATAATGAAAAAACCGCTGATATAAGTGGAGAAATCGTCGATATATTTGAAAAATCGCTGATATAATCCGGTTGATACTGGGCGGGGTATATGGAGAAGGAGTTGCCGTGAGGGTAACTTCTTTTTATTGTGATGCCGTGGTATGCAAACCAACATAAAAAAAGCTGGAAGAATCCCTTCCAGCTTACGAGTTACTTTCAATTTGGCGACCGTTTTCTTCTTCATTGTCTTGTAATAGGTTGAATACATCTGCTAGACAGAATGCAATGAACCAAGTCCATAGACCGTGGAAGAAAGCTGAGCTTAATTGAAGTGGTAATGTATAGTTAGTCATTGAGTAGGAAATACATCCGCCAACGATTCCGATCATTGTTAATAACATTGTTTTTTGCGCATTTTCTTCTGGATTAAAGAGGAAGAAAATGTATCCACCTAAAATTGAAGCGCTTACAAGTGTTTCGATTCCATTAAAAATGATATTCTCTCCAAGCTGAGTGTTTGTCCAGAAGCAGATTGTTCCGCCGATAATAGCAAACAGGACAGCTATTGTATATCGTATATATTGATTCATATGTTCATCTCCTTATGTAATAAGATGATTTGGAAGTCAAAAAGGTAGGTATAGTATATTGAAGTGAGTTTTAGTTGTACGTATCTTTTTATAAAAAGATCATTGAAGAGTGATCGGTTTTTTAAACCGTTACGTGTATGGTGTCTGAAATATACCCGACTGCTCGTTTCTTTTTGCTTGTAAAATAAGAGAAACTTCCAAGTCTATATACTCTTTTTTTGTGAGTCTGTTTTCATTATAACATATTTAGAGGCATAATAATAGAATTATCTGATTTTGTAATAAGTGTAAAAAATAAAAAGCGCAAGGAAATACCATTCCTTGCGCTTTTTTATATACGTTTGAAACGGCCGACAATTTCAACTGTTTCAGTAATGTTCATAAATGCTTTGTTATCCACTTGACGGATAATACGTTTCATTTCGCCTAACTCATAGCGAGTCACGACAGTGTAAATCATTTTTTTCTTATGGTTTGTATAGCCGCCGACAGCATCTACCATCGTCACGCCACGTATGCCGTGATGTAGTAGGGCGCTTTTTATTTCCTCGCCTTTTTCTGTAATTGTCATTATCGTCAATTTAATATGTTTCGTATGCACAGCATCGATCACTTTGCTGACTACAAATCGACTAATTAACGTATAAAGTGTAATATCCCATCCGAAAATAAATCCTGCTACAACAAGTAAGATTAAGTTGAATACAAATATGATTGCTCCAATTGAAACATCGCGATATTTCGCTACAATCAATCCAACGACATCAAATCCACCTGTTGAAGAAGCAAATCGGAATATGATTCCTGAAGCTGCTCCGCAGATTACACCGCCGAATACAGAAGATAGTAAAATATCGTCTGAAACTTGGTGTACAGGGATAATGTTCATCGCTAATGATGATACAGCTACAAAGTACGCTGTTAAAAAGGTTGTCTTCTTGCCTAAGTAAAAGTGACTTAAAATAAGAAGAGGAATGTTTAGTAAAAAGATAAGTGCACCAATATTGTAGTGCATTAAATAACCGATAATCATCCCTACTCCAGCGAATCCACCGCTAATCATGTTATGCGGGATAAAGAACATATTCATAGAAATTGCATACAAAATAGAAGCTACGAAAATAACAACCAACTGTATGATAAATTCTAAGTGAAATGTTTTAGCTGCTGGGAAGGATAAAAAGGCGGTGTCGGGAACGTAATCGGCGTCTCCTAGTTGACCCATAGTATGTTTCATCTCCATATTCATTTTTGATTACAAGAAGAGAATAAAGGTTTTTTCAAAAACTGGCAATAGTTTTATTATAATGCAAAAATTTTATAAATTTCTAATAAATCAAGCCTATTCATTGATGTGTGTGAATATACTAAAGAAAGCGAATACAATGTTTCTTAATTATTGTTTTCTTGAGAAAATATGCAAAATACTTTTTTTGACGATAAAAGGAAATAGAGAATGTTTGCCGAATGTGCTAAAATGACCTTATTAAGGATGTGAAGCGATGGAATTTTTATTGCAGGATGCAATTCTATATATATCGTTTGTAACGACAGCACTTTGTTTATTAGAAGTTTTCTTCCTTGCTAACGTTTCTCGCTTTGTGCGTCAGCAAGCATCAAGCGGTAGACAAAGAGCATTTGCGTTAGTTGATACGTGTGAAGATAGTGCGGGGAATGTACCGCTATTTTCGATTTTTTATAAATATGGAATGATTCGTTCTGTACGCAGACAAGAATCGAGTGAAGAGAATGACGAGGTCGGTCCGTATACACCAATGTTTCGCTAAATAATTACGAAACATTGGAGGAATGAACATGTTAAAATCATACCGAACTGCGCTCGTTAGTTTATCATTATTACTTGTTTTTGTTTTATCTGGTTGCAGTAATGCAGCCCCAATTGATGCACATAGTACGGGAATTTGGGATCATTATTTTGTATATCCAATCTCGTTTATGATTCAATTTGTTGCTCATCATATACCGGGAGCTAGCTTCGGGATTGCTATCATTATTATGACGCTCGTTATTCGTTCAGCAATGATTCCATTAGCTGTTTCGCAATATCGTAGCCAAGCGAAAATGAAGAAAATGCAACCTGAATTGCAGAAGTTAAAGAAAAAATACGGTGATGTAAGTAAAGATCTTGAAAAACAAAAACAGTATCAAAAAGAAATGTCAGAACTAATGAAATCAGGCGGTTGGAATCCACTTGCTGGTTGCTGGCCAATCTTTATACAAATGCCGATTTTCTCTGCTTTGTATTATGCCATTAGCCGAACAGAGGAGATTCGCACATCTTCGTTTTTATGGGTGAACTTAGGACATGCAGATCCTTATCATATATTACCGATTATTGCAGCATTAACGACATTTATTCAAATGAAGGTTTTCCAATCAAATATTACACCTGGAGAACAAGTACAGATGCTGAAAATGCAGCAAATTATGATGCCGGCAATGATTTTATTTATGGGATTTGCGGCACCATCAGGTCTTGTGTTGTACTGGATAACAGGTAACTTATTTACAATGACACAAACAATTGTATTAAGAAGAATAATGGAACGTGAAGAATTACAATTACAAAAAGCATAGAAAAACACCGCTCATTATGAGCGGTGTTTTTTTGTTAAGTCGTTAAGGAAATTTTAAGAAACCAACATTACTATAGGCATTGTATACGAGAGTGTACATGCATTAGAAATATGAAGGAGGAAATTTCCTATGAAGAAGAAAACAGTTGGGTATTTAGCGATTGCAGGTGCTTTATCATTCGGAATCATTGGGGGAGTCGGCATCCCGGCATTCGCGGCAACGAATACTCCAGCAGCTGAGCAATCTACAAAAACGGCGAAAAAAGATTTAGATGACGCTACAAAACAAAAAGTAAAAACGATTATGGATGATACAAAGAAACAGTTAGAGGAGCTAGGTGTAAAGCTTCCAGAGAAAGAAAAACGTAAAGAAATGTTTGCGGGATTAGATGAAGCGACAAAAGAAAAAGCGAAATCAATTTTAGAGCAAGAAAAGTCTGGGAAATTAACACGTGAACAAGCAAAAGAAGAATTAACAAAATTAGGCGTGAAGTTCCCGGAAAAGGGTAAACACAAAGAAATGTTTGCGGGATTAGACGAAGCAACAAAAGAAAAAGCAAAATCAATTTTAGAGCAAGAGAAATCCGGCAAATTAACACGTGAACAAGCAAAAGAGGAATTAACGAAGTTAGGCGTGAAAATGCCAGAGAAGGGTAAGCATAAAGACATACTTGCTAACTTAGATGAAGCAACAAAGGAAAAAGCAAAGTCTATTTTTGAACAGGAAAAGTCCGGGAAATTAACGCATGAGCAAGCAAAAGAAGAATTAACAAAACTAGGTGTGAAACTCCCAGAGAAAGAGAAACATGAAGACATGTTTGCGGGATTAGATGAGGCAACAAAAACAAAAGCAAAAGCGATTTTAGACAATGAAAAGAAACAATTAGAGGCATTAAATGTGGATCTTCCGCATCATAAGTTTTTTATGAAAAAAGAAGGTAAATAATTGAATTATGTATCTTTCGTGTGGGCAACCGGAAGATACATGCGAGGACCGATTTCTGTTGACAGAAATCGGTCCCTTTTAATGATTTAATAAAATTCTTTTCATTGTTAGTATGTATCCAAAGACGCAGTAGAAGATTGCAAAACCGATAAACACTTCCGTATATTGATATTTACCTAATACGTAGAAGGAAACAGCTGGTATAATAGCTACCGCTAAAATGCTATAACTAGGATACTTGTACCTGAACATGATAGCGAATAGAACAGAAAGAAATGTAGCGATGATACAAAAAACAGCAATCATGATTGATGCACCTCCTATATGGATTATACCATTTTTAGGGAATTAGAGAAGTGGCGTAACTTCTGTTATAATATAAGAAAAGAAATATTTCATATGTTATATAAAAAATATATTGATTTTTTCTAACAATTCAATATAATGAACAATAACTACAAAATTCGACATCAAGAAGTGATGATGAGGACATGATCAATTTTTTACGATTCTCAGAGAGGGAAGCCTTTGGCTGTGAGCTTCCTAATACGGAAAAATAGATTACCACCTCTGAACTGCAGCAGTGAACGAACATCTAGTAATTGCTTGCCGGCAAAAACCGTTATGTAGACTTGAGAAATTGGTGAAGTGTGTTACTTTGCGAATTGAAACAAGGGTGGAACCACGAATACAACACTCGTCCCTTTTTTAGGGAGGAGTGTTTTTTTATTTCATTTTTGCATCACACTAGGATTGGAAGGAGGATACGCAGCATGCATCATGATGAGAAGAACAAAATTGGTTTAACGGTAGCACTTTCTATCGTAGTAGGAACGATTATTGGGTCTGGTGTGTTTATGAAACCAGGCAGCGTATTAGATTACTCGGGGAGTTCTAATATGGCGATTCTTGCTTGGATAATTGGTGGTCTGTTAACGTTAGCAAGTGGTTTAACAGTAGCTGAAATTGGAGCGCAAATCCCGAAAAATGGTGGGTTGTATACGTATTTAGAGGAGATTTACGGAAGTTTTTGGGGATATTTATCAGGCTGGATGCAAACGATTGTTTATGGGCCAGCTATTATTGGAACATTAGGGTTATACTTTAGCTCTTTAATGATTAATTTTTTCTATTTAGATAAAGTATGGAATTTACCAATCGCGATCGGAACAGTTGTGTTCCTTGGCGTTGTAAATAGTATGGGAACAAAATACGGAGGTATCGTTCAAACGATTACGACAATCGGAAAGATGATTCCAATCGTATTAATTGTTGTGTTAGGTTTCTGGAAAGGGAATAGCGATATTTTTAACGTAGTTGTACCGATATCAGAAAATCAAAGTATCGGGATGGCAATTTTAGCAACGTTATTTGCTTATGATGGCTGGATTTTACTTGCTTCGATTGGCGGGGAAATGAAGAATCCAACAAAGTTATTACCGAAAGCAATGACAGTTGGGATTTTAATTGTAACAGCTGCTTACGTATTAATTAATTTGGCGTTACTGAATGTATTACCAGCAACTCAAATTGTAGACCTTGGAGAAAATGCAACAGCGACAGCTGCAGGAATGCTACTTGGAGAATATGGCGGGAAAATTATTAGTATCGGTATTATCGTTTCTATTTTCGGTTGTTTAAATGGAAAGATTTTAACGTTCCCACGTATCCCGATGTCGATGGCAGAACGTGGACAACTTCCATTTGCTAAGTTTATTGCGAAGGAAAGCCCAAGATTTAAAACACCAGCAAATGCGATTACTGTTGAAATCATTTTAGGAATTATTTTAATGATTATTAGCGATCCGAATAAGCTATCTGAGATTTCCGTATTCATTATTTATATTTTCTATGTAATGACGTTTATTGGCGTCTTCATTTTAAGAAAGCGTAATAAGAATAAAGAGCGTGCATACAGTGTACCGTTATTCCCAATCGTACCAATCGTTGCCATTTTCGGCTCGCTCTTTGTAATTGGTAGTGCCATTATCAATGATCCGGTAAGTTGTTTCTTATCAATTGGAATTGTATTTACGGGGCTGCCGGTATATTGGTATTTAAATAAGAAGAATAAAAATGAAGTATCATGAGTGAAGGGTAGGCGTATAATACGCCTACCTTTTTTACTGTAAAAAAATTGTACTTGTGTTCAACTTCTATTTTGGTTACTATAGTCGTAGTAACCAAAATAGAAAGCGTGGGGAAAGACTTGAATTTTCGTGTGTATATTTTAGCTATCGCGGCTTTCGTAGTCGGAACGGTTGAGCTAATTATAGGAGGAACGCTTGATTTAGTTGCCAATGATTTAGGAGTATCTATTAGTGCAGCTGGTCAGCTTATCACAATATTTTCAGTAGTATTTGCTTTATCAGGCCCTGTTTTATTAGCATTAACAGGGAAATTTGAAAGAAAAACATTGTATGTTGGGGCATTATCAATTTTCTTAATCGGAAATATTATTTCAGCATTTAGTGTGAATTATGGGATGTTAATGTTCTCAAGGGTGATTTGTGCGGCGAGTGGTTCGCTTATTATTGCACTGTCAGTAACACTTGCTTCTAGCGTTGTAGAACCGCATTTTCGTGCGCGTGCAATTGGAATCATTTTCATGGGGATTAGTGGGTCACTTGTACTTGGAGTACCGCTTGGCCTTGTGCTCGGAAATGCATATGGGTGGCGTGCACCATTTGTGCTCATTTCAATCTTAACAGTGATGGCAATCGCTTGTATTTCATTATTCTTAACGAAAGTACCACCGACATCGGTATTATCAATAAGAGAACAAATTGCTACGTTAAAAGATAAAAAAATCGTCAGTGCACAGTTAACGTCGTTCTTATTTTTAACGGGTCATTTAACACTATATGCATATTTAACACCATTTTTAAAAGATGTTATGCATGTGGAAGCGAATTGGATTAGTGTATTTTACTTCATCTTCGGAATCGCAGCAGTAATTGGGGGCGGCTTCGGAGGCTGGCTTGCTGATAAATGGGGATCGAAGAAAAGTATTATCTCAATTATTATCGTATTTGCGTGTGCGATCTTCCTATTGCCGATGATGACATTCTCATTCCCGCTGTTCATTATTATGATGGGACTTTGGAGCATGCTGAGCTGGGCTATTTCACCAGCACAACAAAATTATTTAATTGAAATTGCACCGGAATCAGCTGGTATTCAGCAAAGTTTAAATAACTCTGCCCTTCACTTAGGGATTGCGCTCGGTTCAACAGTAGGTGGAGTTGTTATTGAAAAATCATCTGTTATATATAACGCTTGGGTAGGGGGCGGCTTTATTATATTAGCGCTACTTTGTGCGATTTTCTCGATTACGAGAGGACGTTCTACTCAGTTTGCAAAAGAAGAATCTATCGTTTGATAGGTTCTTTTTTTATTTGTAAAAAATGGAAGGGTTTGGTGGGTGGATGGAGAAAGGTGTATATAGCGAGGTGATGGAAAATGATGTCTAATTTCTCGGTATTCGGCATGATAATTGCGCTACTACCGATATTGATAGTTGTTTTTATATTAAGATGGGTCCGTTTCATCTATCAAAATTCAGAGAAACAAGTGAGGCAGAATGAGAAAATGATTGAGTTGTTGACGGAGATAAAGGAAAAAGATAAGTAATATGTATTCGTTTGAAATTTGTTTTCCGTAAGTTAAAAAGGCACTTATAAAGTGTCTTTTTTATTATGTTTGAAAATTGGAAACGTTTAATGTTTATTTGTCAATAGCAGCATGACAACAAACAATTTTAAAGTTGCTTATTACGGTGAAACTTTCTCAACAATTCGACAAGATACTACAAAAAAACCACCTATTCTCTTTTTTTTACTATAAGTACAATGAAACAGTAAGATTGATTCATGTAGAAATTTATATATGGTGGTGGAGAGAATGAAACGAAAGATGGCAGGAAAATGGTTTAGTTTTTTAGGTGCTCTTATTATTTTATTAGGAATTGCAATGCCACAAGTAAAGGCAGAAGTAATGAACAGAGAAACATATAAGATGGATTGGAGTTATAGTAAGTCGAAACAGCGTGAAATAAAGACAGAAGTAATTAAAACGGCTTCGGGTAGTATTGCGTATTGTTTAACGCCTGATTTGCGTTCTCCAAATGGAGATGATTTGCCTGAGATGGGGAAATCATCTGATGCTGTATATCGTGTTTTATTAAATGGGTATCCTCAAAAAAGCCCATCTGAATTAGGGGTAGCGACAGTAGAAGAGGCGCATTATGCTACACAATTAGCAGTATGGATTGCAGCAAATGAATTAACGGAAGAAGATTTAGTTGCAAAAAATGAACGTGTACATAATCTTATGAAGCGTTTAGTAGAGGCTTCAAAAAAAGAAACTGGATCACAAGATACATTCTTTAAAGTTAATCCTGTAGATCCGCAAACTGCTACACAAAAAGGTGATTATTTAGAAACAGGATTTTATGCAGTGCAAACAAATGCGGTTTCTGGCTCTTATACAATTCTTCCTGAAAATGCCCCTAAAGGGCTTCGAATTGTAAATGAAAATGGAGAAGAGAAAAGTATATTAACAATTAACGAAAAATTCAAAATTTTAATCCCGAAAAATACGAGTAGTGGTAATTTTAAAATGAAAGTGAAGTCTACTTTAACAAATTTACAAGCAATAGCTTTTAAAGGATCAGAAAAAGTTCAAAATACAACGGTATTGTTACAAAGAAATAGTGAGAAAATCAGTACAGATTTAGTTGTAAATTGGGAATCAGTAGGCTCTTTAAAGATTATGAAATTAGGAGAAAAAAAGGAAGTATTAAAAGGAGCGGTGTTTGAAGTTTCTAATGAAAACTTTAAACAAAATGTTACGACTAATGATAAGGGGATTGCGGAGTTAGGTAATCTTCCAATCGGTATATATAGCGTCAAAGAAATTCAAGCGCCAGCTGGATATGTGTTAGACGGAAGCGTTAAAAAAATTGAAGTGAAAACTGGTGAAACTGCTGTATTAGAGCTGAAAAATGAAAATGTAAAAGGTGAATTAGAAATAACGAAAGTAGATGTAGCGGATGGAAATACGAAATTGCCAAATGCAGAGTTTACAATCTACAACGAACAAGGGAAAGAAGTAGTAAAAGGGAAAACGGATGAAAAAGGTGTAGCGAAATTCAAACTACCATACGGAAAGTACACGTATAAAGAAACAATAGCACCAAATGGATATGTAATAAATGAAGAGACGTTCACATTTGAAATAAAAGAGAATGGAGAAATTATTAAACATATCGTTCAAGATAAGAAGGTAGAAGGTGAGTTAGAAATAACGAAAGTAGATATAGCGGATGGGACTACAAGAATACCAAATGCAGAGTTTACAATCTACAACGAACAAGGGAAAGAAGTAGTAAAAGGGAAAACGGATGAAAAAGGTGTAGC